>DASPFV010000221.1:0-76884 GCA_035620975.1 Vicinamibacterales bacterium
CACACGCATCCGTACTCGCCGCGACGGCGAGCACCGCGAGCGTATGAGCGAGGCCCGTTTTCCCGCCTCGCGGAAGCGGGCCTCGGACGGCCAGTGCCGGCGCGGCGCAGCAGCGGCGGCTCCTGACCGAGACGCAGACCGTCCCGCGACACGAAGGCCCACAACGCTGCACTTGGTTACGGCCGAGCGCGGCCATCAGTACAATTCAGCGACTGACGCGCTCATTTCTTCACCGCGAAGTAGCTAGATGCTTGACATGAGTCGGGTCATGACTGCCCCCCGTCCATCTGCGCCCGGTCTCCCCCTTGGACTTCGGGCAGTCGAGACGAGGCCTCCGCGCGCCGTCCCTGTCCCGTGGAAGCCGGGCGACCCCGTCCGCGATGCGGATGCTCGCTCCCGGCCCGCCTGGTGCTATGCTCGGATCAGGTCGACCCAGGAGGCGGGACATGGAAATCCGCGACGTCGGTGGCCAGCTCAGGGCGTCCCGGGAGACGCGGGGGGTCTCGATCGGCATCCTCGCCCAGCGCACTCGCGTCCAGCCGCGCATTCTCGAGGCCATTGAACGCAACGACCTCTCGCTTATCCCGCCCAAGCCGTTCGGACGCGGGTTCGTGCGCGCCTACGCGACCGAGGTCGGCCTGGATCCAGACCAGACCGTCCGAGACTACTTCGCCCGGTTCGCGCCGCCGGTGGTACCGGGGGAGATTCCGGCGGCGGCGCCCGCAGCACGGCCCGGCGTGCCAATCCCGAGGCGGGCCGCGCCGCTGGCCGTAGGGCTGATCGCCATCGCGACGCTCGCCGTCCTGACGTTCGGCCGCGATTCCTCCACCACCGTCGAACCAGGCGCTGTCGGCACGTCCGGCGAGCCGCCGGCCCTGGCGGCATCCGGTCCGGTCGCCGCCTCGCCGGCGCCCCTTGCAACGGTGCCCGGCCCCGAGAGCCCGTCCCGCCTGCTGGTGACCCTCGACGTGACGCGCGTGTGCTGGGTGACGGCCAGCGTCGACGGTGAGCGGACGGTTTACGCGCTGCTCCAGCCCGGCACGCGACGGGCGCTGAGCGGTACGCGCGAAGTGGTGATCCGCGCCGGGGATGCCGGGGCGCTGTCGTGGAGCGTCAACGGCCGCGAAGTCGCCCCGTTCGGCAAGCCGGGCGAGGTGCGGACGGTGCGCGTGACGCGGGAGAACGCCGCGAGCGTCCGCTGATTCGCACAGCGCGGAGCTGACCTCTCCGTTCAGCCGGCGACGGGCGCCCGCACGATCAGATTTTCGATGAAGAACTCCATCATGCGGTCCTGGTTGATGCCCGTGTGCCCTCGATCGGGGCCGACCTGGACGTCGAAGCTCTTGCCCGCCTGCTGGAGCGCGGCAATCAACTCCAGCGCGTTCGACGGGTGCACGTTGTTGTCGGCGGTCCCGTAGTAGATCATCAGCCGCCCTTTCAGGTTCTTCGCGTACACCATCGCGCTCCCGGCCTCGTATCCCTCGCTGTTCTCCTGAGGGATCCACATGTAGCGCTCCGTGTAGATGCTGTCGTAGTGATGCCAGGCCGTCACGGGCGACGACGCCACGGCGGCCGCGAAGAGATCCGGATGCCGGAGGATCAGCATCGCCGCGGAGTACCCGCCGTAGGACGTGCCGAACACCCCCACGCGCGAGGCGTCGACGTAGGGCCTCGACGCCAGGGCCTTCACGCCTTCCGCCATGTCGTCCGTCTCCACCTGCCCGAGTTTCAGGTAGAGGCTGTCGAGCTGCCGCTTGCCCATCCCGGGCACGGCGCGGGAATCGAGGTTGACGACGAGGAAGCCGTACTCCGTGAGCGCGCTCGGCACGACGAACGTCTCACGCGCGGTGTTGCTGGCCGACCCGGGTCCGCCGTACACCTGCACCAGGACCGGATACCTGCTCGACGGATCGAACGTCGACGGGAAGTGGATCAATCCGCGCAGCGTGGTCGTTCCGTCGGCGGCCGTGTAGGTGAACATCTCGGCCTTGCGGAGACCCAGCTGGCTGAACGTCGTCAGATCGCTGGCTGCGAGTTCGTCGACGATCCGGCCCGATACCTCGACCAGGCGGGTGGCAGGGGGCAGGTCGTGCCGCTGGTAGACGTCCACGAAGTAGCGGTTGTCGGGTGAGATCCCGCACGAGGCGGGCGTAGCGGGTCCGCGGAGCCGGCCACCGCGGCGGGATCCGGCCAGGCAGCTGCCGACCGTGTGATGGAACGCGGGATCCGTCAGCCGGACGTCTCCAGTGCCGTCGATGCCGACGCGATGCAGCTGCAGCTTCAGATGGTTGTCGCCGCTGCGGGCCGTATAGAAAACGAGGCCTGCCCCTTCGTCCGCCTTCACGAGGCTCCCGACCTCGTAACTCGTGTGGTTCGTGAGGGGCGTGAGCAGCCTCCCGTCGAGGTCGTAGAGATACAGGTTGGCCCAGCCGCTGCGCTCCGACGTCCAGATGAACCGGCGGCCATCCTTCAGGAAGTGCATGGGCGGGCTGTTCTCCACCCAGCCGGTGGGCCATTCCTCCCGCAGCACCACGCGTGTCGCCCCAGTCCCGGGATTGGCCGCAACCAGCTCGAGGATGTTCTGGCGGCGGTTCGTGCGATGGAACAGCAGCTCCCGGCCGTCGGGTGCCCACTCGACGCGATACACGTAGTGGCCGACGACGGCGTTGTCGAACGGCTTGCCATCACGAACGTCCACGCGAGTCGTCCTGCCGGAGCCGAGGTCCGTCACGAACAGGTCCACGATGGGGTTCGGCGACCCGGCCTTGGGGTACGCCTCCACATCCATTTCGCTCTGGACGGCGGTCTGCCTCAGCTGAAGGTAGTAGTCCTGCACCCCCGTCTCGTCGAAGCGGTAATAGGCCAGCTTCCGGCTGTCTGGCGACCACCACATGGCGCTCCGCTGGTCGAGCTCCTCGCCGTAAACCCAGCTCGCCGTTCCGTACTTGACGCGATTCCTGGCGTTCCCGTCGGTCGTGAGCGCCCGCTCCCGGGTCCCGGAGACGTCGCTGACCCAGAGATTGCGATCACGGTAGAAGGCCCTGAGCGTCCCGTCCGGCGAGATGGCCGACTCGAACTGCCGACCGCGCGCGGGGCTCCCGGCTCCGCGGCCGCCGTCCCGCGCGCCGGTCTGCATGGCCGGCTCTGGAGCAGCGCCGAGCTCGAGGGCAGTCCGGGATGCCACGTCGTAGCGGTAGCGCTTTCCGCGGTGGTTGTACTCGAATGACCGACTGTCGGAACTCCACAGCGCATCGAGCCGCCCGCTCCGGACCGAGCCGGCGACCAGCGGCGAGATCTTCTGGTACTGCGCGTACCCCGGCAGGGCGCGGAGGCGATCCTGCGCGCCGGTTCCGGCGTGCAGAGACGCCGCCAGCAGCGCGCACGCCACGCCTGGGATGCCGCCACGGATCATGTTTTCACCGCCACGGAATAACACTGATTTTCACCGCCACGGAATAACACGGATGAATACCGCCACGGAATAACACGGATGGACACAGATCCTACAGCGATTGCCGTACTACTCGCGGGCCGGATGCGCCACGTCGGCCATCAGCCACCAGCGGCCGTCCTGGTCGCGCGACCAGACGCGTACGTAGGGTCCCCGCTCTGGCGCCTCGCTCTTCCGGGTGTAGACGCCGTAGGTGTACCCGAAGTCTCCGGCCTGCGAGGCCTCGCCTGATGTCGTTTCGCTGCCGACGCCTGTCGCGTGTGCGGCGAGCCAGGCGGCGATGGCCTGCGTTCCGACGAGAGGCACATATCCGGGCCGGTGCAGCCTGGATTGGCCCGTCAGCACGGCGCCATAGGCCGACGCCGCACCATCTGCTCCGATCCGCTCGTTGAGACGGCGATCGCTCTCGAGCAGCCCGGCGGCGGCAGCGGCCTGCGCCTCGCCACCACGATGCGGCCGGTCTACGGTCGTTCGCGTAAGGCCCGGCGGAAACGCCACCAGCTCCGGCGTCGGCGTCCCGATATCGATGAAGACCCGCCAGCGGCCGTCCGTCTGCCGACGCCAGATCGAGAGATAACAGCCGTAGCCCGTCGGTTTCGCCTCCGGTCCCGCGGTGAACGTCGCAGGGCCCGTCAGCCAGCCCACTTCGCCGCTGGCGGCCACATCGCCGGTGCGCGGCTCCCAGATGATGCCGTTCTCCGAGAAGGGGCGCGCCTGCTGTTTGCGCAAGCCGTCCTTCGCCGGCACGGGGGCTGGCGTGAGCGCCAGGGAGTCGTCGGCGAAGAACTCGAGGAACGCGTCGCGCACCCCCTTCACCCTGGCGGTGCGGGCGAACTCGCGCTCGGTGTCGGCCATCTCGCGCAGGCTGGCGGGAAGCTCCGCCTGGGCTGCGAGCGGAACGAGCACCACGAGCGACAGCAGCATGGCATGAATACTCCTCATCGGCCGGGGCCTCCTCGCGCCTCAGTTGCCTGCGCCGGCCACACGGTAACATGAGGAACCGGGCGCGGCACGCTACCGTATTGCCCTCCAGCGGCGGCCGCAAGGCTAGCGAGGCTCCGCCTCGCTAGTTGCCCACCCCGCCTGCGCGGGACCCGCGAAGCCATGAAAGGCGCCTGCGGCGCGAAGGCGGAAGCGGGGATCGTGGGGCCCCGCGAGCGACGGCGACGCCGAGCGGCTCACACAGATGCGAACAATCGGAATCGAGTCGCGACACGCGATGCGCTCGATCGTGCAGCGCCCTGCGCTCAGCGCCATCGTGATTCTCACGCTGGCCCTGGGGCTCGGGGCGAACGCGGCCATCTTCGGCATCATCGACGCGCTGGTGCTGCGGCCGTTCACGATCCCGGACGTCGATCACATCGTGATGCTGGCGCACATGCGCGATGGAGACATCGAGCCCCAGCAGTCGGTGTCGCCCGCAGACTTCCTCGATCTCCGCGGGCAGCTGGACGTCGTCGAACGGATGGCGGCGTTCGAGTGGTGGGATGCGAACCTCGTCGGTCGCGACGAGGCGGAACGCGTGCAGGGGTTCCGGGTCTCGTCCGACTTCTTCGCCGTCCTCGGTGCGCCGCCGGTGATCGGGCGGGGATTCCTGGCGGCCGAGGAGACGCGCGGCCGGCATCAGCGCGTCGTGCTCGGCCACGGGCTGTGGCAGCGCCGCTTCACCGGCGATCCGTCCATCGTCGGCCAGACGATTCAGCTCGACGGGGCGCCGTACGAGATTGTCGGCGTTGCACCGCCGGCCTTCGAGTTCCCGATGGGGGCCCAGATCTGGTCTCCGCTCTCCTTCACGACCGAGGAGGCCTCGCAGCGCAAGTCGCGGTATCTCACTGTGCTCGGACGGCTGGCCCCGGGGCGTTCGCTCGACGACGCCAGGGCTCAGATGGCGGTGGTGAGTGCGAGGCTCGAGCGGGAATACCCGGAAACGAACAAGGGCTTCACGGGCCACGCCTACACGCTGCCGCAGGGGATGATGGACGTCGGGCTCGGTCCGGTGCTCTCGATGTGGCAGGCTTCGGCGATGTTCGTGCTGCTGATCGCGTGCGCGAACGTGGCGAGCCTGCTCCTCGCCCGCGGGGCGGAGCGTCAGCGGGAGATGGCCGTGCGGCTCGCCATCGGCGCGAGCCGCGGGCGCGTCGTACGCGAGATGCTGCTCGAGAGCGTGCTGCTGGCTGTCCTCGCGGTGCCCACGGCACTCGCATTCGCCTGGGCGAGCCTGCGGATCATCCAGTCGGCGATGCCCGAGCGCATCGTGAGGTTCGTCGCCGGGTGGGAGGGAATGGACGTGGATGGCCGGCTGGTGCTGTTCACGGCCGTGCTCGCGCTGGGAACGGCTGTCGTGTTCGGCCTGGTCCCGGCGCTCCAGGCCTCCCGACCGCGGCTCGCGGAGACCCTCAAGGAGGGCGGGCGCTCGGACAGCGCCGGCGGCGGACGTGTGCGGCTCCGCCGCGGCCTGGTCGTGGCCGAAATGGCGCTGGCGCTGCCGCTCCTCGTCGCGTCGGGGCTGAGCGCCGTCACCGTGCATCGCTTCCTGAACGGGCCGCAGGGATACAACCCCGACGGCGTGCTGGCGATGTCGGTGGTCCTCTCCGACGAGCCGTACGGCGATGACGACGCGCGCGGGCGATTCGCGAGGCTCGTGGTGGAAGGCCTCCGCACCGTGCCCGGGGCCACGTCCGCCGCGGCCGCCAACGTCGCACCGGGTGTGGCCAACAACAGCGGACGATCGATCGAGATCGACGGACGGCCGAACCTCGATCCCCTGAACCTCCCCCATGTGGACTACCGGGTCGCCACGCCAGGTTTCTTCGACACGCTCGGCATCCCCATCCTCGCCGGACGCGGGTTCCTCGAGACCGATCGCCAGGCCGCGCAGCCCGTGGCCGTCGTCAGCCAGTCGCTCGCGCGCAGGTACTGGCCCGATCAGGATCCGCTCGGCCGGCGGATCCGGGTCGTCGACGGCGAATGGCTCACCGTCATCGGCGTCTCGGGCGACGTGATTCACCACTGGTTCAACCGGCAGAACTACCCCACGCTCTACCGGCCCTTCGACCAGGCGCCGGCCGGGTCGATGTCGCTCCTCCTCCGGACGCCGGCCGAACCGTCCTCGCTCGCGTCGGCCGCGCGGGCCGCGGTGCGCCGGATCGACCCGGCCCAGCCGGTGTTCAGCGTCATGAGCCTGCGGACGATGCTTCGCGAGCGCACGATCGGCCTCCAGTACATCGCCGGAATCATGCTCGTCTTCGGCGCGCTGGCGCTCGTCCTGGCTGTTGTCGGCGTCTACGGCGTCATGGCGTACATGGTGACGCAGCGCACGCACGAGATCGGCGTCCGGATGGCGCTCGGGGCCACGCAGGCCGACGTGCTGCGGCTGACGGTCGGGTTGACGGGGAAGCTGACCGCAATCGGCGTGGTCTGCGGAACCGCGCTCTCGGCCGTGCTCACTCGGCTCGTGGAGGCCGGCCTGCTGGGCGTCGCGTCGAGCGATGCGCGGCTGACTGCCGGACTGGCCGCGGTGCTGGTCGCCGCAGCCCTGCTCGCGGGCTGCGTGCCCGCGCGCCGGGCGACGAGAATCGACCCGATGGTCGCGCTCCGCAATCCCTGAGCTATCATCCCCTTCGGGGATGAGTGCATGAGGAGAGCCGGACTCGTCGCCGCGTTCATGGCGGCCTGGCTCGCTGGCGCGCCGCGGGCCGGAGGCCCGCAGGCCGACGACGCGCTGACAGCCAGGGCGCGCGGCATCCACGACCGCGTCGTCACCCTCGATACTCACGCGGACATCAGCCTGGGCAACTTCACGGCGGAACGCAACTACACCCAGCGGCTCGAGACACAGGTCAACCTGCCCAGGATGAAGGAAGGCGGCCTCGACGTGGCCTTCTTCGTCGTCTACGTCGGGCAGGGGCCACTCATGCCCGAGGGATACCGCAACGCCTATGAACAGGCCGTTGCCAAGTTCGACGCGATTCACCGGCTGACGAATGAAATCGCGCCCGGCCAGATCGAGCTTGCGTTGACGGCGGCCGACGTCCGGCGCATCGTCGGGTCTGGACGCAAGGCAGCGATGATCGGCGTCGAGAACGGGTATTCGATCGGCGAGGACGTCCGCCGCGTTCGCGAGTTCCACGAACGAGGCGCCCGGTACCTGTCGCTCGCGCACAACGGCCACAGCCAGCTGGCCGATTCGAACACGGGCGAAGCCGACGGCGTGTGGCTGCACAACGGCCTCAGCCAGCTGGGGCGCCAGGTCGTGGCCGAGGCGAACCGGTGGGGGATCATGATCGATCTGTCCCATCCTTCGAAGGCTGCGAACCTGCAGGCCATCGCGCTGTCGCAGGCGCCGGTGATTGCCTCGCACTCGTCGGCGCGCGCGCTCGCGAATCACAGCCGCAATCTCGACGACGAACAGCTCGACGCCCTGAAGAAGAACGGCGGCGTGGTGCAGGCCGTGGCGTTCGGCTCCTACGTGAAGACCGACTCACCCGGGCGCACGGCGGCCCTGGCCGAACTGCGGCAGGCATTCGGGCTGCCCCCAGGCACGCCGCTCGGGCGCGGGGGACGCGGAGGACGCGGACGGGGGGACGCTCCCGGAGCCGGAGCCGCCACGCCTGCGGGCGGTCAGCGCGGGCGCGGGCAGAGCGCGCTGGCACAGCTCAGCGAGGAACGGCGTGCGGAGTTGCAGAAGCGGCTCGCCGAGCTCAACGAGAAGTGGCCGCCGCCACGCGCCACGGTCAGGGACTTCGTCGACCACATCGACTACCTCGTGAAGCGCCTCGGCATCGATCATGTCGGAATCTCGTCGGACTTCGACGGGGGCGGCGGGGTCGAGGGATGGAGCGACGCCAGCGAGACGTTCAACGTCACGCTCGAACTGGTCCGGCGTGGGTATTCCGAGGAACAGATTGGAAAGCTGTGGAGCGGCAACCTGCTCCGCGTCCTCGAACAGGTCCGCCAGGTCGCGCTGAAGCTGCAGAAATCCTGAGCCGCCGCCGGATTCACGGACCGGCGCGCACGAGTCTGGCGATCAGCCCCAGCAGCACGAGCACACTGATTCCGAGCAGGAGCCAGAAGGCGACCGGCGAGAGCAGCGCCGGCGTCGCAGAGGCGCCGCCGGCATCGGGCTCGGGAGCTGCGCCGATTTCGGCCGCCGGGGCACCCATGACCTGCGGGGCCAGCAGCGCGAGGTCGTAACGCGGCGGCTCGGCGTCTGCCTGTCCGTAGACGAGACGAAGCGTCGAGTCGTTCGGGTGGAAGAACCGCAGCCGGTACTGCGGCAGCAGGAGGCGCGCCGACGCGATCGGGAGCGCCGGGTTGTCCCCCTCGTCCACGACGAGCAGAAGCTCCGTGCGATCGAGAGGCGGCAGCGCCAGCGAGAGCGGCTCCGGCGGCGTCTCCTGATCCACGTGCTGCCAGGTTCCCGTCGCCTGGACGTCGAACCACGTCGTGCGGTGGCGCCGGTCCGGGGCGCGCTCGAGCCCCACCCGGACGGTTCGGCGGAACACCCGGGCAGAGGTTTCCACCACCAGGGTACCGGACGGCAGCTGAGGCTGCGGAATCGCTATCGCGTACACGGAGCGGCGGCCCCCCTCCGGCCGGGTCAGCTCCGCCGAACCCGGATTCGAGGCCGGCGTTATCGTGAGATCGACGGAAAGCGGCTCGTCGCGCCGCTCGATCAAGTAGGGAATCTGGCGACCCTGCGCATCCAGGACGCGCACGTCGGCGAAGCGAGCTGACGGTCCGCGGCTGTGCGCCAGCGCCGCGGAATCGAGCGACAACGCAACGAGCCCGGGCTGGCCGACGTCGATGCTCCTGACATGGCGGAACGCGTTCGCGTCGATCTCCGGACCGCTTCCGGGCACGTCGGCCTCGGGGCGGGCCGCGGCCGATTCGACGAGCCGCCGCGGTTCGCCCCACGCCGCCTCGGCCACCGCGGACAGATCGAGTGTCCGGCGCACCGCCTCGAGGTCGTAGGTCGGCGCCTCGAGCGTCCTGTTCCCATAGCGAGCGAGCAGGACGCCGGGCGGTGCCTCGACATAGATCCAGGGCAGCTGGGCCAGAACCGCAGAGACCTTGCGCAGGTCGAGCGGTATGTTGGCGCCGTCCTCGATGACGAGATCGAGCTCGGGCTCGCGCGGGGTGGCAATGGGCACGCGCAGGGCGGCCGCTGTAACGCTCTCTCGAACCACGCGGACGAGCGTTGCCTGGCCGAGCGAGGCAGGCGCGGCCTCTGTGCCGCTGAACCGGGACTCGGACACGGTGGCCCGCCGGTAGACGTGCCCTCCGCCCGCATCGATCTCTATCGCCACCACGGGCACGCCCGCACCCGGCAGCCGCACGCGATAGCGGCTCCGGCCGGGCTCGCTCGGCCGCCGCTCGAACACGAGATCGATGATCTGCGCGGGCGGCCCTCGCATGGGTGCCGCGCGGCGCGCGGCCACCGATCGTGGCAGCGGGACGCGGCCGCTGTTCGTGTCGTCCCAGGTCAGCCTCAGGAACCGGTAGGGACCCGGTTCGAACGAGAGCGTCGTTTGACGCAGTTGCTCGTCGGGCAGGTCGAACAGCGTCCCTTGCGAGACGAGCATCGTCCAGCGCGCGCGATCGCCGCTGCCTTCCAGCACGACCCGTTTCAGGAAGGGTGGGGGAACGCCCTCGACCCGGAGACCGTCCACGACCGCCGGTGCCTGGAGATCCACCTCGAAACCGCTGCTCTTCTCCCCTGCGGCGACCGGCAGGACGATGGCCGGCACCCACACGCGTTGCTGGGACGGCGTGTGGACGAGGAGGTAGGGGACTGGCCGTTCCTCGGCATCGAAGAACCGGAGATCGCCCAGGCCGCCCTCAGCGATGGCGGCGTCGCCGCGGCGCACCACACGGAAGGGCTGGCCGGCCGTGAGGAGATCGACGTCAACCGGCAGGCGCAGCGGACCTGCGCCAGGCGCGTGCACCGGCCGCTCGACCGCGAACCGCGCCTCCTGAGCGGCCACCGAGGGACACAGACCGAGCACGGAGAGGGACAGCAGGGCCACGAATGACCACGGGCCGGCAAAGGCCACGGACGAACACAGGCCGGCAAAGGCCACGGACGAACACGGACGGACACGGACTCGATTCATGCGCTCCCTCCGATGCCCGGCTGCTGCCGCGATTCCCTCCGCAGCACGTACTTCTGCAGCGCGAGCGAGACGAGCGCAAGTGCGAGCGCCAGGCCGACGAACGAGACCACCCTGTACAGTCCTTCGAGCGATCCCAGGTCGTAGAGGAAGCATTTGAAGGTCGTGACTGCAATGAGGCCCACGGCGGCGACTCGCGCCGCACGAATGCGCAACCAGATCCCGGCGCCGAGCAGCAGCATGCCGAACACGAGCCAGCCGAGCGTGTACGTCAGGTCCTGCGAGACGGTCACGCCGAATCGGAAGGTCAGCGTCGGTTCGGTCGCGTAGTAGTCGGCGATCTCGATGTTCAGCAGCAGGAACAGCAGGACCACGCCGAGGGCCGGCAGGAAGCCGGAGGGCTTCGGCAGACGGGCGGCGAGCGAATCGTCGGTTCGAGCCAGCCACCAGCCCGCGACGATGCAGCAGCCGGCGGTGACGAGATACGTGTAGAGGTACCAGTTCAGTATCGGCAGCGGCCCGCGGGGTTCGTAGACCAGGACCTCGGGGTTCAGTGCCAGGCGGACGAACACCGTCAGCAGCAGCCCGACCGACGCGTAGAGCAGGCCCTTGTGTGGCACGCGGCGGTAGAGCCACGCGAGCGCCGTGCCCTCGAGCGCCCACCCGATGGTGATCCACTGGCGCTCCAGCTGCACGGGGATGGCGACGGTCGCGAACCCGAGAGCCGCGCCGGCGACGAGCGCCAGCCGCCCCAGATCCCGTTCGCCGGGCGGCTCGATCCGCAGGAGCTGCCGCAACAGCAGCGCGAGCAGCGCACCTTCGACGACCGGCACGAGCCCGAGCACCGATTCGAGGTCGCCGGCGCGCAGCGACGATCGCGCGGCGAAGAAGAGCATCGCGCTCGCCACGATGGCCGCGAGGTAGGGCTCGCGATCGGATGTGCGCCGGCGTGCAACGGCGAACGGGTAAGCGAGGAACACGCCGTAGAGGAGGCCCGCGAGCAGCAGGAGGTGCGGCCACAGCCCCGGCTGGCCCGCATCCCCCCCGCCCGTAACACCCTCGAACAACAGCCGGCTCTCCTGCCAGTGCAGCACGGCCACCCAGGCAAGCGCGCTCGCCCCAGCCGCCACCAGCCGCCAGGATCGGATTACCGCGAGCGCGAGCAGCATCGCCATGTTGCCGGCGTGCAGCGCGGCGAGGGGCCAGAACGGCAACGGCACCGCGACCCCGGCCCACGCGATCAGCGAAAACTCGCTGACCACGATCGTCGCCAGGGCGCCACGGGCCGAGGCCTCGGCATCGCTGCCCGGCAGAAGAATCCAGCCCAGCGCGTAGCCGCTGACCGCCGCCGACGCCAGGAGCGCCACGAACGGCCATGGGCCCGGGCCGAGCGATGCCCCCCAGGCGCCGACGACGACGGCCGCGGCGACCGTGCCGGCAGCGTGCAGGACCGGCGCGCGGACGGCGAGCGAGGCGGCGCTCGTCGCGAGCGTCACGACGAGGAGCGCACCGAAGAAGGGCCACGGCGGCTGCGACCACTCGGGGTTCGGAGCCAGGAACAGCAGGAAGAGGTGCCCGCACAAACCAAGGTAAAGGCCGCCGCCGAACGAGAGCCCCGTCGCCGGTTCGGCATCCGTTCGAGCCTGCCGGGCCGACCACGCGTGCCCGCCGAGCGTCACGAGCGCCAGACCGGTGAGCACGGCGAGGGACGGCAGCACGCCCACCGCCCCGGCCGCCTGCCACCACCACGAGGCCAGCACGATCCACGAGAGGATCGTTCCGGCCTGAGAGACGAGCGGCAGGCCACCAGCGGCGCTTTCGATGAACACCGCCGCGTTCAATATCGCCAGCAGCAGCGCCAGCGCCCACAGCGCAGCCGGCGCGACCGATCCGGTCGAGAGGAACAGCAGCAGCCCCAGGCTGAGGAGCAGGACGACGCCTGCACCCCAGGCAGGCTTCAGCGGGATCGATCGGTGCCGTGCCAGAATCGGCGTGCCGAGTGAAACCGCGGCAAACGTCAGGTAGACGGCGATCGCCGTGCCCAGTCGTCCGGGGACGAGATACGCCGCCGACCAGACCGCCTGCGCGGCGACCGCGAAGAACGCGGCGATCCAGTAGAGCGCTCCGGTCCTCGACGCGATCGCCCGCCAGGCCGTCGCCAGGACGACCGCGAGCAGCGTCGCGAAGAGCGGCCAGGGCGCCGCGAACGTGCGCTCGACTGCCGCCAGCACTGGGAACGCGAAGACGAGCAGCGGCGCAGCGAAATGAGCACGGGTGGCCGGCCCACTGAACGGGCGCCCGAGCCGCGTCGCGAGCACCGGCGCGAAGAGGTAGAGGGCCACGGCCGCGCTGACGAACGCGAGCGTCTGGAGGCGCGCCTCCGTGCCCGGGTAGGACACGGCCAGCCACGTGCCGGTCGTGACCAGCGTGGCGACGGCACCGGACACGTGCAGCATCTCCTCCCGGCGCGCGAGCGCGATCGCGAGAAGCCCGCAGTCCAGAACGAGCAGGAACCCGAACAGGAGACCCGCTCGCGGCCCGTACTCGGGCACGGCGGCCAGATATGCCGCGAAGGCGAGCGGCAGTGCCGCTGACACGAGGCTCGTCCGGCCGATCCCGCCGTCTGCTTCGGCCGGGCCGTCGACCTCACGACGGCGCGCAACCGCCAGCATGCCCATCGACGCCAGCGGAAAGACGATGAACACGCCCATGGCGAGCGAGAGGCTGCTCTCGTCGAGGAAGCGCAGCACCCATCCCCACTGGTAGACCGTCGTGAGGACGAGTGTCAGCCAGCTGAGCGAGGACCAGCCCTTCCGGAGCGCCACCCAGGCGAGACCGATGTTGAGCAGCAGCAGGTAGGCGAAGAGGGGCACGGGGCGGTTTTCGCCCGTCGACAGCAGGGCCGGCGTCGAGAACCCGCCGAGCAGCCCGAGTACGGCAATGAAGAGCGACTCCCGCCGGATCGACAACAGGACCGCCAGCGCGGTCACGAGCGCCAGCAGACCGAACGTCAGGGGCGCGGGTATGAGGTCCCACAGCGCGTGCGCCGCGAAGAACGTGGAGAAGAGGATCGCGATCGCGGCCGCGTCCAGCGCGTTGGCCGTGACCGGGTAGCGCCGCGCCGCCTTCAGCTCGCAGGCGACGAGCAGCGCCAGGGCGACGAGCACGCCGATGGCGACACGCACGGGCGGCTGCAGCCACCCGTGCTCGATCGAGTAACGAAGGAACAGGATCGCCGCGAGCACCAGCGCGATGCCCGCCACGGCGGAGAAGAGCTTGACCCCGACGAGACTTTCCCAGTCGAACGGTGGGGCCGGTACGCCGGCTGGCGGCTCCTCGGGGCCTCCCGGGCCTCGCGCGTCCGCCTCCGCCGGCGCATGCGGGGGCGGGCCCTCTTCCGCCGCGGCCAGTACCGGCACGATCTCAGGTGGCGCTTCGAAGACGGCCGCATCCGGCGGTGCGGGCACTCGCGCGGCCACCGGTTCTTCAGTCTCAGGCGTCGGAACGGACGGTCTCCCCTGCGGAGCGGGCGGAGGTTCGAGAGAACGCTCGTCGGTCCCGGGTTCGGGCCCCCTTTCGGGTTGCGGAGCGGCCTCTGCAGCCGGTAAGGGCTCGACAGGCGGCTCGGACCGTGCCGCCTCGCTGGACGCTTCGGCGGCAGCGGAAGGTGGAGCGGTCTGCCCCGCAGCCGGCGGTACCCAGACACGTCGCTCCTGACGGAGCTCCCGGACCTCGGCCTCGAGCTGGTAGAGGCGATCCCGATGGCGCACGAGGCTCTCTTCCAGCGAATCAAGCCGCCAGCGCGTGCGCCGGCCGGCGACCCACGTGACGACAGGAAGCACGAAGGGGACGAGCAGGAGAACGAGCGCGATGAAGAGGAATTCCACCGGGGGCTCAAACTCCTTTCCTATACTCTTCCATGCTGGTCCGGACGGGGTGGCGGAGTCCTGTCGCGCCGCTGAAGAACGGTGAGCAAAGCGTGTGGCGCACCCGCTCCCGAAGGCACAGGGGCTTCAGAATCAGATGGTTATAGGTGTTGCGGGGGGATCGGGCTCGGGAAAGACGACCGTCGTCCGCCGGATCGTGGACAGCCTGGGCGATGCGCAGGTGACCGTGCTGGAGCACGACCGCTACTACCGCGATCGCAACGATCTGCGCTTCGAGGAGCGGGCCGCGCTGAACTACGACCACCCCGACTCGCTCGAGACGGATCTGATGGTCAGGCACATCGCGGCACTCCGCGACGGACGTGGCATTGAGGCCCCTGTCTACGACTTCGCCCGCTACGCCCGGCAGCCGGCGAGCGACCCCCTGCCTCCCAGGCGTGCCATCATCGTCGAAGGCATCTTGATCTTCGCCGATGCCGAGCTGCGCCGGCTGATGGACATCAAGGTGTTCGTGGATACCGACGACGACACGCGCTTCATCCGGCGGCTGCAGCGAGACATCTCCGAGCGCGGCCGAACGGTGCAGGGTGTCATCGACCAGTATCTCAGCACCGTCAAGCCTATGCACCTCGAGTTCGTCGAACCGAGCAAGCGCTACGCGGATATCATCATCCCGCAGGGCGGCCACAACGCGGTGGCCATCGAGATGCTGCTCACGCTCATCCGGAGCCTGGCCTCACGGTGACGGGGCGAAAGGCGAGCGGAACATCGCGGGCGGACCCCCGAGCTTCCGGATGGCCGCCTCGCCGACAAGGGTGAAGTCGTGATGACGTTCAGGCGGCTTCGCACGGACGAGGAGATCCGGTCGGCGTTCCCGCTGATGGCGGCACTGCGCGATCGCATCCGGGCGGAGACGTTCCTCGACGAGGTCCGGCGGCAGGAGCACAGCGGGTACGAGCTGGTCGGAGGGTTCGACAAAGGGCGCCTGGTCACGCTCGCCGGTGTGCGGCGCGCACACACGCTGTCGCGTGGAGAGCACCTCTTCGTCGACGACCTCGTGACGGACGAGTCAGTACGCGGGAAGGGATACGGGCGTCAGACGATCCAGTGGCTGTCGGCACGGGCCCGCGCCGAAGGGCTCCGCGCCATTTATCTGGACAGCCGGGCGACGGCCCGGGGCTTCTACGAGAAGCTCGGCTTCACGTTCCACACCTCGATCCCGTCGTGGCTGCGGTTGGAGGACTGAACGGTTCAAGGTTCAGGGTTCAGCGCTCCGTCGACCCGAAGCCGCCGCGCGAGGCGGATCCGAGCACTCCGGCTTCCTCCCACGCGACGCGCGGGGCGGCGAGCAGGATGCCTTGCGCGATCCGGTCGCCGGCCCGCACCTCCACGGTCGCGTCCGTGAAATTCATGACGGCGATCTTGACCTCGTCCTCGGGGCCGCAGTAGTCCGGATCCACCACGCCGACGCCGTTGGCCACCATCAGCCCGCGTCTGACCGGCGTGCTGCTCCGCGCAAAGACGCCCAGGAACATGCCGGAGGGAACCTCGACGACCAGGCCGGTCGGCACCAGCCGCACCTCGCCCGGCGGTACGGCCACGTCAGCGGAGGCCGCCAGGTCGAAGGCTGCGGCGCCGGGCGTTTCGTAACCGGGCAGACGCACATCCGGGCGAAGACGTCGAACGCGAACGGTGATCACGGGAAGCTCCAGCGAAAGCGGGGCGGACGGCGCGTATTATAGGAGCCCGGGCCGCGGGTGACGCGCCGCTACCTGCGCGGCTGAACGGACCCTTCATGTCGTCACGATCGTTCCTGGCGGCCTTGCTCGTCGCGAGCCTCCAAGCGTCGCCGCCCGGGGGGCGGCCTCGAGCACGGGACCTCGGGATCGCGCCAGGTGTGCTGCAGCCCGGGCCGCTCAACGCGATCACCGACGTCGCGGGCGTGCGCGTGGGTCACGTGACGCTGACCGGCGGGGACACCGTCCGCACGGGCGTCACCGCGATCCTGCCCCACGGCGGCAACCTGTTCCAGAGCAAGGTGCCCGGCGGCGTGTTCGTGGGCAACGCCTTCGGCAAGCTCGCCGGCTCTACCCAGGTGCACGAGCTCGGAACTATCGAAACGCCCATCGTGCTGACAAACACTCTGGCGGTCGGGCCGGCGATCGACGGCGTGGTCGCCTGGACGCTCGCGCAGCCTGGCAACGAGCAGGTCCGGTCCGTGAACGCGCTCGTCGGCGAAACGAACGACGCCGGCCTGAACGACATCCGCGGAGGGCATGTCACGCGCGCACACGTGGTCGAAGCGATCCGGACGGCGGCAGCCGGTCCCGTGCTGGAGGGCGCTGTCGGGGCCGGGACGGGAACGACGGCGTTCGGCTGGAAGGCGGGCATCGGCACGTCTTCCAGACAGGTGCGCGTCGGGAACGAGCAGTGGACCGTCGGGGCCCTCGTCCAGGCCAATTTCGGGGGCCGTCTCACGATCGCCGGAGTGCCCGTCTGGCGTGAGCTGACGCCCGGAGAACGCCCGGCGGCAGCCCGTCCCGAGGCGGATGGATCGTGCATGATCGTCGTCGGCACCGACGCGCCGCTCGATGCGCGCAACCTCGAGCGCCTGGCGGCGAGAGCAGTGTTCGCGATGGCGCGGACGGGCTCCACGTACTCGAACGGCAGCGGCGACTTCGCGATCGCCTTCTCCACGCACGCGTCGCTTCGCGTGATCGGCGACTTGACGCCGCAGGCGCGGACGACCCTGCCCACGGACGCCGTGTCCGGGCTGTTCGAGGCGGTGCTGGACGCGACCGAGGAGGCCATCTACAACTCCCTCCTCAGGGCCACGGACACGACCGGCCGGGGCGTGGCGTCGAAAGCCATCCCGATCGACGGCCTGCGAAAGGTGCTGTCGCTGTACGGTCGCAAGGGGTAGCCGCGACAGGCGTCAGTCCTCAGTCGGTCGGCTCGCCCGGGAGAAGCGCCTCGGTCGGCAGGGTCTGCGGTCCCTGCTCCGTGCACACCGCATAGGTGCTGCCGTACATCGAGACGGCCGCGTAGTCTCCCCGTGAGTTGAGCGCGTAGAAGCTGACGTTGAAGGAGGGCTGGCCGCGCTCGTTGAGCAGTCGGGTCTCGACGGTGTTCGCCGTGATGCGCCGCAGCGCCTCGACCCCGGCGTCCTTCGGATGACGCCCCCGCCGCATCTCTTCGACCACGAGGAACGAGCAGAGGCCGAACAGGTTCGCTTCCCCGCGCCCGGTCGACCCGGCGGCGCCGACCGCCCCGTCCACGTACAGGCCCGCCCCGAGGATGGGCGAATCGCCGACGCGCCCGGGTATTTTCCAGGCAAGGCCGCTGGTCGTGGTCACGCCGCAGATCTCCCCCTTCGAGCTGATCCCGTTGCAGTTGATGGTTCCGTAGAAGTGCTCGGGGTCGACCCAGCCCTCGGCAATCATGTCCAGCTCGACGCGCCGGCGTGCCGCCTCCCGTTTCCGGGGATCGAGGTAATGCAGCGGGTCCGTACGACGCTTCCACTCCACCCAGGCCGCGCGCGAGCGTTCGGTGTTGAGATCCGCTTCGACTGCGAAACCGAAGCTCCGCGCAAACCGCTGAGCATCGGCCCCGACGATCAAATGATGATCCGTCTCGTCCATCACCTTCCGGGCGACGAGCGACGGAGTGCGTACGCCCTCCAGGCAGGCCACCGCGCCGGCGCGTTTCGCCGGCCCGTGCATGCAGGACGCGTCGAGCTGGACGACCCCGTCGGCATTCGGCAGCCCGCCGTAGCCCACGCTCGTGTCCTCCGGATCGAGCTCACAGAGGTTGACTCCGGCAATGAGAGCGTCCAGCACGTCCCGGCCCTCGGCCATCAGCCCGAACGCCAGCTCGACAGCCGTTTTCGAACCGCCATTCCGGTACCGGTTCCCGTTCGAGGACGCGATGACCACGGGCTTCGGGCGAGAGGACACGATGGCCGGCGCCTGTCCGGCCGCGGCCCGCGTGGAAGTCGTGACGATGCCGACCGCGGCGCCGGCTTTCACGAACTCGCGGCGATTGATCCTGCGAGACATCGGACTGGTCCCTTTCGATGACGGGTCAGCGCTCGATCATGTTCCACTTCCGGATGGTGTCCTCGATGAGGCGCGCCATCTTGTCGTTCACGGCCGCGAAGTAACGCTTCGCCCTGGGGGCATCGAAGCGCGGAAATCCCTGGCCTTCCCTGTACAGCCCGATGCTGGAAGGGCTCGGATAGGCACTCCACGTATTCGGGGCGGGGTTCGCCGTCGCCATCTCGGGTCCCGAATAGCGCGACTGGTGCACCAGCGAGGGATCGATGGCGAGCATGAACGCGTTCTCGTTCTCCCCGGCATGTCCGCCGTCTTCGCCGAACACGTCCAGCGTCACGTCCGCGCAGTAGGCCCACCAGTTGACGACGAGCGTGCGGACACTCGCTTCGCGGCCGACCTCCACGCCGAGCGCATTCAGGACGGCCGTCTGGGGACCGCCGTGTCCGTTGATCAGGATGATGTTGCGGAACCGGTTCTTCGCCAATCCGAGCAGCACCGCTTTCACGTACGGACGGTAGGCCTCCTCCGGGACCGTGAACGCTCCGGGATAGGCGTCCATGGAGCCGGTGATGCCGTACGGAATCACGGGGGCGATCATGGCGTTGACCCGGGGAGCGATCGCTCTCGCGATCGCGACGGGGGCGATGATGTCCGCTCCGTTGGCGGTGACGCCATGCGGCTCCAGGGTGCCGAGCGGCACGAGAACGGTCTCGACGCGCGCGGGCACGGCCTCGCGGAACTCCATCCAGTTGATCCGTTCCAGCTCGCGGGTCGACAACTCCTGGGCACGCGCGCCTGCCGGCCCCATCCAGGCCAGCACGATGACCGCGCCAGCAGCGAACCCCGCCGCGATGCTCCTCTCCAGCGTCACCATGCGATTTTCCGCTGTCGCCCGTGCCGGCTGCGCCGCGTCGGGAAGCAGACGGCGGCCGGACCGCCGCGGGGGAAAAGTGTAGCGGATTTGTTGACGCACGGCGAACCAGCCTAGTACGATGCGCGTTCTTGACCACGGCGACGAGACACGTCTCACTCGACACGATTCGCGATGCGGCCGCCGACGTCTACACCGTGGCCGTTCGCACCCCGCTCATTCGGCTGTCCGGAGACGCGGACAGTCCGCAGGTTCATCTCAAGCTCGAGACGCTGCAGCCGATCGGGTCGTTCAAGATCCGGGGGGCGTACAATACTGTCCGCCAGCTCACGCAGGAGGAGCTGTCGCGGGGAATCTGGACCGTGAGCGCCGGAAACGCGGCGCAGGGCGCGGCCCTCGCCGCCAGGGCGTGCGGCGCCCGCTGCAGCGTCCTCGTCATGGACACGACGCCAGAGACGAAGCTGCGCGCGATCGAGCGCCTCGGCGCCAGCATCGTGAAAGCCACGTACGATGAATGCTGGCGGACGGTCGAGGAACACCGGTCCGATCGGATGTCCGGCCACCTGGTCCATCCCTTCGACGACGATCGGTTCATCAGCGGGAACGGGACCATCGGACTCGAAATCGTCGAGGACCTGCCGGACGTCGATGCGGTCATCGCGCCGATTGGGGGCGGCGGCCTGCTCGCCGGAGTCGGATGCGCGATCCGGACGCTCAGGCCCGGGGCCGCTGTCTATGCAGCCGAACCGGCGACCGCTGCCCCGCTCGCCGCGTCGTTCCGCGCCGGACAGCCCGTCAGGTTCGACGGCTGGACCGCGTCCTTCGTGGACGGCGCGGGGGGCAAGTCCGTGCTTCCCACGATGTGGCCGATGCTGCGGCAGTGGGTGACCGAATCGCTCGTGGTCAGTCTGGACGAGGCAGCGGATGCCATGCGGCTGGTGGCGGACCGCATGCACGTGATTGCCGAAGGCGCCGCCGCATGCGCCGTGGCAGCCGCCCTTTCGCCCGCCATGACCGCGCGCGGCCACCGGCGCATCGTCGCCGTCGTGTCGGGCGGCAACATTGATCTCGCGCGCTTCGCCCAGCTCGTCGGGGCGTGCACGGACGGAGCCCGGCGACCGGATAGCCAGTTATAGAGAACGGAGACCCGTGGACACGAACGCCCCCGCAACGCCTGGGATTCCTGGTCGGCTGGCCCGCCTGCCGGAGCTGGCCAACGACCTGTGGTGGACCTGGAATCCGCAAGCCCGTGAAGTCTTCCGCCGGCTCGACTACCCGCTGTGGCGCCAGACGGCACACAACCCCGTGCTGATGCTCAAGCTCATCCCGCAGGACCTGCTCGCGCGAGCCGCGGCCGATCCCGGATTCCTGGTCCTGTACGACGAAGCCATGGCGGCGCTGGATCGCGCGCGAAGCGCCCGCGACACCTGGTGGCTCGATCGCATGCCGGACCTGCAGGGGCCCATCGCCTACTTCTCGGCGGAATTCGCGCTTCACCAGTCGCTGCCGATCTATGCCGGGGGGCTCGGGGTCCTCGCCGGCGATCACTGCAAGGAAGCCAGCGACCTCGGGATTCCACTGATTGGCGTCGGGTTCATGTATCCACAGGGCTATTTTCACCAGCTCGTCTCGGCGGAGGGCTGGCAGCAGGAGGTCTACGAGCGGCTGAACTGGACGGACGCCCCGATCGAGCAGGCGACCACGGCGGAGGGCAAGCCCTGCATCATCGCAGTGCCGCTCGGCAGCCGCAGCGTCCTGGTTTCGGTGTGGCGCGTACGGCTCGGACGCGTGAAGCTGTATCTGCTGGATACCGACCTCGAGGAGAACGCTCCCTGGGACCGGGAGCTCTCGGCGCGTCTCTACGGCGGGGACCGCGAGACGCGAATCCAGCAGGAGATCATCCTGGGCATCGGCGGCGTCCGCGCCCTGCGCGTGCTCGGGTCGGCGCCGGCGGCGTGGCACCTCAACGAGGGGCATGCCGCGTTCGTCGTGCTGCAGCGCATCCGCGATCTCATCGAGGGGGGGCAGACCTTCGAGGCCGCCCTCGAGGAGGTGCGCCAGACGACCATCTTCACGACGCACACGCCGGTCCCGGCCGGGCACGACGCGTTCCCGTTCAACCTCGTCGAGACCCACCTGGCGGGGGCCTGGGGCACCCTCGGCAACTACCGCGACCAGTTCATGGCGCTCGGGCACTACGACAACGGGAGCGGTCCGCTGTTCAACATGACCGCCCTCGCGCTCCGGACGTCGCGATACGTGAACGGCGTCTCCCAGCTGCACGGGCAGGTCACCAGGGAGATGTGGGCGCCCATCTGGCCCGGCACAAAGGAGGACGACCGGCCGGTGCGCGCCATCACCAACGGAGTGCACATCCCAACCTGGCTCTCGGCGGAGCTCACCGCGCTGTTCGACGAGTACCTGCCGGCCGACTGGAGGGACCGCCACGACGACCCTGGTGTGTGGGCGAGGGTCCTCGAGATCCCGGACTCGGAGCTCTGGACCGCCCGCCAGGCCCTGCGCCAGTATCTCTTCGCGTTCATCCGGGAGCGGGCCCGCCAGCGATGGAAGCAAGAACACGTCAGCGCCGCCAGAGTCGTCGCGGCCGGCACGCTCCTCGATCCCAACGCGCTCACCATCGGCTTCGCGCGACGGTTCACCGGCTACAAGCGATCGGAGCTGATCTTCCGTGATCCGGATCGCCTGCTGCGCATCCTGACCGCCTCGCGCCGACCGGTGCAGATCATCTTCGCAGGCAAGGCGCACCCGGCCGACGAGACCGGCAAGCACCTCATCCAGCAGGTCTACCGGCGCGCCGTGGACCCGATGTTCGGCGGCCGAATCGCCTTCGTGGACGATTACGATCTGCACGTGGCGCATTTCCTCGCGCAGGGATGCGACGTCTGGCTCAACAACCCCCGCAAGCCGCTCGAGGCCTCCGGCACGAGCGGGATGAAGGCCTCCCTGAACGGCGTGCCCCATCTCAGCGTCGGCGACGGGTGGTGGGCCGAGGGCTACGAGGGCGGCAACGGCTGGATCATCGAGGGGCGAACCGACCCGGCGGACCCTGACGGCGCCGACGCGGCCGACGCCGAGGCCCTCTACCAGCTGCTCGAGCGCGAGGTCGTACCGAGGTTCTACGATCACGATCCCCTCGGCACCCCGCATCGCTGGCTGCTCATTGTCCGCCAGGCCATCATGTCCGTCGCGCCCCGCTTCAGCGCGCGCCGCATGCTGAAGCAATACGCGAGCGAGATGTACTCGAAGGCGATGGCTCAGGCCGTCCGGTTCCCCTGAGTCGCGGAACAGTGCTCTGCGGCCCGCGTTTCTCAGCGGCCTCCGCCAGCCGGAGTGCTAAGATCGGGCGATGTCTCGAAAGACGGTGGCCCAGACGCGCTGTGCGCTGTGCGGTGCCAAGGACGTATCAGAGCCGCGCGGCGAAGAGCGGTACTGCCGCGACTGCTGGGACAAGAAGATCGCGGTCGAGGAGATCGTCGCCCGCGAGTTCGCGCTCAAGCGCTACATCCGCGCGCACAGCGCCGAGAAGTACCTCATCTACCACTCGACCCTGAAGCGCCCCTGCGGGCAGCTCATCGTGGTCGACGACGGGTACGATCTGTTCCTGACGATGGTGCTCTATCCGAGCTTCACGTGGGACGAGGCGGCCTACCACCTGGACGGCGATCCCGAAGGGCGCACCTTTGCGGAGATCCTGGTCGACGTCGTCGCCGCCGAGGTCATCGAGCCGTGGGGTGGGGGCAAGTGGCACCTCGAGATCTTCCGCTCCTCCAGCCCGGAACCGGAGGACTGGAACGGAGAGATGTAGCGGCCTATAATCTGGCCAACCCATTGAATTTCGGGAGGTGGCCATGACCCGCCGTGTCGTAGTACCGGCTCTCGCGTTCGCCTTCTCCGTGTTCGTTTGCGCCGCAGCCTACGGCCAGGCGCAGCCCGCGGCCCCCGCGGCCCCCGCTCCTGCGGCACAGGCCAAGTGGATTCCGCCGATCAAGGGTGTCGCGACGATCGAGGTCATCCGCGGGAAGCCCGCGCGGAAGGGCAACGAAATCGTCACGATCCTCAAGATCAAGAACACGTCGAAGGGACCCATTGCGTTGCTGGGGGTCGACGAGTACTGGTACAACCAGAAGCGCGAGGTGGTCTCCGGCGACAGCGAGAAGGTGAAGCGCCTGATCAACCCCGGAGAGATCGTCGAGGTCACGATGAGCTCGCCGTGGAAGGAAGGTTTGTACACGAATCAGTACGTCTTCAACCACGCCAACGGGAAGATCGACGCCAAAGCCGTTCAGAAGTTCCAATAGAGCCGGGTCCCGGGCAGACGGGCTCCGTGTGCGCCTGCGCGGTTCGGAGGCGGGCGAAAAGGCCCGCGTGCCGCCTTCGGGCCGAAGGCGCTCCGGGCGAGGCCCACGTGAGAATGCGCGCATGGACGATCTACGGTTCCCCATCGGCCGGTTCACCGTCGACCAGAACGTCACGCCCGACAGGCGCCGCGCCTGGATCCGGCGGGTCGCCGAGGCGCCTGCCGCGCTCCGGAAAGCGGTGGAAGGGCTCGACGAGCCCCGGCTGAGGACGCCGTACCGCCCGGACGGATGGACGCTCCGCCAGGTGGTGCACCACGTCCCCGAGAGCCACATGAACGCGTACGTGCGCTTCAAGCTCGCGCTGACCGAAGACAATCCCACCATCAAGCCGTACGACCAGGCGGCCTGGGCGACCGTGGCCGACACCGATCGGACGCCCGTTCACGTCTCGCTCGACCTGCTCGACGCGCTGCACCAGCGCTGGGTGATCCTGCTCGAGTCGATGCAGCCCGCGGATTTCTCGCGGCGCCTCGTCCACCCCGAACATGGTCAGCTCGACCTCGACTGGATACTGCAGTTCTACGCCTGGCACGGTCATCACCACGCGGCCCAGATTGCCGGCCTGAGGGCACGGGAGGGCTGGTAGGCTCAGCCCTGGAGGCGCGCCCAGCGCGCGGCGTAGACGCCGGCGATTGGCAGCTTCCAAAGGCGGCCCTTGTACGCCTGGAACAGGCAGGCGGCCCAGATGAGCAGCCAGGCCACTCCGGTTGCCGCGGCGAGCCAGAGCAGGGCCCAGAAGGCAGCGGGCGACACGAGCAGCAGAAGGAACGCGAGCAGCAGGAAGAGGAGCCCGGCCAGGCTCAGCACGCCCAGCCCGACGAGCGCCTGGAAGGCGTGGAAGCGGACGAACCGGCTCGACTGCTCGAGAGCCAGCAGGAGCGCGCCCGAAAGGGGCCCTGCCAGATAGGCCAGCACCGCCGCCGTCCGCGGGGAGAGCCCCGTCGAGGAAGGCGCCGCCTCATGCCGGCGCGGCGGCGTCGATGCCCTCATCGCAGCGGCGGGAACCGCGTCGGCAGCCTCGAAGCGCACGGCCCCGTCGTAGCGCGGGACCGTGACGATGTGAAAGGGAGACGAGAGGATCTGGGCCGCCATCGCAGAGGCCGGCGGATGACGCTCGGTGACGAGCAGGACGAGGGCGGCGCCGTCGCGCCGCGTCCCCGAGATGGCGATTTCCCACCCCGGGGTGGGCCGCTCGCCGGCGAAGGCGGCGGCCACCATCCTCGTGTCGAAGTCGACAACCGGCGGCGCGAGCTCCGGGCCGGCATGCGCCCGCCACAGCTCGCGCCACTCTTCCTCCGTCCGCAGGATCTGGCGGTGGGCCGTCGTGACCCGGCTCCCCTCTCCATAGCCGATCGTCTCGATGGCGCTCGTCACCGGACCCTGAACTCCAGCTCACGCGAGATCGCGCTGCCGCCCGAGAGGAACGACTGCGCTTCGACGCGCAGGACGTAGCGGCCCGGTGCGACGCCGGTCAGCGGGATCGTCGTGACGTAGCCGTAGCCGCCGCCTCCCTTGAGCTCCTCGCTCCTGCGTTCGTCGGCCGTCGTGAAGATCACCCTCCCGTCGTCGGCCAGCATCGTCGCCCGAATCGTCACCCGGTGAGGCGTCGAGACCCGGTTGTCGTACACCTCTGTGAAGAGCGACAGGGTATCGCCGTGCGGGAACTCCCGGGCTGCGGCCGGCGGCGCCGGCAGGATGTCCTTGAAATCCGGGTCCGGGTTCGCCGTCGGCATCCGGCTGGCGGACGCGGACGTGAGCAGGATGCCGCTCATCGCCAGATCCCCCTTCGAAAAATCGGGGACGTCCAGATCGAGCGTGACGGAGCCGAGGAGCCCGCTGCCCGCGTCCCGGGCGCCGACGCGGAGCTGGTACCGCCCCGGCGGTACGTCGAGCCGCCGCGTGAGGCGTACCCCGTGCTGCGCCACGAGCGCCTGCGTCTGCGGCCTGAGGCGCAGCTCCGCGAGATTGCGGCCGCCGTCGCGCACCTTCCCGGTCTGATCAATCGCGACGACGGCGACCTCGATGTCGTCGCTCATCACCTCGCCCTTCGGAGTGAATCGCAGCCGGGCGCCTTCGACCTCCAGCGCGAGGAGGACGGAGGCGTTCGGCTCGCGTCCCTTGAGCGGCGCGGCAAAGACGCGCAGCCCGAGGCCGGTGACGGGAATCGGGCTGTCGACCGCCTCTCGCAGCTCGGGCGAGGTCTTCGCGTTCACCGGCGTCTCGGACGCCGGCCGGCCCCGGGGGGCGACATATCCCTTGCGGGCCCGCACCTGCAGCCCCGGCTGCCTGACGCGTACCTCGAGCCGGCGGAACCGGCCATCGCGTCGGGTGTCGCTCGAGTAGTAGCCGAGCACGTAGTAGCTGCTGTTCTCCCGCACGATGCGCGTGAACGTGTCCGCGAACTCGTTCCGGTTCACGGCCGCGAACCCGCCCGTCTCGTCGGAGATCACACGGAGGCTGTCCTGCGACAGCCGCAGCTCGTTCTGAAGGTTCGTCAGGCCGATCGAGTTGTCCTCCGGCAGGCTCTGGATCGACATGATCTCGTCGGAGAGGGCCCCGAGACCCCTCGCGTCGATGCCGTAGAAGCTGACGTTGGCCCGGGTGGCCGCCGCGATGGCATCCTGCGTCTCGTGCATGATGTCGGACGCGTACTGGTTCTGGATCGGATTCGTGATGTCGTAATCGATCCCCTCGCTGAAGAACAGGACGGCCTTCCGGCGGCCGCGGATGCCCGTCATGTAGTTGGCCACCGACTCCAGCGTCGCCAGGGTGTTGCGCGCTTTGAAGGCCCGCTCGGCCTCGCCGGGGTCGCGTGGGGCGTTCCCCGAGCGCATGTCCCGCTGACGGTAATAGTCGTCGATTCGCTCGAGTGTCGCCGACCGCAGCTTCTGCCCCATGAACGCGTCGATAGCCTTCAGCAGCCGTGGCTTGCTGCTGGTGAACTCCTGGGCGGTGCCGCGGCCGCCGCCGGTGGTGAGGATGGCCACGAGGTCGTTGGCGCCGACGTGCCGCTCGACGAACTGCCGCGCGGCGGCTTTGACGCGCAGCGACCGCGCGGAGTGCGTGTGGAGGTCGTCGAGAATCAGCACGAACACCCGGCCGTCGAACTCCCGGGCGTTGCTCGCCACGTCCGGCTCGATCGGGGCAGTGGCGAACAGCGGCGGATCCGTGGGTTCCACCGGCAGATCGACGAGCGAGAACATCGACACCGACTGCGGCTTGCCGTCCTCGAAGACCTCGAAGTCCCCCTTCGTGAGCGTGCGCACGAAGTTTCCGTTCGCATCGGTGACGATCGCGTCGATCTCGACGTAGTTCACCTCCACCTTGAAGCGCACCGGCGGCTGCGGGTCGGCCGACGCGGGTGGTGGCGGCTGCGTGTCCTGCGGCTGCCCGGCGGGGGCCAGGGGAACCAGGAAGAAAAGGGTCGACAGGATCAGAATCCTCGAGCGCATGGCGTGTTCCGCGGCAGGCATCATCAATTATAGGACCGCCGTGACCTGGCGAAGGTTCCTCCGGTCTCGTGAACGCTGGCCACGGCAGCGGGCCGCCCCGGATGCCGGCCGGGGCCGCCCGTCCATCGTCCTATCCGGTACGGGGACGGCGGTATACTCGAACCGATGGCTTTGGCAATCGAGGACGTGCAGCAGGCGCTCCGGGAGGACGGTCTCGACGGCTGGCTGCTCTACGACTTCCACGGGTCGAATCCGATTGCCGCCCGCGTGTCCGGCCTCGAGGGCTCTTCGAAGCTGGCGACACGACGCTGGTACTACCTGATACCCGCCGAGGGCACTCCACGGGGACTGGTCCACGCGATCGAGCGCCACAACCTCGACGGGCTGCCCGGCGACAAACGGCCGTATGCCGGGCGCGAGCAGCTGGCCGCCGGCCTCCGCGACCTGCTGCGCGGTGTCAGGCGGGTGGCCATGGAGTATTCGCCGGGCAACGCCATTCCCTACGTTTCGCGTGTGGACGCGGGGACGGTTGAGGCGGTGAAGGATCTGGGCGTCGCGGTGGTGTCCTCGGGAGACCTCGTGCAGCGCTTCGAGGCCGCCTGGTCCGACGCCATGCTTCGCACTCACGTGGCCGCGTCCGAGCGGCTCTACCGCATCAAGGACCGGGCGTTCGAGCTCATCCGGGCGAGCATGCAGAAGGGGCAGCCGCTGCTGGAAACAGACGTGCAGTCGGCGATGGTGGGCTGGTTCGAGGAGGAAGGCCTCGTCACCGACTCGCCGCCGATCGTCGCCGTGCAGGAACACGCCGGCAATCCCCATTACGGGCCGAGCCGCGACGCGCCCAGAGCCGTTCGTCACGGAGAGATCGTGCTGCTCGACCTCTGGGGTAAGCTGGCGGAGACCGGCGCGGTGTTTGCTGACATCACGTGGGTGGGGTTCACCGGACAGCCCGTACCTGAGGAGTACGCCCGGGCGTTCTCGGCGGTCTGTGAGGGTCGGGATGCCGCCGTGGACCTCGTCGAGTCGGCGGTGCGCGAGGGTCGCGAGCTGCGCGGTTTCGAAGTGGACCGCGCCTGCCGCACGGTTATCGAACAGGCGGGGTACGGGCCCCGGTTCATCCACCGGACGGGCCACAGCCTCGGGGAGCACGTCCACGGCAACGGCGTCCATATGGACGACTACGAAACGCACGACGACCGCCGGCTGATCCCGGGCACGGGATTTACGATCGAGCCTGGCATCTACACCGACCGCTTCGGCGTGCGCACCGAAATCAACATGTTCGTCGGGCGCCGCGAGGCCCGCGTCACGGGCGAGCGCCAGCAGGCGATTGTCGAGCTGGTCTAACATGAAGCCGGGCGACCCGTCCGGCTTGGGGACTGGAAGGGCACACCCGGAACACGTTCTCGGTCGTGTGCGTGCTGCCACCCTCCGGGCTGACGGGCCACGTTCGGACCGGGATAGCTGGGGGGCCTGAACTCGCGTCATCAGCGGCACGGGCCGGATCGTCAGCAAATGCGCCAGGGAGAAAGATCGATGTCCACGCGGAAGACGACGCTCTTTTACGCCATTCTCATCGCGATTGCTTCGGCCGCTGTCGGAATGGTCATCGCCTCGCAGTGGGGGCTCTCGCCGCCCTCCGCGGCCCAGTCGATGAACGTGCCGGCCGGCAACAGCGCGCCGCTCAGCGGGCCCATCGACGCGCAGACCTTCCGGAACATCGCCCGTGCGCAGAGCCCGACCGTCGTCAACATCACGACGCAGGCTCGTGCGCGCGGCCGCGAGATGACCGAATTCTTCGGCGGCGACGACTTCCTCCGCCGGTTCTTCGGGCAGAGCCAGCCGCGGCCCGGCCGGCCGCGGACCGAGGAGCCGCCCACCCAGCAGGGCACGGGCACCGGGTTCATCATCGACAAGTCCGGTCTCATCCTCACGAACAACCACGTCGTCGAAGGCGCTGACGACATCCGCGTGAGCCTATTCGGCGGGGGGCGCACCGAGAGCTACACGGCCAAGGTGATCGGGCGTGACGTACTCACCGACAGCGCCCTCATCCAGCTCACCGAGATGCCCAAGGCGGCGCTGCAGGAAGTGAAGTTCGGCGACTCCGACCAGATGCAGCCCGGCGACTGGGTGATGGCGATCGGCAATCCCTTCAACCTGAACCACACGGTCACCGTCGGCGTGATCTCCGCCCTGGGCCGCCCCTTCGGGGTCGCGCAGCGCGAGCAGCCGATGCTCCAGACGGATGCCGCCATCAACCCGGGCAACTCCGGCGGGCCGCTGCTCAATATCCGCGGCGAGGTCGTCGGCATCAACACCTCGATCTTCACCGACCAGCGCTCTGCCAATATCGGGATAGGCTTTGCCACCCCGATCAACACCGTCCGCGATCTGCTGCCGCAGCTGCGCACCGGCAAGGTGGTGCGGGGCGTCATCGGAATCCAGGTCTCGCGCGATCCGCTGACCGCCGACGTGGCCGAGGCGATGGGGCTTCCGGACACGAACGGAGCCATCGTCTCGGGCGTGACGGAGAACCAGCCGGCAGCCAAGGCTGGCATGCAGCCCGGCGACGTGATCGTCGAGTTCAACGGGCGTCAGGTGAAGGACAGCGACGCGCTGGTCGCCCTGGTCGTGGCGACCAAGCCCGGGACGTCGGTTCCGGTCACGGTCTACCGCGCCAAGCAGCGGAAGGCGCTGAACGTGACGGTGGACGAGCTGGATCTCGAAGCCGAGGCCAACCGCGGGGCCCGCGCGCGGCCGGATGGCACCGATGAGCCGACGACCACGGGTCTCGGCATGACCATCGAGCCGATTACGCCGGATGTCGCGCGCGAGCTGGAGGTGCCGAGGAACCGGGGAGGCGCGGTCGTGACCGACGTGCAGCGCAACAGCCCCGCGTTCTACGCGGGCATCGCCCCCGGCGACGTCATCCTCGAGGTGAATCGGACGCCGGTCACGAGCCCGGGCCAGGTGCAGCGGGAGCTGCAGAGAGCCGAGGACGGAACGCCGGCCTTCCTCCTGCTGTGGCGCAACGGTGCCGAGACGTTCGTGACGGTACGCAAGAGATAACCACCGGCGTTACGCCGGGTCTCCATGTCCAATCGCTGGCAGGCGCGTCCTGCCAGCGATTTTTCGTTTGCACCCGTGACCAATGCATGAGTCTGCACCCGCCTGCGATTCCAGCGCCTTTGCCAGTTCCCACTGCGTCTCTCCCGGGCAGGCCGTCGGTTTCGAGCGGCTGGAGGCCGGGATCCCGTGACCACCCGACCGCTGCCGTGGCGGGCGTGGGCGGGGCTGGCCATCATGCTGATCTCCGAAGCCGCGATGCTCGCCGGGGTTCAGCCTTTCTATTCCTGGCACACTCCGATTGCGTGGTCCGGTTACGTCCTGCTCGTGGACGGTCTGGTGTGGAAGCGGCGGGGGAGCTCCTGGATGAGCGACTCGCGCGCGGAGCTTGCGTTCCTGGCCTGTGCGTCGGTGCCGCTGTGGGTCGTCTTCGAGCTGTACAACAAGTACACCTTGCACAACTGGTATTACCTCGGCCTGCCCGAGTCGCTGCCGGTGCGCTACTTCGGCTATGCGTGGTCATTCGCGACGATCTCGATTGCGATTTTTCAGACGGGCGAGCTGGTCGGCAGCTTCCGGCGCCAGCCCGCGCGCGAGAATGTGGGATCCCCGCCCGCGCTGTACCCCTCTCCGGCCAGCCTCCCCCCGCAGCCGCTGACCCCGGGAGCCATCGCCAGCATGCTGGCCGGAGCGTTCATGCTCCTGCTGCCGATCCTCTATCCCTCGACCTATCTGGCCGCGCCCGTCTGGCTCGGCTTCATCTTCCTGCTCGATCCGATCAACGGACGGGCGGGGAGCGAGTCGGTGCTCGGGGACCTGCGGGCCGGGCGGCGGGACCGGCTCGTGAATCTCGCCCTCTCCGGGCTGGCGTGCGGTCTGCTCTGGGAGTTCTGGAACTACTGGGCGGGCACTAAATGGAAGTACAACGTCCCAATTCTTCCTGAGGTGAAGCTCTTCGAGATGCCGATCCTCGGCTATGGCGGCTTTCCGCCGTTTGCCGTCGAGTGCTTCGTCATGTACGTGGCGGTCCGGCGGTGGCTCTGGCGTGGAGCCGCACGGCCAATATCTGTATAATCGCGCCCGGCGCGCCGGTCACCGGAAGGGGACGAGGACCAGATCATGCCATCGACCACACTCGAGCGCGAGATCAAGCTGCAGTTCGCCTCGGCGGACGAGGCCAGGAGCGCCATCCTGGCCACCGGCGCCACGCCGCTCCTGGGGCGTCGCCTGCAGGAAGATGCGCTGCTCGACACCGACGATGAGCAGTTGCGGCGCCGCCGCTGCGTGCTGCGCGTGCGCACCGAGAGCGGCAAGAGCCGCCTGACGTTCAAGGGACCGGTGCAGCCCGGCATGATGAAGATCCGTGAAGAACTGGAAACCATGGTCGGTGACGGCGCCATCCTGCTGCGGGTGCTGCAGGAGCTGGGCCTCCACGTGTGGTTCCGCTACGAGAAGTACCGCGAGGAGTTCGCCCACGAGGACGTCATCGTCGCCATCGACGAAACGCCAGTTGGCGTGTTCGTAGAGATCGAGGGTGGCGACCAGGGGATCGCCGCGATGGCCGAGGCCCTGGGACGGCAGCCGGCGGACTACATCCTCGACTCCTACCGCGGCCTGTTCCTGCAGTACCGCGAGGCGCACGGTCTCGACGGCCCCGACATGGTTTTCCCCGAAACGGATGCCGGACTCTGAGCGCGGGGCTCCACCCGCCCTGGTGCTCACCGCCGGTCTCGGGACGCGGCTGCGGCCGCTGACCTACGTCCGCGCGAAGGCGGCCGTGCCGGTGAACGGCGAACCGCTCGCCCGCCGGGTGATCCGGTGGCTGGCCGTCCAGGGCGTCTGCGACCTGGTCCTGAACCTGCACCACCTGCCGCACACGATTGCAGCCACCCTCGGCGAGGGCGCGGATCTGGGCGTCAGAATACGGTACTCGTGGGAACAGCCGATACTCGGATCGGCAGGCGGTCCACGCCGGGCGCTGCCCCTCCTCACCGGAGCCGGCGGGCCGTTCCTGATCGTGAACGGCGACACGCTGACCGATCTCGACCTTGGGGCGCTGCTGGCGAGGCATGAGGCGGCGGGCGCCGCGGTCACGATGGCTGTCATCCCGAACCCGCGGCCGGACAAGTACGGGAGCGTGATCGTCGCGCCGGATGGCTGGGTAACCGGCTTCTCGGGACGGCGCCGCGCGGGAGAAAAACCAGTCCACCGGGCGGACGGGTTCGACGCATTCCACTTCATCGGCGTACAGGTGGCGCACGCAAGCGTGTTCCAGCACCTCGAGGACGGCATGTTGGCCGAAAGCGTCGCGGATCTCTACCCCCGCCTGCTCCGGGAGCGCCCGCGCTCGATCGCGGCGCACGTCTGCCGGGCGTCGTTCCAGGACATCGGTACTCCATCCGATTACTTCGAGACCTGCCTGTCGCTCGCCGCATCGGAGGGCAGCCATCTCGTCGGCAGGGACCGCGTGGCCGTGGATGAATCCGCGAGGCTGGAGCGCACGGTCGTATGGGATGATGTGACCGTCGGCGCCGGGGCCCGCCTCACCCGCTGCATCGTCGCCGACGGTGCTCGCGTACCGCCGGGAACGACTCTGGAAGGCTGCGCGATCGTGCCTGCCGGCTCCCTTACGCCCGCTCCAGGCGAGCGCATCGAGCGCGGCCTGTTGACGAAACCACTATGACGACGTCCACCCGACCGGTTGAATCGACCGGACAGCGCGAGCGTATCGACCAGTACCTGGTGCGCAGCGGGCTGTCGTCCCAGTCGCCGCGTGTCGTGGCGCTGACGGGGGACGCCTCGGATCGCCGGTACTATCGCGTGCTCGTGCACGGCGGTCCGTCAATCGTGCTCTCGCTGTACGCCGGACCCTTCGACTTCGAAAGCCTCTCGTTCGTGAACGTCGCCCGTCTGCTCCAGCAGATGCCGGTGCCGATCCCCACGCTGCTCGGACACGCCGATGACCTCGGCATCCTGGCGCTCGAGGATCTCGGGGACGTCACGCTGCAGGCCCATCTCGGCGCGGCGTCGCCGGCGGAGCACGCGGCCCGCTACCGGCAGGCCGTGGCCCTCCTCGCGACGGTGCAGCGGCGCGGCGCGGAGCTGGCCTCGCCGGCCTTCATCCCGTATGGCATCGCGTTCGACGTCGAGAAGCTCGCCTGGGAAATGGACTTCTTCGTCAAGCACTTCGTCGAGGCGTACCGCGGCGTCGTGGTCGCTGCGCCCGTCAGGGCCGCGCTGCACGACGAGTTCGGCGTGCTCGTCGGGCAGCTCGCGTCCGAGCCGCGCGTGCTGTGCCATCGCGACTATCACAGCCGGAACCTGATGCTGCACGAGGACCGGCTGTACATCATCGACTTCCAGGACGCGCGCCTCGGCCCGGACACGTACGATCTGGTCTCGCTGCTGCGGGACTCCTATGTGGATCTGCCCGAGCAGACGGTCGACGATCTGATTGCGTACTTCCTGGCGCTGAAAGGCCTGACGGGCACCGAGGCGGAGTTCCGGCGCCGGTTCGACATCATGGCGCTCCAGCGCAACCTGAAGGCGCTCGGCACGTTCGGCTATCAGACGACGGCGCGCCGGAACCCGGTCTACATTCAGTACATCCCCCGCACGCTGCGCCACGTGCGCGACAACCTCGATCAGCTGGCTGCCTTCGGCCGACTCCGCGACATCCTCGCCAGCCTGGTGGACGAGCTCGCCTGAATCGCAGATTCGCGCGAATCCCGATCTGCAACGAGGCGCAGGTGAACACGGCCCTCGCGGATCCGGATCCGCCGTCCCCCCGGCTGAAGGCACCTGCCCACGCATCGGATCTGCCAGGGGTCGCGGCTGAGCGCGGATGCCGCGTGCCCTCGCCATAAGCGAAGTCGAACGGATCCGATCGCCCGGTCTTCGTGGCCGCCCTCGGGCGTGCGCAAGGCGGTGCTCGCGGCCGTGGTACAATGATCCGTTTACAGCGCCCCGGAAAACCATGCGCTTCGGGATCTCCACCCATCTCTTTCACGATCGGCGGCTCGACCGCGAACACCTGGCGCAAATCGCCGAGTACGGGTTCGAGGCCGTCGAGCTCTTCGCCACGCGAAGCCATTTCGACTACCACGATCGGGACGCCGTCGGACGGCTCGGGGGGTGGCTCAGGGAGGCGGGGCTGACGCTGCACAGCGTGCACGCACCGATTACCGACGCGTTCACCAGCGCGGGCTGGAGCCCGACCTACTCGACGGCCCATACGGATGCGGCGCGCCGGGAGGCGTCCGTGCGCGAGGCGGGCGTCGCGATTGCCATCGCGAAGGACCTGCCCTTCGAGATCCTCGTCGTTCACCTGGGCACTCCAGCGGCGCTCAACAACCCGGGCGACAACGACCGGCGGGCCGCCGCGAAGAGCTTCGCGGAGATCTGCCGGCTGGCCGCCCCGCTCGGCGTGCGTGTCGCCGCCGAGGTGATCCCCAACCGGCTCTCCGAGCCGGGGCCTCTCGTCGCGATGCTCGAGGACGAGCTGGAGGAGCACGCAGGGATCTGCCTCGACTTCGGACACGCGCACCTGCTCGGCGACGTGGCAGACGCGATCGAGACCGCGGCCGAGCACGTGATAGCCACGCACGTCCACGACAACCGCGGCCGCACGGACGAGCATCTCGTCCCCTATCTCGGCTCGATCGACTGGGACCTGGCGCTCGTGACCATGCAGAAGATCGGCTACGAGGGCACGTACACGATGGAGCTGGCCGGAACGGGCTCGCCGGGCGAGGTGCTCGAGGAGGCTCGCCGCGCCCGGCAGCGCTTCGAGCGCACGCTGGCCCACGCATGACGGCCTACATCGACCAGATCGCGCAGCACGACGGCCAGGCGGTCACCCTCCGCGGCTGGCTCCACAACCGCCGGTCGAGCGGCAAGATTCACTTCCTGACCGTCCGCGACGGCACGGGCTTCATCCAGTGCGTGATGTCGAAGCAGACCGTCGGGGAGGAGGCGTTCAGGCGCGCGGATCACCTCTCGCAGGAGAGCGCAATCGTGGTGCACGGGACCGTCCGCGCCGACACCCGTGCTCCGGGCGGCTACGAAGTCGACGTGACCTCGCTCGAGGTCGTCTCGGAGTCCGCGGATTATCCGATCACACCCAAGGAGCATGGCGTCGACTACCTGATGGATCGGCGGCATCTCTGGATCCGCTCGCCGCGCCAGCAGGCGATCCTGCGCGTCCGCCACGAGGTGATCGACGCCGTCCGCGACTTCTTCAACTCCCGCGGCTTCATCCTGGCCGACACGCCGATCTTCACGCCCGCGGCCTGCGAAGGAACGACCACGCTCTTTCCGGTGCAGTACTTCGAGAACGAGACGGCCTATCTGACGCAGAGCGGCCAGCTCTACAACGAGGCCAATGCGATGGCGCTCGGCCGGGTCTACTGCTTCGGCCCGACGTTCCGTGCCGAGAAGTCCAAGACGCGGCGGCATCTCACCGAGTTCTGGATGGTCGAGCCCGAAGTCGCCTACGCCACCCTCGACGACGTGATGGAACTGGCCGAGGGTCTCGTGGTCTCGGTGGTCGAGCGCGTGCTGGAACGCCGGCGGCCCGAGCTGAAGGCGCTCGAACGCGACGTGACGAAGCTCGAACGGGTCAGGGCGCCCTTCCCCCGGATCTCCTACGACGAGGCGGCCGACATCCTGCGTAGGAAGGGGCTGCCGTTCGAGTGGGGGGGCGACTTCGGCGCGCCCGACGAGACGGCGCTGTCGGAGGAATTCGATCGGCCCGTCTGCGTGCACCGCTATCCCTCGGCAGTCAAGGCCTTCTACATGAAGCCCGACCCGGAGCGGCCGGACGTGGCGCTGTGCGTGGACGTGCTCGCGCCGGAGGGGTACGGCGAGATCATCGGCGGCGGTCAGCGGATCGACGACCTGGATCTGCTGCTGCGTCGGATCCGCGAGCACGATCTGCCGCACGAGGCGTTCGAGTGGTACCTCGACCTGCGGCGGTTCGGCAGCGTGCCCCACGGCGGCTTCGGCATGGGGATCGAGCGCGTCGTCTCCTGGCTCTGCGGCCTGGACCACCTGCGGGAGGCAATTCCCTACCCGCGAATGCTGTATCGAATCTACCCGTGACCGCCCGACGCGACGACCGCCGCCGGCTGCTCCCGGCGGCGGCCGTGCCTGCAGCGCCCCACACTCGATGAAAGTCGGCTTCGTCTCACTCGGCTGTCCCAAGAACCTCGTCGATGGCGAGGTCATGCTGGGACTCGTCCGCGACGCGGGCCACGAGATCACGCGCGACGCCGCGGGCGCCGACGTGCTCGTCGTGAACACCTGCGCCTTCATCGACTCGGCCAAGCAGGAGTCGATTGACGCCATTCTCGAGATGGCGGGCCACAAGCGGGACGGACGATGCGCGCGGCTCGTCGTGACCGGCTGTTTGGCCGAGCGCTATCGCCACGAGCTGAAGCGGGACATCCCCGAGATCGATGCCGTGCTGGGAACGGGCGAAGTGCCGGAGATCGTCCGGACCCTTGGCACGCCGACGCAGGCCCCCGGCGCAAGCGCGGCCCACGTCGAGCGGAGGCCGCTCACGTTCTTCTCCAGGGCCCCCTCGGGTCCTGGCGGCACTGACGCGGGCCGCGCGGCAATGGATCGGCCGCTCGTCGTGCCGGACTACCTCTACGACGCCGACACGCCACGGCTCCTCACCACGCCGGCGCACTTCGCGTACCTGAAGGTCGCAGAAGGGTGCGACTATACGTGCGCGTTCTGCATCATCCCGAAACTGCGCGGCGCCTATCGCAGCCGGACCGTCGACTCGATCGTGCGGGAAGCGCGCGCCCTGGCTGCGGGCGGCGTCCGCGAGCTCCTGCTCGTCTCCCAGGACACGACATTCTTCGGGATCGATCGCGGCGAGCGCGGTGCGCTGCCCCGCCTGCTGCGCGCCCTCGACACGGTCGATGGACTCGCCTGGATCCGCCTGCTCTATCTCTACCCGACCACCATCACCGACGAGGTCCTCGACGCGATCGGCGAGTGCGAGAGAGTGTGCCGTTACATCGACCTGCCCCTCCAGCACGCCGCCCCGGACGTCCTGCGCCGGATGCGCCGGCCGGGCAACCGGCAGGCCTACGAGCGCCTCCTGGCGCGGATCCGCCACCGCGTGCCCGGCGTGACGCTTCGGACGACCATGATCGTGGGATTCCCAGGAGAGACCGACGCCGACTTCGCGGAGCTGGAAGGTTTCGTCCGCGACACCGGGTTCGATCATCTCGGCGTGTTCACCTATTCCCACGAGGACGGGACGAGGGCGCACGAGCTGTCCGACAGCGTGCCGATCGCCGTGAAGCGGAACCGTCGCGGACGGCTGATGTCGCTGCAGAAGGGCATCGTGAGGCGCAAGCAGAAGGCGCGCGTCGGTTCGGAGATCAGGGTCATGATCGACGGTCCCTCGGTCGAGCACGATCTCGTCCTGCAGGGCCGGACGGAAGGCCAGGCGCCCGAGATCGACCCTGTCGTCTACCTGACGGAATGCGATCCGGGCGAATTCCGGCCGGGCCAGCTCATCCGCGCCCGCGTCGTGGGATCGCGAGGCTACGACCTCATCGTCTCGCCGCTCGAGGGGGGCCAGCCGCGCGATGGCGACGCGCCCCGCCGCTGGTGACGTGCGGCAGCCTGCCCCGCGTTCATCTTTGCTGTGTTATATTTGAGGGTGGCAGCTTCGAGTAAGGTTACCCGAGTGGGCCTGTGCCCACTTTTTCTTTTTGAGGGCCCCCGATTCCGTCGCCTTCGGCGTCGGCGGTCCCCCAGGGAACAGTGGAAGACGGACGGCTGACACGGGTACGAGCTGCGGCCGAGCGCGTCACGCGGAGCTACGGGCTCGAGATTTTCGACGTGCAGCTGCGTCGCGAGTCGCTCGGCACGGTACTGCGGATCATCATCGATCGGCCGGACCGCGGGGTTCCCGAGCGGCCGGAAGACGCCGTCGGCATCGACGACTGTCAGCGCGTCAGCCAGGACCTGAGCGCGCTGCTCGACGTGGAAGAGGCGGAGCTCGGCGAGGCGGCGCTCGAGCGGCACTATACGCTCGAGGTTTCGTCGCCCGGGCTCGACCGTCCACTGCGGCACGAGGCGGACTACCGCCGCTTCGCGGGGCGACTGGCCAAGCTGGTCACGACCGAGCCGTTCGACGGACAGTCGGCGTTCGCTGGGCGCCTGCGCGGGGTCGAAGACGGCCGGGTCGTGCTGGACGAGGGGAGACGGACCCATCGCGTCCCCCTCAATCGGATCAAGCGGGGCCAGTTGACCGTCGAGTTCCGGGACGGGAGCGGGAAGCAGAAGCGGGAAGCTGGAAGCTGAGCGTAATGCCAACGATCAATCCTCTGTTGCAGCAGATCGACGCCATCGCGAAAGAAAAGGGCGTCGACCCGGAGATCATCATCAGCGCCGTGCAGGACGCGCTCGAGGCGGCGGCACGCAAACGGTACAAGACCGAGGCCCTGCGCGCGCGCTTCAACCAGGAGACCGGCCAGCTCGAGCTCTACGCCGTGAAAAAGATCGTCGACGAAGTCACGGACCCGTCCACCCAGAACTCGCTCGCCGAGGCCCAGGGGCTCTACGGCGACGAGGCGGAAGTGGAGATGGAGATCGAGTTTCCGCGGCCGACCGAGGACCTCGGCCGCATCGCGGCGCAAACGGCCAAACAGGTGATCTTCCAGAAGGTGCGCGAGGCCGAGCGCGAGAACGTCTACGCCGAGTACAGCCAGCGCATCGGCGAGGTCGTCAACGGGATGGTCAAGCGGTTCGAGAACGGCGACATCATCGCCGAGCTCGGCCGCGTCGAAGCGCAGCTGCCGCGCAAGGAGCAGTCGCGCGCGGAGAACTACACCGTCGGGGATCGCGTGCGCGCCGTGATTCGGGGGGTGAACCGCAGCGCGAAGGGCCCGCAGATCGTGCTGTCCCGGACGGACCCGGCCCTGCTCATCAAGCTGTTCGAGCAGGAGGTGCCGGAGATCTACGACGGCACGGTGATGATCCGGGGGGCCGTGCGCGAGGCCGGCGATCGCGCCAAGGTCGCCGTGTACTCCCGGGAGCGCGACGTCGACCCGGTCGGCGCGTGCGTCGGGATGAAGGGGACGCGCGTCCAGTCCATCATCCGTGAGCTGCGGGGTGAGAAGATCGACATCGTCGAATGGTCGGACGATCCGATTCTGTTCGTCACCAACGCGATCAGCCCCGCCAAGGTGCAGCGCGTGTCGATCGTCGACGATGCCGAGAAAGTGATGGAGGTCATCGTCGAGGACAAGCAGCTCTCGCTGGCCATCGGCAAGAAGGGACAGAACGTCCGGCTCGCGGCGAAGCTGACCGGATGGAAGATCGACATCAAGAGCGAGGAAGAGAAGCGCCGCGAGGTCGAGGCCCAGCTCGGCGCGCTCGAGATCGGTGAGCCGCCCGACCAACCGGCCGAGGGGGAGGTGCCTCCGGAAGGGCCGCCCGAACCGACCGGGCCCGACGCCCCCTCGCCTGCAGCAGCAGAACTGGCGGCGGACGACGCCGGGCCGACGCCCGAGGAGCCGGCTCCGGAGCCCGTCGAAACGGCAGCAGCCGGGGACGACACGAAGACGGAACGCACCCAGGGATAACTCGAACTGTCGAGGTTCGACCAGCGGAAGTTCTGAACTGAATGGCAACTGTCCGGATTTACAAGGTCGCGGAGCTGCTCAACACATCGAGCCAGGAAGTCATTGCGCTGCTGAAGCGCGATCACGGCATCGAGGTGAAGAGCGCGTCGAGCACGATCGAAGAGGTCGTGGCGCGCCAGTTCGTGGAGCGCCTGGCGCGGCAGCGGAACATCGCCGTCCCGTCCAGCGCGGCGTTTGCCGACACGCCAGTGGCTGCGAGAGGGCGGAAGCCCGGCAAGGCTCCGGAGCCGGCCCGTCCGGCCCCCCCTTCGCTGCCGCCGCCCCGGTTGATCAAGACGGCCAAGCCGCCTGCGCCGCCTCCCGACGCGGCCCTCGCACCGCCCGCGGCCGCCGAATCCGTCCTGGTTCCGCCTCCGATAGCCGAAACGCCGTGGCCGGCCGAGTCCGAGGCCGTCGCCGAAGCGACAGCGCCGGTCGAGGTCAGTCCGGAGGGGACGTCCGAGCCGGCTCCGGTCCCGGCCGAGGAGCCAGCCGCCGCTGCCCAGGCGCCGGAGACGGCCCGTGAAGAGCCGGCGCCGGCCGACTCGCCCGCGAAGGAGCCTGGAGCGCCTGCGCCGATCATGCCGTCCCCGCGGCCGGTGGTACCGCCAGCCACGGGGCGGGTCGTGCCCCCAACGCTGCGGCTGCGTGTCGAAGATCCGAAAACAGGCCAGGCCCCGCCGGCACCGCCGCGGCGCCCGGTCCTGGTGCGCCCGCCGACGCCGCAGCCACCGCAGGCTCCGACCGGCAATCTGAGCCGTCCGGCGGCCGGCCGGCCCGGGCCCTCGGCGCCCGGTGTCGCCGCCAGGGCCCCGCAGCGTCCGAGTGGACTGCCGCCGCGGCAGGCGCCCATGGGGGGGCCGCGGCCGCTTCCCTCGCAGCCGATTCGTCCGGCCGTGCCGCCCCGGCCGGGAATGCCGACGCCCGGCTACCGTCCGCCTCCGCGGCCGTCCGGACCGCGTCCCGGCGGGGGCCGTCGCGAGGGCCCGCGGGCGCCGCAGCCCGCGCCGGCGCCGAGCGCCCCGCCGCCGGTGACCCGCACGATCACGCTCGCCGAAGGCATGACGGTGGCGGATCTGGCGACCAAGCTGGACGTCAAGGCGAAGGACGTGCTGCGCAAGCTGCTCGAGCGGCGCATCATGATGACGATCAACAGCACGCTGGACGACGAGACGGCGTCGATGATCGCGCGCGAGTTCGGCGCGGACGTCAAGATGCAGACGTTCGAAGAGGAGATGCTGCAGGTCGAGGCCGAGGACGTGAACCCGGAGGATCTCGCCACGCGTGCGCCGGTCGTGACGGTCATGGGCCACGTGGATCACGGCAAGACGACGCTGCTCGACGCCATCCGCTCGGCGCGGGTCGCCGAGCGCGAGGCCGGCGGCATCACGCAGCACATCGGCGCCTACGCGGTGCAGGTGAACGACCGGAACGTCGTGTTCCTCGACACGCCGGGCCACGAGGCGTTCACGATGATGCGCGCGCGGGGCGCGCGCGTCACCGACGTGGTCATCCTGGTGGTCGCGGCCGACGACGGCGTCATGCCGCAGACGAAGGAGGCCATCGATCACGCGAAGGCGGCGGGCGTGCCGATTCTCGTGGCGATCAACAAGATCGACAAGCCCGACGCGAATCCCGATCGGGTGAAGAAGGAGCTGGCCGATCTGGGCCTCGTACCGGAACAGTGGGGAGGCCAGACGGTGATGGTCGAGGTCTCGGCCAAGAAGAAGGAGAATCTCGATCTGCTGCTCGAGATGATTCTGCTCGTCACGGAGATGAGCGAGCTGAAGGCCAACCCGAAGCGCAGCGCGTCGGGGGCGGTGCTCGAGGCCAAGCTCGACAAGGGCCGCGGCCCGGTGGCGACCATCCTCGTCCAGGACGGCACGCTGCACGTGGGCGACACGTTCATCGCCGGCACGATCGTGGGCAAGGTCCGCGCGCTCATCGACGACCGCGGACGCCCCCTGAAATCCGCCGGGCCGGCGACGCCGGTCGAGGTGCTGGGTCTCGGAGGGCTTCCGCAGCCGGGAGACGCCTTCCAGGCCCTCGCCGACGCCGCCAAGGCCCGCCAGATCGCCCTCTTCCGGCAGACGCAGGCGAAGGAGAAGGCGCTCGGCGTGAAGGGCGCGCGGCTCACGCTGGAGTCGCTGCAGCAGCAGATCGCCGAAGGCGGCATGAAGGAACTGCCGATCATCATCAAGGCCGACGTGCAGGGTTCGGCCGAGGTGCTGGCCGACACGCTCACGAAGCTGAGCGACGAGAAGGTCAAGGTACGGATCATCCACAGCGGCGTCGGCGCCATCAACGAGTCCGACGTGCTGCTCGCGTCGGCATCGAACGCCATCGTCATCGGCTTCAGCGTGCGGCCGGATCGCAACGCCAGCGACGTCGCCGAACGCGAACGGGTGGACATCCGCCTCCATTCGGTCATCTACAACGTGACCGACGAGATGAAGAAGGCGATGGTCGGACTGCTCGAGCCGATGTTCCGCGAGGTCCGCATCGGATCGGCGGAGGTCCGCGAGACCTTCAAGGTGCCGAAGTTCGGCACCATCGCGGGCTGCATGGTGCTCGATGGCCGGATCACGCGGGCCGGCGACACGCAGGCGCGCCTCCTGCGCGACAACGTGGTCGTCTACGAGGGGCGGATCGGCTCGCTGCGCCGATTCAAGGACGACGTGTCGGAAGTCAAGGCCGGGTTCGAGTGCGGGATCGGCTTCGAAAAGTTCAACGACATCAAGGTCGGCGACGTGATCGAGGTCTTTGCGACCGAACGCGTGGCGGCCCCCGTGTAACGACCGCGCGATGAGCTCCGAGCGCCCGAGCCGGGTCGGGGATCAGGTCCGCGTCGAGATCGCAGATCTGCTGGCGCGCGAGGTGCACGACCCGGGGATCGGGTTCGTGACGATCACGCGCGTGGCGGTCACGCCGGACCTGCAGCAGGCACGGGTCTACTACACGAGCCTGGGCGACGAGAAAGCCCGCCGCGATTCGACCCGGGCCCTCGAGCGCGCCACGCCCTTCCTCCGCCGGCAGCTCGGACGACGGCTGCGGCTCCGCCGCGTCCCCGAGCTGCGATTCTTCTTCGACGAGAGCATCGAGCGGCACGATCGGATCGAGCGCATCCTGCAGGATCTGCAGGCCGAACGATCGCAGGCCGCCGGTGCCGACGAGGCGTCTTCCCCAGATGATGAGCCACAGGACGACTGACGCCGCCCTCGCGGCCGGGCCACCTGCGCTGCGGCAGATTCGCGACGCGATCCTCTCCCGGCGCCGGTTTCTGCTCACCTCCCACGCGCGGCCCGACGGCGACTCGATCGGCTCGCAGCTCGCGATGGCCTACGCCCTGGACGCGCTGGGCAAGCGGGTCGAGATCGTGAACGCCGATCCGGCGCCCGATCACTACCGCGAGTTCCCGGGTCTGGACCGCATCCGGATCGCCCCGGCGGTCGGACCCGAGCTCGACGTCGACGCGGTCATCGTGATGGAATGCAGCGATCTCAGCCGGACGGGCGTGGACGGCCTGGAAGGCCGCTTCATCATCAACATCGACCACCATAGCGGCAACCGGCTGTACGGCGCGGTGAACTGGTTCGACGAATCGGCGGCGGCGTGCGGAGAGATGGTGTTCGACGTCATCCAGGCGCTGCAGGTTCCGCTCTCGTTCGAGATCGCCACGCACCTGTACCTGGCCATCCTCACCGACACGGGATCGTTCCACCACTCGAACATCACGCCGCGCACCTTCGACATCTGCCGCCAGACCGTGGAGGCTGGCGTCAACCCGGCCGCCATGGCGCGCCGCGTCTTCGACAGCAACAGCTTCGGGAAGCTCAAGCTGATCGGCGCGCTGCTCGACGAGATGCACCTCATCGCCGACGGTCGGCTGGCCGTCCTCTACATCGACGACGCGCTGCTCGCGGCGTGCGGGTGCACCCACAACGACACCGAGGGCGTGATCAACCTGCCGCTGACAGCCCGTGAAATAGCCGCCGTCGTATTCTTCAAGGTCTCCTCGAGCGGGGAGGTCCGGGTGAGCATGCGCTCGAAGTACGACGTCGACGTCCGCGTCGTGGCGAACGAGTTCGGTGGCGGGGGCCACCGCAACGCCGCAGGCTTCACCGTGAGCGGTCGCCTCGACGACGTCCGTCCGCGCATCCTCCAGCGCATCACGCGCGCCATCACCGAGGGGCTTGCGGCGCGGCCATCGGCCTGAGTGCCGCGCCCCGACGGTACGGCCGCTCCCATGGATGGCGTGCTGGTGGTCGACAAGCCGGCCGGCCCGACCTCCCACGACGTGGTGGCGCGTGTCCGGCGGGCGCTCGGAACCCGCCGCATCGGCCACACCGGTACCCTCGACCCTCTGGCGACCGGCGTGCTGCCCCTCGTGATTGGCCGGGCGACGCGGCTCGCGGCGCTGCTGAGCGGCGCTGTGAAAACCTATGAAGCAGACGTGCGGTTCGGAGCCGCCACGCCGACCTACGACGCCGAGCCGCGGATGGGCGTCGACCCCGACACCGGGCTTGCCCGCCGGTTGCCGCCCCCTCCGCCCCCGGCCGGCCTGACGGCGGAGGCCATCGCCGCCGCCCTCTCCGGATTCCGCGGCACGTTCGCCCAGATGCCGCCCCCCTTCTCGGCGAAGAAGACCGGCGGCGTGCCGGCGTACCGGCGCGCGCGCCGCGACGAGGAGGTCACGCTGCGCCCGGTGCGCGTCAGCGTCGATCACCTCTCGCTGGCGGGTTACGAAGCCGGGCTGGCCAGGCTCGAGCTGACCTGCTCGGCGGGATTCTACGTACGCTCGCTCGCGCACGAGCTCGGAGAGCACCTGGGATGCGGGGCTCACCTCGAGCGGCTGCGCCGTACGCGCGCGGGGGACTTCTCAGTGGAGGACAGTGTCCCGCTCGCGCAGGTCGAGGCGGATCCGGCGGCAGCCCGCGGACGGATCGTTCGGCTCGACCGGCTCCTGCCGCAACTGCCGGCAGCCGTGCTCACTCCGGGCGGCCTGCAGCGGGCCCGGCACGGCAACGCGGTGGCGCCGTCGGACCTCGCCTCCCCCGCCGGCCCGGCAGGCCAGGGGTTCTGCCGGCTGGTGGATCAGGCGGGTGCGCTGATCGCCATCGCCGAGCCAAAAGCCGGAGTTTTGCATCCGGTGATCGTCCTGGTGTAAGATATTGAGTCGCTTGGAATTGTAATTCCGCATCCGAGCATCACCAACAGCAACGGCGGTCCGGTGTGGCGGCGTGGTCATGCCGCCGAGTTTCTGGGCCGTGCGTGGAGGTACGACGTGGCTCTCACCAAGGACCGCAAGACGGACATCATCGGGACGTTTCGGACCCATACGTCTGATACGGGGTCGCCCGAAGTGCAGGTCGCGCTGCTCAGCGAGCGCATCAACTACCTGACGGAACATTTCAAGACGCACGCCAAGGATCATCACTCGCGCCGCGGACTGCTGAAGCTGGTCGGGCAGCGCCGGCGGCTCCTCGACTATCTCAAGGGCAAGGACACGGATCGCTACGCCGAGCTGATTCGCCGACTGGGCATTCGCAAGTAGCGCCGGCCAGGGCGCCGCGGGCCGTGCCAATCCCGCCGCCAGCCGGTATCCCGCGAGCCGGCCGCCCCGAACCAGCAGCGACGGCACGCAAGCAACGCAGACAGAGACAACACCCATGCAGACACGCACCCTCTCCCTTGGCCGCCGGTCGCTCTCGATCGAGACTGGTCGTCTCGCGAAGCAGGCCGACGGGGCCGTGGTCGTCCGCTCAGGCGACACCATGGTGCTCGTGACGGCCTGCGCCGCACCGACGCCGCGCGAGGGCATCGACTTTCTCCCGTTGACCGTCGACTACCGCGAGTACACCTATGCGTCCGGCCGCATCCCTGGCGGATTCTTCAAGCGCGAGGGGAAGCCGAGCGAGAAGGAGGTCCTCACCAGCCGTCTGATCGACCGCCCGATTCGACCGCTGTTTCCGGCGGGCTGGCGTCACGAGACCCAGGTCATCGCGCTCGTCCTGTCGGCCGATTCCGACAACGACAGCGACGTGCTGGCGATCACGGGGGCGTCGGCGGCGCTGGCGCTCTCGGCGATCCCGTTCACGCGGACCATTGCGGGCGTCCGCATGGGCCTGATCGACGGGGAGTACATCGTGAATCCCTCCTTCGAGGAGCGGCGCCGCAGCCGCCTCGATCTCGTGGTGGCCGGCAGCCGGGACGCGATCGTGATGGTGGAAGCCGGCGCGCGCGAGGTGAGCGAGGAGGAGATGGTCCAGGCGCTCGAGCACGCGCACGCCGCCATCCGCGAGATCGTGGCCGGCATCGACCAGCTCGCCGCGGAGTCCGGCAGGAAGAAAGTCACCGTCACGCGCAAGGAGATCGGCAAGGAGTTCTACCGCGAGGTCGAGGAGAAGGTCTACGTGCCGCTCAGCGAGGCGATGCGCATCAAAGGCAAGCTCGAGAACTACGACCGCGTCGATCAGGTACTCGAGGATCTCATCGCCAGCATTCCCGAGGGGGAGGTCGAGCGCCGCACCGAAGCGAAGCAGATTTTCAAGGAACTGAAGGAAAGGGTCATCCGCGACGAGGCCCTCGAGCGCGGCCGGCGTCTCGACGGCCGGGCCTTCGACGAGATAAGAGCCATCACGATCGAAGTGGGCGTCCTGCCGCGCACGCACGGCTCGACCGTCTTCACGCGCGGTGAGACGCAGGCGCTCGTCACCGCGACGCTTGGCACCGCCGAGGACCAGCAGAAGATCGAAATGGTGGAAGGCGAGACGTGGAAGCGCTTCATGCTTCATTACAACTTCCCGCCGTTCTCGGTCGGCGAGGTCGCCTTCCTGCGCGGACCGGGACGGCGCGAGGTCGGCCACGGCGCCCTCGCCGAGCGCGCGCTTCTCCCGCTCATCCCCGCCGAAGAGAAGTTCCCCTACACCATCCGCGTCGTCTCCGACATCCTCGAGTCCAACGGCTCCTCGTCGATGGCATCCGTCTGCGGCGGGTCGCTCGCGATGATGGATGCCGGCGTGCCGCTTCGCACCCACGTCGCGGGGGTCGCGATGGGTCTCATCATGGACGAAGCGACCGGCCGGCACGCGATCCTGACCGATATTGCCGGGTTCGAGGACCATTACGGTGACATGGACTTCAAGGTCGCCGGCACGGCCGATGGGATCACTGCCCTGCAGATGGACATCAAGGTCGCGGGCATCACGACCGATATCATGCGCAAGGCGCTCGAGCAGGCGCGTCAGGGCCGGATGTTCATCCTCGATCGGATGCAGGGCGCGCTGGCGGGTTCACGGACGAACGTCTCTACCTACGCACCGCGCATCGTGACGATCCGGATCCCCGTGGACAAGATCCGGGACGTCATCGGCCCGGGCGGGAAGACGATCCGGAGCATCATCGAGCGCACCGGCGTGAAGATCGACGTCGAGGACGACGGCCGTGTGAACGTCGCGTCCGCCGACGAGGCCTCGGCCCAGAAGGCGATCGGCATCATCCAGGAGCTCACGGCGACGCCCGAGCTCAACAAGACCTATCTCGGAAAGGTGCAGCGGATTACGGATTTCGGAGCGTTCGTGGAGATCATGCCGGGGGTCGACGGCCTCCTGCACGTTTCCGAAATTGCACACTATCGCGTCAAGGATGTTCGTGACGAGCTCAAGGAAGGGGAACAGGTGATGGTCAAGGTGATCAACATCGACCCCTCCGGCAAGATCCGACTCAGTCGAAAGGCGCTGCTCCAGCCCGAGGAGGGACAGGCCGGCCGGAGCGAGGCCCGGCGCGAACACGCACGAAAAGAGTAATTGCCCGACCGGGGCAACCAAACCACCTCGGCCGGCGTCTGTACCCTTCGGAGGGACCCATGCACCGAGTCCGGCACACGGGCGTCATCGCGCTGGCAGCCGTCGGGCTCGCGGCCGTGATCTGGGCCAGGGCCTCGGCCCAGGGCGGCTCGCGCGATGTGTCCATCGAGGGCAACGAGTTCGCCTTCGCGCCGGCCAGGATCGAAGTGCAGCGGGATGATCTCGTGAAGGTCACCTTCACGGCCAGGGACATGGCGCACAGCTTCGCGATCGATTCCTACCGGATCGTCAAGCGCGCGGGCGCGGGTCAGACCGTCGTGTTCGAGTTCCGCGCCGACAGGCCAGGCACCTACCCCTTCTACTGCAACCTCTCCTTGGACGAGCGCTGCCGCAACATGCGCGGCGAGCTGATCGTCAGGTAGAGAAAACCCTCGCCCGCCGGAGATCGCACTGGATGGTGACGACCATCCGCGAGATGCCGGGACCGGCCCGGGCGCCGAGGCCGCAATGACCCGGCTCGGTCACCCCGCAGCCACGGCGGCGTCCGACGGTGCGGCCGACCGGGAGAAGGCCCGGGCGCAGTCGATCCGTTCAGCCAGCGGCGGATGGGTATGGAACATCCAGAGCACGAGGCGTGACGGCTGTTCTTCGGCGAGGTTCTGCGCGCTCAGCCGGCGCATCGCCGAGATGAACGCGTCGGGTCTTCCGGTCAGCCGGAGCGCGTAATCGTCGGCCCGCCGCTCGTTTCTCCTGGACAGCGCCTTGAGCACCGGGCCCGCCGGCAGGAGGACACCCGTGGCGGCCAGCAGCAGCACCGGCAGGCCCGCGACGTCGGCCGGCCCGCGCAGGCCGAGAGGGCGCCAGCCCGCCGCCAGCGCCGCGGCGGCTCCTGCAAGCCCCAGCATCAGCGCAGCAGCCTCGACCAGCACGCCTTTCCCGATGTCGCCGTGCGCGTGGTGACCCAGCTCGTGCGCGAGAATAACCTCGATCTCGTCGTCGGAGTACTCCTGGAGGAGCGTGTCCGACAGGAGGATGCGCCTGGTGGAGCCGGCGCCGGCGAGCGCGGCGTTCGCACGTCGCGTCTTCTCCCCGAGGCCCCAGACGTAGACGCCCATGACGGGCAGACCGGCTCGCCTGCACAGGGACTGCAGACGCTCGCGCAGCCCCGGGCGGTCGAGCGGCGTGAAGCGGTAGAAGAGAGGCAGCAGCCACGTCGGGGCGGCGCGGGTGATCGCGCTCAGGCCGATGGCAAACGCGAGCGCAGACGGCGCCCACCACCATCGAGGCAGGAGCCTGATGCTCAGGTAGACGATCTCGGCCGCACCAAGCGCCAGGAGCGTCAGCAGGGCGGCGGCCTTGACATGATCCGTGAGCCAGGTCTCCAGGGACTCGGAGGAGAGCCCGAACCGCCGGTCCAGCACATACGTCCCGTAGAACGTCAGGGGAAGCCGCGCCGTCTGGTAGAACACGGCCAGCAGCACGACGTAGAGAGCGACGGTGGACGGGGCGCTCTCGGCAGCCCCCGACACGCGCTCGGCGGTACTGCGCAGGATCGAGGAACCGCCGCTGACGACGAGGCCCAGCCACACGGATGCGGCGAAGGCGCCCGACAGCATGGCGACGCGCCTGGACAGCCGGTGATACCGCGCGGACCTGGGCTCGTTCACGTTCTCGACCCGTCCTGGCAGCGGCGCGGACCGGACCTCAGTTCAACCGAACGGAAATCAGCTTGGACACGCCGGGCTCCTCCATCGTGATTCCGTACAGCCGGTCCGCAATCTCCATGGTCTTGCGGTTGTGGGTGATGAGGATGAACTGCGTGCGGTCCTGCATGCCCTGCAGCATCTCCACGAATCGGCCGATGTTGGCGTCGTCGAGCGGAGCGTCGATCTCGTCGAGCAGGCAGAAGGGGCTGGGGCGGTACTTGAAGATGGCGAACATCAGCGCCATCGCGGTAAGGGCCTTCTCGCCGCCCGAGAGCAGCTGCACGTTCTGGAGCCGCTTGCCGGGTGGCTGCGCGATGATGTCAATCCCGCTCTCGAGCTGATCGGCCTCGTCGAGCAGCACGAGCCCTGCCCGACCGCCGCCAAAGAGGGTCGTGAAGGTGTGCTCGAAATTCTGGTTGATGACCGTGAAGGCGTCCCGGAAGCGCTCTTTCGTCGTCTTGTCGATGCGGCGGATCGCCTCGCCGGTCGCCGCAATCGAATCGACGAGATCGCGGCGCTGCGCGGTGAGGAATGTGTGGCGCGACTCGAGGTCGTCGAACTGGTCGATGGCCATCATGTTGACCGCCCCCATGCGCTCGATTCTGGCGCGCAGGTCGGCGACCATCTCGTCGGCTGTCATCGGTCCAGGTCTCCCGCTGTCGCCTGCCGGCGGAGCGACTTCGGCGGCGGACGGCGCGTCCCCGCCCTCGCTCTCGATGTTCTCGCCCGTCTCGGCCGACTCGAGCGCTTCGTCGACGGGCCGCGGGCTGGCGAGCACGCCGTCCCGCTCGAGCTGATCGACCTCGGCCATCACCTCGTCGAGCGTCGCCTGCACGGTGTCGGCGCAGGCGGCCGCCAGATGCGAGAGGTCGCTTTCTGCCGTCGCGCGCGCCACGTCCAGCTGGGCCACCTCGGAACGGACGCTCTCCAGACCGCGTCGCGCTTCACGGATCCGCGCATCCTCGTCATCGAATCCGGCGCGCAGGTCCTGAGCACGCTCGTCGGCCTGCCGGACGGCCTCGCGAAGCTCGCCGAACCGCTTGACTCCCACGTCGAGCGCCGCCTCGGATTCGGCGACGCCACGCTCCAGTTCGGCGCGTCGCACGGCGGTCCGCCGGAGATCCTCGTGCCGCGCGTCGATCCTGGACTCGAGTTCCGCGGCGGCCGCTTCCAGCCTCTTCACGTCCGCTCCGAGGGCGCCCGAGCGCTCGACCAGAGCCGCGTGGACCGCCTTGGCCTCGGCGGTGCGGTTCGCCTGGAGCTGGCTCGATTCCCGCGCCTCGAAGAGCCGGCGCTGGGTGAGGTTCAGCTGTTCGTCGGCATGCCGCTGCTCCACCTCGATGCGGCGGATCGACGCGAGGGCCTCCTCCTGCCGGGCTTCCTGCGACCGCTGCTCTTCGTCGGCGGATCGCCGTTCGACCGCGATCTGATCCTGCTTTCGCGCGACGCGTTCGGCGGCGTCCGCCGCGGCTGCAGCCTGCAGCTCGAATCCGACCGCTGCCTTCTCCTGCCGGTGCAGTTCGGCCTGCAGGGCTGTAATCGCGGACTCGACCGAGGCAATCGTCACGTCCAGATCGAGCGTGTCCCGGCGCAGCCGGTCGGCGGTCTGCGCCTGTGCCTCGACGCGCTCGCTCAGCTCACGGATCTCGCGTTTGGTGGCCAGGATGCCACGCGCCTCGGCTCGCAGACCGCCTTCCACGATGCGGGGTCCGTGGAACACCTCGCCTTCGGGCGTGACGAGAGGTCCGGCGAACCGCACCGAGGCGGCGCTCGCCGCCTCGAACCCGGAAGCCAGCCCGGCCTGCGACAGGAGCGCGCCGATGCTCGAACGGGCGGGGCCGGCAACACGAACGAGCTCGGAGAGGGGACGCACGCCTTCCGGCAGCTCCGCGACCTGCACGTCGTCGCCGGCGGCGTCCGGATCTGCCACGACGAAGCCGACCCGCCCGGCGTTTCGATCGGCCGCGAAACGCAGGCCTGCCGCCGCGTGAGCCGCGGAGGCGACGACGACGAACTGGAGGCGCTCGCCCAGGCAGGCCTCGACCGCACGCTCGAAGCCTTTTTCGACCTCCAGGTGATCGGCAACAGATCCGAGATGCGGGACGTCGGGATGGGGCTCTGCGAGCACCGCGCGTGCGCCGTCGCCGTACTCCGCCCGGGCCGCATCGAGCTCCTGGAGAGAACGGAGCCGGGCTGTGAGCGCGGCGAGCTCGTGCTCCTGGCTTCTCAAGTCGCGCGCGCGCGCGTCACGTGCCTCGCGTGCGCCTGCCAGCTCGCCTTCCCTCGTCGCGCGCTCGATTCGAAGCGCCTCCATGGCCTGCCGGGCCCGATGGAGGGCTTCGTCCGCGGCGGCCCGATCCCGAGAGGCGCGCTCGGCTTCCAGCCTGAGGTCGGCCGACTCGACGTCCAGCCGGGCGATCTGCTCGACCATTCGCGACTGCGCGGCACGCGCGTGCTCCAGTGCATGGCGCAGCGCCGTCGCGGCGTTGACGGCGGCGTACAGCTCGCTGCGTGCGGCCTCGACGTCGGCCTCCAGACCTTCCACCTGCCGTCTGGCCTCGGCCGACGCGATCTCCTCCGAAGCCAGAGTGCGGGTGGCCTCGTCACGCTCGAGGGTCGCCTGTGCGGCGGCGTTCCGACGGTCCTCCAGCTCGAGACGGGTGGGCTCGCGACGCGCCTCGAGCGCCTGCACTTCTTCCTGGAGACTCGAGGCGGCGATGCCCGCCTGCTCGATCTGCTGCCGGTCGAACGCGATCTGCTGCTGCAGCCGCCCCACCTCGAGCTCGGCGCCGTGGGCCGCTTCCCGCGCGGCCGTCGAGCGGCCGTCTGCGTCCGTCAGCTCGATCCGCAGTCGCTCGAGCGTCGCCTCGAGCCCGGCGAGGTGCGCCGCCGCGGCAGTCTCGCGCGTGCGGGCATCCGCCAGGCGCGCCCGCCCGCTTTCGATGGCCTGGGCCAGCAGGCGGTATCGCGCGGCGAACTGCACCTTCTCCCAGCGGCGCAGCTCCTCTCGAAGGCGCTTGTAGCGGCGCGCCTTGGCAGCCTGTCGCTTGAGCGCGCCGCGCTGTTTCTCGACCTCGAAGACGATGTCGTCGACGCGCGTGAGGTTCTGCTGCGCGGCTTCGAGCTTGAGCTCGGCCGCGCGGCGGCGGCTCTTGTACTTCGTGACCCCCGCCGCCTCTTCAATCAGCTGCCGGCGATCCGTCGGCCGCGCGCTCAGGATCTGTCCGATCTTCCCCTGTTCGATGACCGCGTAGGCCTTCACTCCCAGGCCTGCGTCCATCAGCAGGTCCTGGATGTCGCGCAGCCTGCAGATCTCCCCGTCGATCAGGTACTCGCTCTCTCCCGAGCGATACAGCCGGCGCATCAGCTCGACGTCCCGTACGAGGAGCGGCTCGTCGTCGGCCAGCGCGACAGCCGCCGGCGCTGCGGCGTCGCTCACCCGGTGCTGCACGCCCGCCTGCGTCACGCCCGGCAGGTGCCCGTCACCGTGACCGTGACCGTTACCGTTGCCACCCCCATTTCCCTGGCCCGATGAAACCATCGCCGGCCGCTCCGGCGCACGCACCGCCACGCCGCTGAGCCGCAGCCGCACCTCGGCCGCCGCGGTCGGCTTGCGCGCGTCGCTGCCGCCGAAGATCACGTCCTCCATACGGTCCCCGCGCAGGCTCTTCGCGCTCTGCTCGCCGAGTACCCAGGTCAACGCGTCCACGACGTTGCTCTTTCCGCAGCCGTTGGGGCCGACGATCGCGGTCACGCCGTTGTCGAACGTCAACTCGGCGCGATCCGGGAAGCTCTTGAAGCCGGCGATTTCGAGACGGTTCAGCCGCATGACGATTTCAGTCCCCTCGAATCCCCTGAAACACGAACAGCCGCAGCCAGAGCCGGTCGAGCGCCCCGATCATCCGACGGACGGTCCGAAGGGACTCGCCGGGCGGACAGTCGGGATCCCTCCCGTGCCTGGAAGCGGCTGGGTTCGCTTCGCAGCGACTGTGCTGAAGTCTTGGACGTGATGCGGCAACGGACCGGGCGATCGGCTCCACATCCCGCCCCGGCGAGATGGCCCCTGGATCCGGTCAAGCGGCCGTCAGTCTAACAAGGCCCCATACATGGGGCAAGCGCAATCTGTGACCCCAAAATATGGGGCCAAATGCCCTACCGCTCGTTGCCACCGCGGGCAGGCCGGTTGCGCGACAACTCCGTGAGCCTGATTGCGTCGGGGAACTGCTGGAGGGCAAACTGCGCCTGCGGATCCTTGGCAATCAGGTTCCGGCGCGCTTCCTCGACTCCGAAGAGCGCCAGATCGATGTCGTAGCGAATCATCGCGCGGATGAACGCCTCGTCCTTCGCGAAGGCCTCCTCGTCGAGGGTAATCCGCTGCGCCTTCAGCGAGGCCCTGAAATCGGCCAGCATGGCGTCGGTCACCTCGAAGCCGCGCGCGATGCGCTTCTTGTTCCGATTGGCTGCACCGAGCCGCGTGTCACCCTCGGCCGTGAACTGATCGGCGAAGTTGGCAAACGCCTGCCGCGCGACGAGAATGCGTCCGAACCGCGTGGGATTGAACCCCTCGACGGGCCCGACGACGAACTTGTCGGGTTCGATGCCGCCGCCGCCATAGACCTTGCGCCCCGCGTCGGTGAGCTTCAGGTCGGCTGGCGAGTGCTCGCGCTCCGCCGTCTGCTCCCGCAGCGAGTAGGTGAGGTACTCGTCGAAGGCGCCGTCCCAGGGACGCTGAATCATGCGGCCACTGGGCGTGTAGTAGCGTCCGGTGGTCAGCGCCAGGCCGGCGTTCCCGCTGATGCGGTACACGGACTGAACGAGCGCCTTGCCGAAGGTCGTTTCACCGACGACGAGGCCGCGGTCGTGGTCCTGAATCGCGCCCGAGACGATTTCCGACGCGCTGGCGCTGTTCCGGTTGACCAGCACCACGAGCGGCAGGTGCGTGTACTCGCTCTCCTCGGTCGCCCGGTAGTCCTGGTTGGCGTTCTCGACCCGCCCGCGCGTATAGACGATCAGCTGCCCGCGCGGCAGGAATCTGTTCGAGACCCGGATCGCCTGCTCCAGCGGGCCGCCCGGGTTGTCGCGCAGGTCGAACACCAGGCGCTTCATCCCCTGGGCCGTCAGCGACTTGAGCGCCGCCCCCACCTCGTCGTCGGACGTCTCCGAGAAATCCCCGAGCTTGATGTAGCCAGTTTCGCGATCGATCATGAACGCGCCGCGAACGGTCGTGATGTTGACCTCGTCGCGCTCGACGGTCAGATCGATGAGGCCGTCGTACCCGCGGCGACGGAGCGAGATGTCGACGGTCGTTCCCTTCGGTCCCTTCAGACGCGCCACGGCCTGATCGCTCGTCCAGCCTTTCGCGTCCTCCATGATTTTCCGGCCCTGCGCATCCACGCCCTCGATCCGGGCGATCACGTCGAGCCGGCGCAAGCCTTTCCTGTAGGCCGGCGAACCTTCGAAGATGGACATCACGGTGATGTCGCCATCGATGACCTGAATCTGGATGCCGAGGCCGTAGTACTTGCCTTCCTGGCGTTCGCGCAGCTGCCGGTAGCTTCGGGGATCAAAGAAGCTGGAATGCGGATCGAGCGTTTTCAGCATGCCGTCAATCGCGCTGTAAACGAGCCGATCGGAGGGCACCTCGTCGACGTACTCCCGCTCGATTGCGGCCAGCGCGGACGTGAACACGCGATACTGCTGCTTGACCTCGTCCTGGGTCGCGAAGGCGCTGCCACCGAACAATCCGCCGGCGAGCGCCGAGAACAGGACGGCCAGCACGGCCGCGGGGAAGAACCGGGAACTGCGCATAGGAGCCATCGTAACAGACCAAGTGTCGCGCCCGCAACGAGTTCGGGGCGAGAGCGGGGATTCCTGGTTGACCCCCGGCGCGGGGGGTTCCTATAATGGACATCAGCACCGGCAACTGCCAGATTTGCCAAGGATTAGCATATGTTCGGTCCCATCGGAATGCCCGAGCTGGTGGTCATCATGGTGATCGCGCTCATCATCTTCGGGCCACGCAAGCTGCCCGAGCTGGGACGATCCCTTGGGAAGAGCCTGGGCGAGTTCAAGCGCGCCTCGAACGAGCTGCGCAGCACCCTGGACGAGGAGATCCGCCTCGAAGAACAGCGGGCTGATCAGCAGGCGGCCGAACAGCGGATGAAGGATACCGTCCGCGCGGCCGAGGCCCCGCCCGCCACACCCGTCGAGCCCGACGCATCGATACCGCGACAGACCGGGAACGCCTAGTCCCCGATGGCCCTCGTGCCGTTTCCCTCAGCGTCGCCGGCCCGCGATCCGGACGACTACGATCCGTACGCCGACCCGGACCAGGACGAGCTCGACGCAAGCGGCGCGAAAATGTCGTTTCTGGAGCACCTCGACGAGCTCCGGAAACGGCTGATCGCGTGCGTGTACGGACTCATCGTCGGTTGCGCGATCTCGTTCATCTTCGTGGGGCGCACGCAGGAGTTCATCCTGCTGCCGTTGTACCAGCTGATGCCCCACGGTACGAAGTTCATGTATACCGCGCCAACGGAGGGCTTCATGCTGATGATGAAGCTCGGGGCGCTCGGCGGACTGTTCATCGCCCTCCCGTTCATCGTCTTCCAGCTCTGGCTCTTCATCGCCCCGGGACTGTACGCGAACGAAAAGCGCTTCGCCGTGCCGTTCGTGCTCCTCGGCACGGTGTTCTTTCTCTCCGGCGCCGCCTTCTCGCATTACATCGCGTTCCCGTTCACCTGGAAGTTCTTTCTCGGCTTCGAAACGCAATACCTCGAGTTCCGCCCGAAAATCTCCGACGTCTTCTCGCTGTGGGTGAAGATGCTGCTGGCCTTCGGCGTCATCTTCCAGATGCCGACGATTGTGTTCTTCCTCGCGAAGATGGGCGTCGTGACCGCGCGGTTCCTGATCCGGCACACGAAGTATGCCGTGCTCGTGATCTTCATCCTCGGTGCGGTCCTGAGCCCGGGCACGGACGTCGTCTCACAGGCGCTGATGGCCGGACCGATGCTGGTGCTCTACGTGCTGAGCATCGGGATCGCCTGGATGTTCCAGAAGCGGCCACGCGCTGACGAGTAAGCCACGGTTGCACGGTTTTTCACGGAATCGGCGCACCCGGGGGGATCCGGGATGTTCCCGCTTGACCCCGGGGCCCACGCATCCGATATTTCGGGGAACCCACGAGGATGCGGGGGGCTGCCGCGCGCGGAAGCCCTCCACCTCTGCCGGCGGCACGGAATAGGCCGGAAATGGGGCCCTCCCGGACGGTTGCACAGAACTGCACGCCGGCACGGTACGTGCGTCGAAAGAACGTAGTAACAGCTTGTTATACTGTCAACGTCATGTCTACGAACAGGACTCTTCTCGCCGTAACGAGCCTGGCTGCCGTCCTGCTCTCGGTCATCCAGCCGGCTCACGCCCAGACCACCGCCGCCCAGGCGCCCGCGCCGCAGGCTGCCGCCGCTCCCGCGGAGACACGGCCGGCCACGACGACCAACATGGGCGACACCGGTCTGTGGTTCGTTCCTACAGGTGAAATCCTGCCCGATCGGCGCTGGTCGTTCAGCGTCTATCGGGTGAACTTCGACTACGAGCAGGGGTTCACCGACGTCTCCGAGTTCCCGGTCACGTTTGCCGTCGGCCTGCGCGACCGCGTGGAAATCTTCGGCTCCTGGTCGGTCGTGACCCGCGTGGATCGCGACGTCCGTCCGCTCTTCTCGCCGTCGACGGCGACCGCCACGGCCGCGGGGGGCGTCGCCAATCGTTATCCGTTCGTGAACGACGGCTGGTCCGGGAGCAAGGTCGGCGACTTCTGGGTCGGAGGCAAGTTCAATATCACGTCCGAGTATCAGCAGGCGCCGGCCGCCTTTGCCGTCCGCGCCATGGCGAAGCTGCCCACCGGCGACCAGGATGCCGGAGCCGGGACGGGCAGCGCAGATTTCGCCTTCGACGGGATCGTCAGCAAGGAGATCAACCAGCGCGTCGAGCTTTCCGGCTTCGGCGGCTATATCTTCCGCAGCGATCCTGACGAGTTCGATCTTCTGAACGGATTCCGCTGGGGGTTTGGCGCCGGATTCCCCACGCGGCGGAACCTGCGGCTCACCGCCGAGCTGCACGGGGAGGCCTACTCCGGCGATACCGTGGACGCCGAGGGGCCAACGGTGCTTCCACCGAGCTCGCCGCAGTCGAGCCCCGTGAACGCGTCGGTTGGGCTCACCTGGCTCAGTGCCCGCGGGATCTTCGCAGGCGCCGGCATCAACTGGAACTTCAATCACAACTCCCGCGGAGACTTCGGCGACTTCACCGACGAGACCGGCGACGTGCTGGGCTTCCAGTTCCGGATCGGGTACCACCCCGGCGTGCGGGTTTACGTGCCGCCGCCCCCGCCGCCGCCCCCGCCGCCACCGCCGCCGCAGAACCGGCCGCCGACGGTGACCGCCCGCTGCGAACCGTGCACGGTGGAAGTGGGCCGCACGTCGACAGTCACGGCCGACGCGTCCGATCCCGACGGCGACACGCTGACCTACCAGTGGAACGCGCCGGCCGGCACTTTCACGCGGGCGACCGATCGCCAGACGCCCTGGACGGCCCCGATGCAGGAGGGCCCGGTGCAGGTGACCGTCTGCGTCGACGACGGCAAGGGCGGGCGCGCCTGCGACGACGTCACCATCCAGGTGATCCGGCCGGCGGTGAAGGAGTTCGTGTTCGAGGACGTGCACTTCGACTTCGATCGCTACTCGCTCCGGCCGGAAGCCGTGCGGGCGCTGGACGAGGCCATCAAGACTCTGCAGGAGAACCCCGAGCTCCGCATCGAGGTCGAAGGTCACACCTGCAACATCGGCACGGCCGAATACAACCTGGCCCTCGGCGAGCGGCGCGCCAACGCCGTCCGCGACTACCTCACCAGCCGCGGCATCGGAGCCGATCGGCTGCGGACGGTCAGTTACGGCGAGGAGCGGCCGAAGCACGACAACGCCCGCGAGGAAACGCGGCGGCTGAACCGCCGCGCGGCGATGATCGTCCGGTTGCAGCGCTGAACGCGCGCCCGCCTTCGATCCCGAGACGGCGCCAGCACTCTCGGTGTGCTGGCGCCGGGCTTTTTCCCGGCGCTGGCGTCACCTCCCGTCTCGCGCACGCAGCCCGGCGGCGACGCGGAACTCCCATCCAGCCGGCGGCGTTCAGTCGCGCTACAATCCGCCCCACACCATGGTCATCAAGGCGTCGTCCGCAGCCGAGATCCGCACGCTGCTCGGGCATCTCCAGTCAGCGGATCCCGTCAGGCGCGCCGGCGCGGCGGCGCGCCTGGGTGTGATCGGCGCGCGGGCCGTGGACCGGCTGATCGCCTTGTACGACGCGACTGCCGACGTGCACACCCGCCTGGCTGTCCTGCAGACGCTGGAAGCGATTCAGGACCCGCGATCCGGAGCACTGGCCGGTCGGGCGTTGCAGCATGGTCCTGAGCTGGGCGGAGCTGCCGCGGGAGTCCTGCGGGGTTTGCTCGACGCCGAAGACGGGCGGACCGCCGCGCAGGCGCTCGACGCGCTGGTCGCGGCGGCGCTCGATCGACGGCTCGACCGGACCACCCGGGTCGCTGCGTGGCAGGCGCTGCAGGCGTGCGCGGAGCCGGTGCGCGCGCCCGTCGCCGCGGCCCTCCGGGCAGATCCGGACGATATCGGGAGTCTGCGGCCCGGAGGCGATCCTGAGTCAGCGGCCCGGGAGGCGCTGTGGACTGACGCGTTGGCAGGTCGCCTGCCGGTCAGCCCGGCCCCGCTGCACGCGATCGTGTCGGCGTACGCGCCACAGGCAGCGCTGGGCGCGCTCCGGCGCCTGGTGGACGCGATCCGGCGGCGCGAAGCCGGGGAGGCGGATGCGGCAGGATGGATGGGGGTACGAGGCTCGCTGCACCAGGCGCTCGCGGTCCGCGGAAGCCGCGTCGCGCTCTACGATCTCCGCGAGACCGTTGAACGGTCGCGGGCGCCCCTGCCGCCGTCGTTCCTGCCGGCGCTGCAGACGCTGGGCGACGCCTCCTGCCTCGAGGACCTGGCCGCCGCCTGGGCGCAGGCACCGGCCGCCGAACAGGTCTGGCGCGGCCAGCTCGCGGCCGCAATCCGGGTCATTGCCAGGCGCGAACGCGTGACGCGCCGCCATCGCGTGGCCCGCCGCCTGGCCGTCCGCTGGCCAGGCGCGCTGCGCGCCGCGGGCCTGGACGCCGAGCCGCACATCAGTACGCCTTCGCAAACCAGGCTTCGACCGACGAAGCCTGCCCGCAGCGCACGCAGGTCCCCGTGACGCGCTCCGAGCCGAACGGGATGTTGCGCAGGGTCGCCTGCGTGTCGGTCTTGATCTGCGCTTCGCAGGCGCCGCTGCCGCACCAGCCCGCAATCACGAACCCCGGACGGCCTTCCATGGCGGCTTTGAACTCCTCGTACGTCACCGCGCGGGTCGTGTGCTCCTCGCGGAACGTGACCGCCCGTCGCAGCAGCGCGGCCTGAATCTCGTCGAGCAGGCCGACGATTCGTAGTGGCAGACCGTCCATGGGCGTGGGGAGCTTCTCGCGGGTATCACGACGAGCGAGCAGCACCTGCGACTTCTCGATGTCTTTCGGCCCGATCTCGAGTCGGAGCGGCACGCCGCGGAGCTCCCACTCGGCGAACTTCCAGCCCGGGGTATATGCCTCGCGATCGTCGAGCATGACGCGAATCCCCTGCGCGACCAGCGCGTCGCGAATCTCGCAGGCTCTGGGCAGCACCGTCTCCTGCCAGTTGCCGCGCGGGATCGGCACGATGACGACCTGGTACGGCGCGACCCGGGGCGGGAGCACGAGGCCACTGTCGTCGCCATGCGTCATGATGACCCCGCCGACGAGCCGGGTGGAGACACCCCACGACGTGGTCCAGGCGTGCTGCAGCGTCTTGTCGCGTCCCTGGAACTGGATGTCGAAGGCCCGCGCGAAGTTCTGACCCAGGTTGTGGGACGTGCCCGCCTGCAGGGCGCGCCCGTCGCGCATCAGGCCTTCGATCGAGTACGTCTTGGATGCCCCGGCAAACTTCTCGCTTTCGCTCTTCTGCCCGTCGACGACGGGCATCGCGAGCTCCCGCTCGGCGAAGTCCTTGTAGAGGCCGAGAATCCGGAGCGTCTCTTCCTGCGCTTCGGCCTCGGTCTCGTGCGCGGTGTGCCCTTCCTGCCAGAGGAACTCGGTCGTGCGGAGAAACGGCCGCGTGACCTTCTCCCACCGCACGACGTTCGCCCACTGGTTGATCAGGACCGGCAGATCGCGCCAGGACTGGATCCACTTGGCATAGAGCGTCCCGATGATCGCTTCCGAGGTCGGGCGGACCACCAGCGGCTCGGCCAGCTCCTCGTCGCCGCCGCGCGTCACCCAGGCCACCTGCGGAGCGAATCCCTCGACGTGCTCCTTCTCCTTCATCAACAGGCTGGACGGAATGAAGAGGGGGAAGTACGCGTTGACGTGTCCGGTTGCCTTGAAGCGGCGATCGAGGGCCTGCTGCATCAGCTCCCAGATGGCGTATCCATACGGCCGGATCGCCATGCAGCCCTTGACCTCCGTGTAATCGGCGAGCTCCGCGCGCCGCACCACATCGAGGTACCAGCGGGAGAAATCCTCCGATTGCGGCGTGATCTCGGTCACGAGCTTGTCCGTCTCTTTCTCCTTGCCGCCGGCCGCGCGCTTCGCGGGTCCAGCCACCTGATCAGCCATCGCGTCTCACCTGCCCTCACCGCGGTCGCCGCGGGATTCCGCTACCCGACGGTTCCAGTGTATATCGTCGCGTACGGGATAATCCGTGCGGTAGTGCGCACCGCGGCTCTCGTGCCGACGCAGCGCCGCGCGGGCGATCAGCCAGCCGACGGTCAGCACGCTGGCGGCGCGCCACTCGGCAGGATGCGGCGGACCGCCGGCGCGCAGACGGTCGTCGAGCGCACGCCACGCGGGATCCAGCACCGCCAGCGCGGTTTCCAGCCCGGCCCGATCCCGGAACAGCCCGACATTGGTCCACATCAGCGCCTGCACCGCCTCGACCGCCGGCAGCCCGATGGGCGCCGCGAGGCCCGACGGCGACCGCGCTGCGGTTGCTTCTCCGCCGGTCCGTTCGACGCCCGAAGCTTTCATGGCCCGGCCGGCCCGCGCGCCGAAGACGAGTCCTTCGAGCAGAGAGTTGCTCGCCAGCCTGTTCGCGCCGTGGACCCCCGTGCAGGCCACCTCCCCCGCGGCAAACAGGCCCGGGACGGTCGTCCGCCCGTCGAGGTCCGTGACGACCCCGCCCATGATGTAGTGGGCCGCCGGTCCTACGGGGATGCGATCGCTCGCCAGGTCGAGGTCGGCCTGTCGGCACGCCGCCGAGATCAGCGGGAAGCGCCGGTGCACGAACGCCGGGTCGAGATGCGCCAGCGACAGGTAGATTGGGCGGCCCGTCTCCTCGGCCTCGCGCACGATCCCGCGGGCGACGCGGTCGCGGGGGGCCAGATCGCCTGCGGGGTCGCGGCGCAACATGAACCGCTCCCCCCTGTCGTTCAGGAGGACGGCGCCCTCGCCCCGCAGCGCTTCCGAGAGCAGGAACCGGGGCTGCCCCGGCACCTTGAGCGCCGTCGGGTGGAACTGCACGAACTCCATGTCGGCGACGCGCGCCCCGGCCCGGTAGGCGACCGCCACGCCGTCGCCGGTGGCGACGGGGGGATTCGTCGTCTCGCTGTAGACCTGTCCGGCTCCGCCCGTGGCCAGCAGGACGGCCTGCGCGCGGGCGCTCTCGATCGTGCCGTCGTCGAGCAGGAAGCGGACGCCGACGCAGCGGCCGTCCTCGACGATGAGGTCGATCACGCGCGCGTGATCGCACGTGGTCACCTCCGGGAGCGCCGAGACGCGGGACCAGAGCAGGCGCGCGATCTCGCGTCCCGTGGCGTCGCGTGCGTGGAGCACGCGACGGGCACTGTGCGCCCCCTCGATGGCCAGGGCAGGCTCGCCATCATCCGTGCGATCGAACCCGACGCCCCAGTCGAGCAGCTCGCGGACGTACTGCGGTCCTTCCTCGGCGAGCACCTGCACCGCGCGCGGATCGCACAGGCCGTCGCCTGCGGCGATGGTGTCGGAGGCGTGCCGCGCTGGTGAGTCGTCCGGGCCGACGGCCGCCGCGATCCCGCCCTGCGCGTACCCGGTGTTCCCCTCGCGGGGATCGGCTTTCGTGACGATCAGCACGCGGCCGGAGCCGCCCAGTTCCGCCGCGGCCCGAAGGCCGGCGATGCCGCTGCCGATGATGAGGAAGTCCGCGCGCCGCTCCACGCTGCTCCTGAACCTGCTATCCTACCACCCGGTTCCCGCCGGCTCCGGAACCAGCCGCGCCTCACGATGGCTCCCGACGCCTCGAGTGTCCCGCCCCGATCGCAGGTGATTGTCCGCACGCCGTCGGCGACATACCCGATCGACATCGCCTGGGGAGCCGCCGCCCGGCTCCCCGCGCTGCTGGACGCGAACGACCTTCCGGCGCGCCGGCTCGTCGTCTCCAACGGCGTGGTCTGGCGGCTGCACGGACGGACGCTCGCCAGCGTCTCGGCAGAAGAACCAATCCTGCTCCCCGACGGCGAGCGCTTCAAGAACCTCGCAACCGTCGGGCGCATCTACGACGCGCTGATTCGAGCCGCCGCGGATCGGGCGACAACGGTGGTGGCGGTCGGTGGCGGTGTCATCGGAGACGTCGCCGGGTTCGCCGCGGCGACGTACCTCCGTGGTGTGCCGCTCGTCCACGTGCCCACGACGCTCCTCGCCCAAGTGGACAGCGCGATCGGCGGCAAGGTCGGAGTGAACCATGCCGTCGGCAAGAATCTGATCGGCGCCTTCCATCAGCCCCGGCTCGTGGTGGTGGACCCGGGGCTCCTGCAGACCCTCCCCCGGCGCGAGTTCAGGGCAGGCCTCTACGAAGTGGTGAAGTACGGAATGATCGCGAGCCGGCCGCTCTTCGAGCGGGTCGCCGCGTCGCTCCCGGCGCTCTTCGCCCGGGAGGCCGAGCCCCTTGCAGCCATCGTCGCGGAGTGCTGCCGCATCAAGGCCGACGTCGTGGAACGCGACGAGCGGGAGACCGGCCCCAGGCGGACGCTGAACTTCGGCCACACGGTCGGGCACGCGCTGGAAGCCGTGACGCGCTATCGGCGGTTCCGGCATGGCGAAGCCGTCGGCTACGGCATGCTGGCTGCAGCGGCGCTCGCCGTCACCCGCGGCGTGCTGGCGGAGTCGGATCGGACCGCGCTGTCCGCCGTGATCACCACAATGGGACCGCTGCCGCCAATCGGCGACCTGGATGCGGGCGAGATCGTCGACGCCACCGCACGCGACAAGAAGGTCGTCGCGGGGCGCCTGCACTTCGTGCTCCCGACGTCCATCGGTTCCACCACCACCGTGAGCGATGTCACCCGGGAAGAGCTCCTGCGTGCGGTCGTCGCCATCGGCGCCCGAGTGGCCGCCGGATCGGCCATGCCCTGAGCGCGGCTACTCCAGCCGGTGCTCGCGCATCTTCGCGAGCAGCACCTTGTAACTGACCTGCAGCAGCTCGGCCGCGCGCCCCCTGTTGCCGTCCGCCTCGCGCAGCGTGATTTCAATCTTCTTCCGCTCCACCTGCGACTGCGCGCGGCGAGTGACCTCGGCGAGACTGCCCTCGAGCTCCAGGTGCGCCCAGGGATCGGGCGCCTCGGCCTGCGGCGCGAGCGCGTGAAGCGACAGGTTGAGGTGGCGCGGCTGGATGGCGTCGCCCTCCGCCAGAATCACCGCGCGCTCGATGCAGTTCTGCAGCTCGCGCACGTTGCCGGGCCAGCGATACCCGACCAGCTGCTCGACGGCCGCCGGCGACAGCGCGATCGTCCGCTTCTTCATGTCGCGACAGAACCGATCGACGAAGTACCTCGCCAGCAGCGGGATGTCGCCGGGGCGATCGCGGAGCGGCGGGACCGTGATCGGGAACACCGAGAGCCGGAAGAACAGGTCCTCGCGGAACCGCCGCGCCGCGACCTGCGCGCGCAGCCCCCGGTTGGTCGCCGCCACCAGCCGCACGTCCACCTGCACGGGAGCCGTTCCACCGACACGCTCGAAGCGCTTCTCCTCCAATGCGCGCAGGATCTTGGCCTGGAGCGTCAGCGGCAGGTCGCCGATCTCGTCCAGGAAGAGGGTGCCCCGATGCGCCACCTCGAACTTGCCGGGCTTGCGCGCCACGGCCCCGGTGAACGCCCCCTTCTCGTGGCCGAACAGCTCCGTCTCCAGCAGGGTTTCGGGGATGGCGGCGCAGTTGATCGCGACGAACGGCGCGTCCGCGCGTGGACTCAACGCGTGCAGCGACCGGGCAAAGAGCTCCTTCCCCGTCCCGCTCTCCCCTTCGAGCAGCACGGTCGTGTCCGTGGCGGCCGCCCGCTGCAGCGAGGCGAAGACCTTCCGCAGCGCCGGATCCTCCCCCACGAGCTGCGGCGCTCCGCGGCGCACGGCGAGCTCCTCTTTCAGCAGCAGGTTCTCGGTCACGATGCGGCGCTGCTCGAGCGCCCGGGCCACCAGCAGCAGCAGATGATCCGGATCGACGGGCTTGGCGAGGAAATCGAGCGCCCCCTCCTTCATCGCGGCCACGGCGTCCTCGATGCTGCCGTAGGCCGTCATCACGATGACGGGGATGTCGGAGTCGAGCTCTTTGGAGGCGCGAAGGACGCCGAAGCCGTCCCCTTCGGGCAACCGGAGATCGGAGAGGACGAGCGCGGGCCGATGCTGCTGGAGCAGGCGCAGAGCTTCGGCCTGGTCGCGGGCTTCCACGACGGTGTGCCCCTGCCGCTCGAGCGCGTGCCGCAGCATCGCGCGCAACGAGTCCTTGTCCTCGACGATGAGTATCTGGGCGGATGTAGGCACGCGCCGGGCTCAGCGCAGCCAGCCGGGCGGCACGCCAGCCTTGCGAGCTTCTTCTTCGATCGACTCGATCTGCTTCTGGTTGACCGCGATCTCGGCGCGGACCCGCTCGAGCTCCACGATCGCCTTCTGGCGATCCTCGCCGATCTTCCCCCGCTGGAACGGATCGTCGCGGTTGACGAACTCGGTCGTCAAGCCGTTGATCCGGCTCTGCAGGGCCTCGGCGAACATCTCGTTGCGCCGGAGCTCCTCGCGAGCCTCGGTAATCCGGCTGCGCCACCAGGCCTCGTTCTTCTCGTCCTCGGCCGGGGTCGTTTCCGGGTTCCGCGCGGCCTCACCGGCGGACGGCTGCTCCGCCGAGGGCGCCGTCCCGGCCTGCGGCGCCTCGTCCTTCGGCTTCACGGCAGACTCCGGCAGGTCCTTGTTGGTGAGCTTCTTCGTGGCTTCCGGAGCGGCCTTGCGGCGCTCCTGCTCCTTCTTCGCCACCTCTGCCAGCGGCGGCTTCTGGGCCACGGCCGGCAGGGACCAGCCGACGATCACTGCCACGGCCACTGCGGCCCAGAGCCGCGCGAGATCTACCCACATCTAATAACCCTCTACCAGTGTAGCAGATGCGGCCGGATCGGGGCCAGCGGATGCCGCGCCCCCGGTTCCGTGCTGCCTTCCTTATCGGCACGTTCCGGGCCCGACCGCACGCGGATCGCTCATCGGACCGCTCGCCGGGTGAGAACCTCGACAACGCCAGGCCTGGCCCGCCGGACCGTGGCTTCCAGGGCCCTGCGGGCACCACCTGTCCCGTGCGCCTCCGCGTACACCAGAATCTGCCCATTGCTGTCGCGAGTGGGGTCGCCGTCCCCCTCTGCGTCGTCCGCGACCCAGACGAGGAGGTAGGCGGGCGGTCCGGGCGCGGCTGCCGGCAGCGTGCCGAGCGGGCCCTGGGCGTACAACTGCCAGCGGGGCAGGTCCGTGGCCTGGACGAACGTCTCCCGGGCGTCGCTGGTCCGCTGGCGCTCCGCCGTCAGCGCGGCGATGTCGAGCTGGCTGCCGTCCGGCGCACCAGGAGCCGCCTGGCCGTCGATGAACGTCGAGACGAGGTTGCCTGGTGCCGGCACGAGGACGGGTGACCAGTCCGCGAGCGGCGCGAGATCGTGAATGGCCCGCTCGAGTGCCGCCTCTGCCGCGTACATCGTTTCGTACCCCGTCCGGTGGGCCCCGCTGATCAGCGTGTCCGTCACCGTGACGGCTATCAGCCCTGCCCCGATCGCGGCGAGGACGAGGGTCATGAGCAGGGCGAGCAGCAGCGCGGCGCCCCGCTGCCCGGGTCCCGCCGGGAGGATCTCAGCGGACGGGCGAAAGATTGCGCGGAGACACATCGAATGTCACCTCGTAGTCGGCGACCACGCTTTCGGCTCCGGGCGATGTGCCGGCGCGCCGGAACGCGGCGCTGCGCGTGCGAAGATCAGCGGCAGCCACGTCGAGCCGCAGGGTGACGCGAACCTGGCGGATGCGCAGCAGGTCGGCATCGAACCGACCCGTACCGGATCCGCACACCGGACCGTCCTGCAGCTCCGTGAGGCCCAGCAGCCGGACCGACCCGATCCCGAGATCCGGGAGCAGCGGCACAGGCGGTGAGCCTGCAAAGAGGCAGCTGTCGTCGCCCTCGGATGGACGAGGGACGTCGTACGGCGACGGGGTGGCGTAGTACGCGAATGCCAGGTCGGTGACGTTATCGACGAGTGGCACGTCCGTGACGTGGCCGTCGTAGAGCATCAGCCGGCTCTGGCCCCGGTCGAGGTAATAGACCCGCTGGACCATCGGGACGACAACGGAGGTCGCCGCAGCATACGGACGCGAGAAGGGCGGGTTGGAAGGGCCGTGCGAGAGGCCACCCGCGATCCCGGTGACGGTGAAGAAGTCGGAGCCCGCCGCGATGGCTGCGCGGTCGATGACGGCCGCCCGGCTCCCCTCGGTGAAGCCGCACAGGCCTGCCGGGGGACATGCCGTCCCCGTGTCGACCAGGAGGGGCCCGCCCGGGTCGAGTGCGTCGGCGGCCAGCCGCGTCACCCATCCGCCCTCGGGCACATAGAAGAGGCTGAGGCGATCCGTAAACGCAGTGAGATCCGGATCGGCCCTGATTGCGCCCGTCCGGGCCGGCACCAGCGGGGCGAACCACTGCACGAGCGGCCCGGCGTGATCTCCGTGCGGGAGACCCGCACCCGCCGCGAGCAGGTCGCTGCGGATCATCTCGACCGCCACCCGCAACCGCTGGTGCAGGTCGCTCGCCTCCGGTCGGGCACGCGCGATCCTGAGCCCCTGCGATGCCACCTCGAAGACGAGCATCCCGACGGTCACGAGGAGCAGAGTGGCGACGAGCAGTTCGATCAGGGAGAAGCCGGCCTCGTCGCTGCGTGAGATGGTCACAGGCCCGTCCTCGTCCTGACGGTGGTCAGCACGGCTTCGCTGCCCGATCGGCGCGCCCACGGGAGTGCGCCGCGGACCGCGTGCTCCCGTACGCTGATGACGAGGACCTGGAGTATCAGCGTGCGATGCGGATCGGCCGGCAGGCCGCGTACCGACCAGCGCCGCACGAACACGCAGCCGGCCGGCGGTGCTGACCCGTTCCCTACCCATTGACCGGTCTCGTCGAGGTAGTCGACGTACGGCGGAATGTTCCGGCTCAGCGTGTCCACGGGCGACTCACGAAGCCCGCGGCCGTCGTGTCCCGGCGAACTCGTGCTCAGGTTGGTGGTGAGATCGGACTCGGGCAGAGTGGGCGCATCAGTCGCGTCGGCGCGCCAGCGCCAGGTGAGCGAGCGCAGTTGTTCAAGTTTCGCCGCCGCCAGGATGCTGGCGGACGTCTGGGTCCGCGCGGCCACGCCGGCGGCGCCTGCGACGGCGAACAGATGGGCGATTCCCACCGACAGCGTGACGAATACAGCCGATGCGATGAGCACTTCGACGAGGGTGAAGCCCTCCGGTCGCGAGCGGAGCATGCGCATCGAACTGCAACCCGCCAGCCATGCCCGGGACGGGCCGGTATCGTCGGATTCTCGAGGAAAACCCCAGGGGTTGCGAAAATCGCCACCGGCCGCGATGCGAAACCCGCCCGGGGGGCCGGCGCGCGTCCGCGCAGAATCTGCGCTATTGGCTGGTGACGGCTCCCGGCCCGGATGGCGCGAGCAGCTGGGCCATCCTGGCGCGCACCTGCCCGGCGTCGGCTGCGTCGGGCGAGAGCCTCAGATACTCGCCGTAAGCCGCAGCGGCGTCGGCTCGACGCTGCAGCCGCTCGTAGCTGAGCGCCAGCGCAAAGTGGAAGGACGCGTCCTCGGGAGACAGCGCGATGGCCTTCCTGTATTCCGGGACGGCGGCCTCGTCCTGTCCGGCCTTGTGCAGAGCCAGCGCCAGATTGAACGTGGTCACGTAGTCGTCAGGAAAGAGCTGCTGTGCCGTCCGGTACGAAGCGATGGACTCTTCCCACTGGCCGAGCAGGCCGAGCGCCCGGGCGAGATTGAAATGGTAGGCCCAGCGGGTCGGAATTTCCTGAATCGCCCGCCTGTAGTACGGAACGGCCTCCTCGGTGCGACCCAGGCGTACCAGCACCTGCCCGAGGTTGCTGAGCGACTCGGCGTCGCGGGGATTCTGTCGCACGGCGCCTTCGTATCGCTCGAGCGCCGATCCGAAGTCTCCTGCCGCATAGGCGACGGCTCCCTCGCCGGCGGGATCGAGAAACGGCCGGCCGGCCGGCGCCGCCGCGGCAGCGGGGGCCCCGACGGGTCTGCCGGCACTTGTCTGTGCCTGTGACCGCGCGGCTGCCGGGGTAACGGTCGCCGCGGCTCCGGGCTCATCGCGCAAAAGCCAGAGCCCGCCGATCACCACGGCGAACATCGCCACGAGCCCGCCCGTGGCGCGGGCCAGCACCCGGCTCCGCCGGGCCTCTGCAACCGGGTCGCGCGTGTCCTGCAGCTTCCGGCAGCGGGGGCACCGCGGCGCACCCGCGCGGAACTTCGCTCCACAGTGGACGCACGTTGCCGGCTGGAGGCTCATCGGATCTCGCGCCACGAGAGGATCCGGACGCCCACCTGGCCGATGCCGTTGTTGAAGTCCTCGGGGTCCCCGAACATCTCGAGGCCCGCTCCGGTGTTGCCCGCCGTGGCGAAGTAGAGATGCTGGTCGACGATGAAGGGCGCCGTGGCGCGGCCGGCCACGGTCCGGACCAGCGGGCTCTCGTTCTTGTCGATCTTCCCGTTGTTGTTGGCGTCGTAGGCGGCGCCGCCCGCATAGGTAAAGGCATAGAGCTTGGCGGAGAAGTCGCCGCACGGCGTCGCGGCCGACTCCGTCGTGGTCGTGTAGAAGACGATGTCGCCCGCCACCGACGGCGACGTCGAGGGCCGCTCGCCCGTGGCCAGGCCGCTGGTGTTCGTCACTGTCGACAGGGCCTCGGCGAACCTCGTGGTCGCGCCCGCGCCCGGGTAGTTGTCCTTCAGTCCGTAGAGCCGGAAGGTACCCGTGCCGCCCGACGTCGTGGTCGGCAGGATGTCGCTGCCGGTCGCGAAGAACATGTAGACGTCGATGCTGCCGACGAAGAGCAGGGCCGACGAGGCGTAAATCGGCGCCCCGGTGTCGGCCTTCTGCGAACTGGTGATTGTGCCGGACGCGTTGAAGTCGAAGCGCCAGTACTTACCGTCGATGTCGCCGAGGTAGGCCTTCGACACCACGTGGCTGCCGCTCTCGCCAGCGGCGGTCGGGTCCGCCTGCAGCGCATTCTTCCGGCCGTTGGAGACCACCTCGCCCACACTGAGGCAGCCCGACCCGTTGCAGGAGCTGCCGCCCGAGTTGCCGATGAGCTCGCCGGTATCCGCGTCGATCAGATACAGGGCGTTGCCCGCGCGCGGCGCTCCCGGTCCGCGGTTCGGGAGCAGATCCTCGACCGGCGGGAAGTACCCGGATCCCACGATGACGGCGTTGAGCGATCGATCGCTCGTCAGCGGGCCGACGGCCGGATCGGACCAGGTCAGACCGACTGTCTTCTCGGCGTAGCTGGCGCTGGCGCTCAGATCGCCGTAGACCCTGAACCGGCCGCCCGCCGTGCCGTCGGTCACCGCGAAGCTGCCGGTATAGGTGGGATTGAAATGCGAGTAGTCCGGGAACGCCCACTTGAACGCGACCGACTCGCCGGGCGAATCGAACCTGGCCAGCAGTGAGTTCACGGCCGATATGTCGTCGGCCGTCGGATCGACGCCCATGCCCGCTTCGGTGACGTCGAACGCCTGATAGAATGTCCCGCCCTGCCCCTGGCCGATGACCAGGATGCTGCGCCAGTGGCCGTTCAGCTTCACCTCCGCCAGCTTGGGCGAGCTGTCCACGAAGTAGTCGAACTGGTCGACCGCCTGCCCGTCGGCGAGCGCGCGCAGCTTCGGCAGCAGGTTGTAGGGAATGAAGGCCCAGACCTCGTAGCCGGTTCGAGCGTCCACGGCGTGAATCATGCCGTCGTTCGCCCCGAAGAAGATGATCGCGCGGCGATCCTTGTAGTCGCCGGCGAACGTTCCCGGCACGTCGGTGCGTCCGTAGTCGTCATCGGGCGGCGGATCGAGCGACGGAGGATCCATCAGCGCCGGCGTGGACCCGATGATCGCGCCGATGGGCATCGCGCGCACCGCGTCGATCAGCCCCGCCGGATTGCTGGTGTTCAGATGCGGTGCGAGCGCGGCCGCATTCGTCGAGGTGAACGCGACCATCGCGCCGGCGCCGGTCCCGCTGGGGACGAAGGTGTAGATGTTGCGGCTGGCCGGGTTCGCCGGCGTCCGGGCGAGCCCCGCGTAACCGGGACGGCCATCCAGATCCGGCCAGAGCCGTGTCCCGTCGTTCACGAACTTCCACCCGGTCGGCTTGGTCGAGTCCGGCACGGGCTTGTAGGTCCGGAAGGCGCGGATCCGGCCGTCGAATCCCGGCAGTCCGAAGCCTGCCGTGATGCTCACGTTGCTGCGCTGCGGAAGCGGCTGGCCCCCAGGGTTCGCGATGATGTCGGTATCCGGCAGCGAGTTGCCATTGGCGTCGCGCGCGCCCTTCATGTTGACGGTGCCGACGATGGGGCTGACGGGCAGGAACTCGCTCGAGCGGCCCAGGTCGAAGTCGGTGGACCGCGAGAACCCGCGCTGCAGCGCGAAATTGACGGCCGCCGTCACGTCGGCGGCCGTGCTGGCGCGGCGGTAGGCTCCGCCGCTGTTCGCCGCGATCTGCTGGAGCTCGGGCTCGTCGGCCGCCGGCGGCTTGATGCCGACGACGTAGATGGGCACGGATCGCGTGACGCCTCCGCCGCTCACGGTGGCAAACGAGGACGCAGTCGTCAGCGGGTTCTGTGACCCACGGTAGGTCGCATCGCCGTCATTGTTCCCGCTCGTGATGAGAATGACCACCGTGTTCCGACAGGAACGGCAGGCGTTCGTGTCGGCCGTCATGGCGGCGGCGGCAGCCGCCTTCGCGTCGACCAGCGCGTAGGTCAGCGGCCGATCCTCGTATCCGACCCCGCCGATCCCGGCCGGGATGAGCCCGAGGTTGTCCCCGATGCCGCGATTGAGCACGGTCAGCAGGGCGGTCGCCGTGCCGGCGGCCGGCGTGACCATGACGGTCCCCGCCGGAGCCGTGCCCTGCGCATAGCTCGGCGCCGCGACGCTCGGAACGTAGATACCGTACTGATTCGGGCCGCCTGCGTTGCAGGGGCTCAGGTCGCCGTACAGCGTCTGCGAGGCGTCCTTCGACGCGACCGGCCTGGCGCAGTTGGCCCCGGTCCGCCAGGCCGGGGAGTTCTGACGGAGCCGCACGAGCCCCCATCGGAAGGTGCTGTTCGCATTCTGCGAGACGGCGGCGGCCACGCCCGCCTTCCCGATGGCGTAGCGGGTCGTGTCGAGAAACGCGAGATCGGCGGGCGCGTTCGCGGTCGGCGGCACGGCGGGATCGTAGACAGCCGGGGATGCCACGATCCGATTGGCGGTGAAGCTCGTCGACGACGTGTAGGTCAGGCTCTGGAACACGCGCCGATATGTCTTGGCCGTGGACGGGTCGATGTTCGGAAACGCGGCCATGACCAGCGGATCGGCCGTGGTCGAGTAGAAATTCGGGTCGTAGAAGTTGCCGAGGCCGTCCTCGAGCATCCGCACCGACGTGTCGAAGACAATGATGACCGTGGGCGGCACACGCTTGATGAAGAGGAGCGGGTCCAGCTGCGCCGAGGCCGTCGCTGACCACAAGACCGCCGCGACCCCCACGGCCGCGCCGAACGCCCGATGTCGTCGTCTGAAGAATCCGCGCATCATTGCACCGTCAGTCGCGTGTTCGTGAGCGTCTTGCCGGGCGTCTGCACCGCGGCCTTGCGCGCACGCTGGTTCAGCTCTTCCTGTCCGCGCTGCGCGATCTGCCCGCGCTCGATTTCCGTTCCGGATGTCCGCGCCACCGTGACCTCGATGACCTTGCGGGTCCCGCCGGGGCCATACGCCTCGGCGTGCAGCGTGAGCGTGCCGTTGACGTCAGCGGTCGGGTTGCCGTCGATGACGCCGGGCGAGGGACCATCCGCGGGATCGTCGGCCACCCAGACGGCCATGTACATGGGGCTGTCGATCCGCGTGTTCGGCAGCATGTCGCTGAGGGGGCCCCAGGCGAAGAGCCGCCACTGCGGATTGTTGGCGCCCCACTGAGCGATCAGGTTCGTTTCCGACTGGAGCTGGGCGGTCGCCGTGGCCAGATTCAGGGTGCCTCCGGCCGGCAGCGTCTTCGCGCCCATGTCCCCGTCGATGTACGAGGACGTGACCGAGCCGCCGAGAATGTCGTTCCAGCGGGGCACCATGAGGAGGTCCTGCACCACGCGCTCGACTGCGGCATCGGCGGCGTACAGCGCTTCCTGCCCGTTGCGGTAATTGTTCGCAATCATCGTCTCGGTATTTCCGACCATGACGACGGCGGCGCCGAGCGCGGTGAGCAGCAGCATCGCCATGAGCGCGATGATGAGCGCCGTGCCACGTTCGTCGGCGAGCCGGGTGCGCTGGCGATTCATCTGCACCTCACCGAGCCAGGTTCAGGTTGCGCGGGGTGACGTCGAACGTCACGTTGTAGTCGGGCACCAGGCGCTCGCCGCCGGCGGAGGTCCCCGGGTTGCGCCAGAGCGGACCGACGCCGCGAAGCCGGTCGAGCGCGGCCTGGACGCGGAGCGACACGCGCACCTTGCGGATGCGCAGCAGATCCGCGTCGAACTCGTTGAGATTCGCCCCGCACATGGGGCCGTCCCTGAGGATCGCCGGGGGCAGCTCGGCGAGCGATCCGTCCGTGGGCGGCAGCGCACCCGGCCCGACGTAGTTCCCGGCCGCGTCGTACAGGCAGTTCGCCTGGCCGGCCGGCGGCCTGGGCTGTACGGGCGGGTTGGGGTCGCCGAAATACGTGAACTGCAGGCCGACGACGTGATCGACCACGGGGATGTCTTCGAAGGCGCCGTTGTAGCGCCGAAGCTGTGAGGCCGTCGCATCGCCCGGGCACGGCGTCGAGCCGGGCAGCGGGCTGCACCAGTAGTAGCTGTAGCTGATGATCTGCGTGACCGACGCGCCCGCGTTGTAGGGATGCGAGAGGTCCTGCCCGCGGTGCTGCAGATGCGCCGCCGCATCCTGCACCTCGGTGATCTCGAACACGTCGAAGTGGCCGCTCGTGTCGAAGATGATGACGCTCATGCCCTCCTGGAACCCGCAGAGGTTCTGACCCTGCGGACAGTTCGTCTGATCGGTCACCTTCAGCTCCGCCGAGACGTTCGGCATGGGGCTGCTGATCGTCGTCTGCGAGTAGGTGTTCGGGATGTACATCATCGTGATCGCGAACGGCTCGAAGGTCGCGCCGGTGTTGTTGGGAAAGGCGCGTCCCACGCGGCGCGGGAGAATGGGGGCGAAGAAATTGACGAGCGATCCCGTCACCGACCCCTGATAGGTGCCCGCGCCCGTCATCACGAGCTCCTTGAACAGCGTCTCGGATCCGATGCGCATCCGCTGCTGCAGATCAGCCACTTCGGGCTGCGCCTGGGCCGTACCCTGGGAGGGATTCACCAGGGAGAAGATGGCCCCGGTCACGACCACCATGATCGCCGCGGAGATCAGCAGCTCGATGAGCGAGTAGCCCGATTCCGACCGGAGGCGGTGGGCTGCCCTCATGACGACTTCCTCGTCTTGACGCTCACGAGCAGCGCATCCCCAGCCATCCGCGTGCGGGGCTGGGCGGACACGATGCGCGCCTGCTCGTTGCTGAGCGGCGTCACCAGCACCTGCAGGATGAGCGTGTTGTTCGGGTTGCTCGGCAGTGGCTGGATGGACCAGCGGCGGACGAACGCAGCCGTCGCCGGTGGCGTGCTGCCCGTTCCCACCCACTCCCCCTGCGCGTCGATGAAATCCACGAACCCCGGGATGTTCCGATCGAGCGAGTCGGTCGGCGACGGGTTCAGCCCGGTTCCCGCCTGAGTGGGCGGATGGACGGCCAGGTTCGAGGTCGTATCCGACACCGGCAGACCCGTGCCATCGAGATCGAAGCCCCAGGTCAGCGACCGGAGCTGCTCCAGCTTCTGCTCGGCCAGCGCGGTCGTGGACGTCTGGCCGCGCGCGATCAGGTTGGATCGCGTCGAGGCGGCGAACAGTTGCGCCACTCCCAGCGACACGACCGTCAGCAACCCCATCGAGATCACGACCTCGATCAGGCTGAAGCCGTGGCCGCCTCGCAGGCCGGGCCTACGGCTGCAGTTGAATCTTGCCTGCGCCATTGAGCGTCACCGATTTGGACTTGCCGCGGCGCGTCACGGTCACGACGACCGGAGCCGCGATGGGTTGCGCCACGTTCGACACGACCAGGGCCGCCGTGCCGTCGGGCCTGAACTCGAGAACCGAGGTGCTCACGGTCGCCTGCAGCGGAAGCACCCGGACCGGGCCGTCGTAGTTCGGCCGGGTCGAGACGTCGGTGTCGGGCGCCGGGAACGGGTACGCCGAGGGCACGCAGCGGTTGGCGGCGGAGTCGGCGGCGCTGCCGAGGACCTCCACGGTCCGGTAGTAGCCTTCCGCCGGGCAGTTGAAGCGCACGCGCAGCAGCCGGTTCGCCGAGACGGCCTTGAGGCGGGCGGCCTGGAGCTCCCGCTCCACCTCCCGCGACGCCGAGTTCAGCTTCGCGTTATCGGTGATGTCGAGAAGGGCCGGGACGGAGATCGCCATCATCGTCGCCATCGCGGCAATCACGAACATCAGCTCCGTCAGGGAGAAACCGGCAGCGCACTTCCGTGAAGCGGACATCTCGCACAGCGGTTGAGCAAGTGCGCTGCCACGCGAGTCAGCGGCGGACGAGCGGTCGCGCCAACCTGCGTGCCATCAGGGATTTGAGTGGGTCCCCCCGGAGGCGGATCACAACACCGTGTGCGGGGGGGTGTGTCGTTCTTGAACGAGCCCTGACGGATCCGGGATCAGGTCACCCGGAGCGGCAGCGTGACCATGAGACGGGCTCCTCCTCCGTCGGCGGAACCGGCGGTCACCCGCCCGTTGTGCGTCACCACGATCTTCTGCACCAGGGCCAGGCCCAGCCCGATGCCATTGGGCTTCGTCGTGAAGAACGGCCGGAACATCGTCCCGGCCACTGCGGGGGCAACGCCGGGGCCGTTGTCGGTCACCGACACGCGCAGGATCTGCTGGACCGGATCTGGCGTCCCCTCGATCACGATGTGCGGAGGGACGGGAGCCGACGTGCACGCCTCGAGCGCGTTCCGGCACAGGTTGCTGAAGGCCTGGCGAAGGAGGACCTCGTCGCCGTCCACGCGGCCGTACTCGCCGCGGACGACGACCTTGCCGCCGCGCTGCCGGACCTCGGAGCGGATCTCGTCGGCCGCGCGCTCGGCGATCGCCCGCATGTCGACCGGCGCCAGCACGAGCCTGGTGGGCTTCGCGAAATTGAGGAAGTTGGTCACGACCTCCCCCAGCGCCTCCGTCTCCTCGCGGATGCCGCTCACGTAGGGCCGCAGGTCGGGAGGCAGCCGCTCCAGATCGAGCAGGCGGCCGTAGCCGTGGATCGTCGCCAGCCCGTTGCGGAACTCGTGCGCGATGCCGGCGGTCAGCTCGCCAAGCCGCGCGAGCGTCTCCTTCATCCGCAGCCGCTCCTCGAGGTCCATGACCGCGGTGAGATCGGAGAACAGACAGATCACACCGCGCGGAGCCTGCGCATCGCGAAGCGGCGACGCCGTCACACCGAAATGCAGCGGGCGTCCCGCGCCCGTAATCTCCACTGCCCGCCTGACGATCGGGACCGCCGTCGTCAGGCACTCGTCGATCACGCCGGCGAGCGGGCGGACCGCCGCGAGCACGTCGTGATAGTCCCGGCCGACAGGATCGGCCTGCACGGCGAGCAGCTGCCGTGCCGCGGCGTTGAAAATGTCGATGCGGCCGCTTCGATCGACCACCAGCAGCCCCGCTGAAATGCTCTCGACGATCTCGCTGCTCAACTGCTCGGACGCGGCGACGCGGGCGGTCATCGCCTGTTCCTGCGTCTTGAGCTTGGCGACGGCCTCC
>DASPFV010000222.1:0-6176 GCA_035620975.1 Vicinamibacterales bacterium
GTCCACCAGATCTGGCCTTGTCCGTGTCCCGTCGGTGTTGTTCCGTGGCTTACCGCGCGGCGCAGGTTCGCACTTCCGTGGCCATGCTTCCGAGGCGGGATTCCAGGCCGACGCCGGACCCGTAGGTACCGGTCCGCACCGAACGGATGAACGTGCTCGTGTCGTCCAGCGGCAGCAGCGCCACGTTCCCGCAGAACGCCATCAGCAGCCCGTCGCGGCTGAGGTACTGCTCCACGTTCGACAGGTAGAACGCCGAGACCACCGCCCGGTGCTCGCGGAGGAACCGGCCGACGGAGCGCAGCGCCTTCGGCCCGGCGAAGTTGCCCACGATCGGCACCAGCAGGTTGTCGGTGTGCAGCTGCTTCAGGAACCGGAAAGAGTCTTCCGTCGCGAGGAAGCTGCGCCCCTGCCCCCTGCCATCCTCCGCGAGCATCAGATCCACGTAGGTGGGCGCGTTCTGCGCGCCCGGGCGGCCGCTCGTGGACCAGTACTGGATGATCGGCCCGTACCAGTAGAACTGGTAGTAGACGTACTCGATCCCCTTGAGATCGTCGGCATCGAGCCCCAGTGAGCGGGTGCGCACGAGATGGTTGCGGATCTCGCGCAGGTTCGCCTGGAAGACGGCGTCGCTCGTGTCCACGCGGGCGAACGCGGAGAAGATCTCCTGCACCGACGACTCCGGACCCAGCCCGGGGGGGCGCTCCTTCGCGAAGAGCCGCGACACGAACTCGGCCCGGTCCGCTGCCAGCTCGAAGAGCGCCTTGTACATCAGATGGAGCTGCAGGTTGCCCCGCCGCACGTCTACGATGAAGGCGAGGCTCGGTCTGAGCGCCGAGATGTAGGTGAAGTTCTGCTCCGGCCCGACACCGAGATAGACGCGATCGTGACGGGCCGTGCGGACGAGATCGGGGATCACGTGCTGCAGGAAGATCTCGTTCGACAGCAGGTTGTCGGAGCGGAAGTGGCCGTCTGGCTCCGAGAAGTCCGTGACGAGCTTCCAGAACTGGTCGTCGGTGAGCCGCGCCGGCAGGTTGCCACGGCCGGCGGCCGTGGGATGCGGGAGCGGCGTCGCGAAGCTGACCGCGAGCACCGACCCGAGCACCAGGAGCAGGAACCGGCGCGTCATCCGTCGACTCGGGGCCTACCGGACGATCCGGAGCGGCACCAGGGCGTCCGCGCGGGTCTGCCCCCGGGCCGCCTGGATGGAAATCAGGAAATCCCCGCGCGCCACGGTCTGCAGCGGCAGATCGATCTCCCAGTGTCCGGGAGTCCCGTCGATCTGCTCGACCGCAAGCGGCGTCAGCTTGACCGCGCGGCGGTTCATCAGCGTGGCGGTGACCTCGGCAGCCCCCGCCTCGGGACCGTGGACGGCGAACCTGACGAGGATCCGGTCCGTGCGCTGGAATTCCCGGCCGGCAAACGGCGGCGGGGACGCGCTCTGCCGGACTTCCCGCAGCTGCAGGGGACCCTGCGTACGGACCACGAGCGGCGAGCTGATGGAAAGCGGGGATGCTGACAGGTCGGGCACGACGATGGTCCGCGTGTCGCGATCGATCAGCTCGCCGGCGCTGTCGTAGACCGACGTCGTCAGCAGCAGCGGCCCCGGCGACGCCGCGAACGATACCCCGGCCTGATCGACCGTGCTCTGGAACACCTCCACAGTGCCGGCTTTGGCGAGCACCTTGACAGTGTCGGGCACGCCGCGGCCGGCGCTGGCCGCCGTCGAGCGCGGGGACCACGCGACCCGAACCTCGGGGCCGCCGGCCGTGCCGAGCGCAGTACCCGTCCAGAGATCGATCGTGCGCCGGTCCGCGGGCGGGGGCAGCTCGGCGAGCGCCCGGGCGATGTCGGGAGGCAGCTCCGCAGCCGCGGCTGCCCTGCGCGCCCGCTCCATCTCGGCGAGGCTTGGGGCCCAGTAGCCGGATCGCGCACGCACCTCGAGGTGGTCGTCGCGCACACGCACGCGGATCTTGTGGAACTTGCCATCCATGGGGCGCCGGGACGTGTAACCGAGCAGGTAGTAGGCGCTCGCCTGGGAGACGACCCGGAGCAGAGTCGGCCCGGGATCGTTGCTGGAGGTGGACTCCGCGCCCGTGTTCGCCGCCAGCGATTCCAGCATGTCGAACGACCGCATGCGGCGCATCGTGAGGCCGAGCGGATTGACCGTGAAGATACCGGTGTTGCTCGCGTTCGCGGCCTCGATGAGATCGCTGAACACGCTCGGCTCGTCGCGGCCCAGCCCGCGCATGCCTTCGCTGATCAGGATGATCGACTTGCGGCCCTCCCGGAGCGTGCCGAGGTGCACCGCGGCCGACTTGAGCGCCGACATCGTGACCTCGGAGCGGAGCCGCTCGATGTCGCGCATCGCTTCGAGGTGCGCCTCCTCCACGACGCTCCGGGGCGGCGTGTACTCGCCCGAGCGGCCCCGCAGCGGGCGGATCTTCTCGGCCAGCTCGAGGCGGTCGCGGGTGAAGCGAATCGACTCGATGGGCGTGAGCGGATCCATGAGGGCGACGAGATCCTTCGGGCCGAACGCGGATCGCACGAAGCGGGTGAGCATCTCGCGGCCCCGGATCGCGCTCGTCAGCCGGTTGATGTGGTACTCGTCCCAGAAGATCAGGAACACGCGCACGTCGTCGCGCGCCGCTTCCGCCCGGGCGTGCTCCGGCGAGCGGATGTCCAGCGAGATCTCGTCGCCGGGCTCGGGATAGCCGTTGACCGAGACGAACTTGAAGGACTGGATCGGCTGGGGAACGCCGTCCTCTTCGAGGAGGAAGTCGTCCGCCGTCAGGTGCCGGACCGGGATGCCGCGGCGGTCGAACACGCCGACGTCCACCCGGACGAGCTCGGCGCCGGTCCTGAACGTCGGCGGCCGCACCGGCGGCTGCGCCTGCGCCTCGGAGGTCTGCTGAGGCGCAGACTCGGGCGGCGGGGCCGGAGCAGCGGGCGCCTGCGCCAACAGACTGCCCGTCAGAAGACACCAGGCCGCCGCGCGGATGAATCGATGCGCCGTCCTCACCGGTTGCCTCCCCCGGCTACACACTTTAGCGCAAGGGTAGGGCGGGGGGACAGACGAAATAGGCGCCCCTGGTGCGGGGGGCATCAGGTGCGCGGGTGCACCCGGCGCAGGCCGGAGCACAGGTGCACTCGGTGCGTGCACGACGTGCTCTGGGGTGCGTGCGCGTGCCCCCGGTGCGAAGGGCCTGCGGTGTGCGGTGCGAGACTGCCGTGACCAGCCGCGCTTGCCTGGCGAGGTGTGCCCGGCGCGGCCTCGCCGAAGCCCTGGCGCAGGCCGGCCGAGCCGGGATGTGGGGCGGAGCCCCACGTCAGGAAGTCACTATCGGCCTGATTGTCCGCGACCCTATCGCGGCCAGCGCAGCCCTCACGCGGGCGAACGTTGGTTCCGCATCGTAGCTGCCGACGATCGCGCCGCCCGATCCGGCGAACTTTGCGCTCGCGCCCGCGCGCCTCGCGGCCTCGACCATGTCGATCTGCCACTGCGGCAGCTGGTAGATGCTGCGGCGCGTATCGAAGTTCGCGTCGATGAGCGCCGCCAGCCGCGCGGTGTCGCGGGCGAGCAGCGCCTCGCGTCCCTCGGCTGCCAGCGCGGCGAAGCGCGTCATCGCGCCGACGACCTCAGGGTCGCCCCGCCGGAACCGGTCGCGGATGTTGTTGTGGAACACCTCGGTGGGCTCGCCGAGCGACTCGTGATGGGCCACGTAGAGCGGCGGCAGCAGCCCGGGATCGAGCGGCTCGTAGTAGTAACACCGCAGGCCTTCGACAATCCGCTCGCGCGCCAGATCGAAGTCCATGTAGACCACCCCCTCGTACACCTGGATCACCCGGTCCTGCAGGCCCACGGTGATCCCCAGCTCCTCCTGCTCGACGAGCAGCACGAACGTCGGCTGGATCTCGGCCGGCAGGCTCAGCTCGTAGAACTCCATCAGGCAGCGCAGCGTCGCGACGATGATCGCGCTCGATCCGGCGAGGCCGACCTGCCGGGGAATCGTCGTCTGATAGCGGACCGAGAACTTGCGGTCGTGCAGCCGGAGCCCCCGCTGCTGGCAATACTCCACGAATCGCTTGATCGTCGCCTTGATGAGGCGGATCCCGCCGTAGTAGCCGTGCAGGCGCACGTCGCGCGCCAGCTCGTACACCGAATCGAACTTTGCGCGGTCGTCGTCGGCGAGCACGATCTCGACGGAGTCCCACTCGTAGAGCACGACCTCGGCCCAGTAGTTGCGCACGCTGATGGAGATGGTCTTCCCGTGATACCCGTCGGAGGGATTGCCCAGGAGGCCGGCGCGCGCAAACGCGCGTTTCCGGGTGAGGAACATGGTTGGTTCGAGCGTCCAGCTTCCGGTGGGCTCAGCCGGCTGGCCTGAGCACGTCCTGCAGGTGGCGCCGGAGCGAGGCGCCGTAGCGGGGATCCGCCAGCGCGAACGCGACGAACGCCTGGAAGTAGGCCTCGAAGTTCCCGATGTCGTAGCGGCGCTCGCCGGGTCTGAGGCGGACGCCGTAGGCCCGGCCGCCGTCGCGGATGACGGCGCGGATCGCGTCGGTGAGCTGGATCTCACCCCCTTTGCCGCGCCGGGTCCGATCGAGCGCGTCGAAGATTTCCGGCGACAGGACGTAGCGGGCCGCGATCGCCAGATTGCTCGGCGCCTCGCGCGGCGTCGGCTTCTCCACCAGGTCCGCGATCTCGAAGAGCTCGTCGTCGGTGACCGGCTGGGCGATGCCGTACTGGCCCACCTCCTCGGCCGGCACTTCCTCGAACGCGATGACGGCCGCCGCCCCTCTTTCCTGGTAGCACGCCGTCATCCGGCGGACCACGTCGCTCTCGGCGTGCATCCCGATGATCGAGTCGCCGAGCGCCACGACGAACGGCTGCTGGCCGACGAACGATCGCGCGCACGAGATCGCGTGGCCCAGCCCGAGCAGCTGGCGCTGGCGCGTGTAGAAGTACTGGACCGTCGCCCGCTCGTATTCGAGCTCGGCGAGCAGATCCTCCTTGCCGCTCTCACGCAGCGTCTGAATCAGCTCGCCATTGAGGTCGAAGTGGTTCTCGATCGACGCCTTGCCCGGCCCCGTCACGAACAGGACCCGCCGCACGCCGACGCGCGTGAGCTCCTCGACGACGTACTGCACGACCGGTTTGCGGCCGACGGGCAGCATTTCCTTGGGTTGGGACTTGGTGGCCGGCAGCAGGCGGGTGCCCAGGCCGGCCACGGGAACTACGGCAATGTCGATGTCCATCGTTGGCCAGGAGCGGAACGAGAAAGTATATGCGACCTGGCACGTCGCGGTCGTGGCGCCCGGCTGGTCGGGGATGGCGTGACCGCTCGGGATTGATATAGTCCCGTCCACGATGAACGCCGTCATTCCACCAGCCTCCCCGCTCCCCCGCAGCCTGCGCGTCGTCGCAGGCCTGTTGCTCGTCCCGGTCGCCGTCCTGGCCCACGTTCGGGTCTGGACGGCTCCCTCGCAGATCGCCGACCCGCCGCGGGCCTACATCGACGGCACGGGGCCCGGGTGGCGGACGCTCGGGGAGGGGGACTTCGCCGGCGTCAACGGCGAGCCCGACACGTGGGTATGGAAAGACGGCGTGCTCTACGGCTCGGGCCTGCCGATCGGGGTGATGCGGACGCGCCAGACCTTCACGAATTTCGAGCTGGTCGTCGAATGGCGGCACATGCGGTCGGCCGGCAACTCCGGCGTCTTCGCGTGGGTTCCCGAACACGCGCTGACGGACCTTCCCCCCGGTGCTCTGCCGCAGTTCGGCATCGAGGTACAGATGCTCGATCACGGCTACCGCGAGCTCGTCGAGAAGAAGTCGGGCCGGACGCCCGACTGGTTCACCACCGACGGCGACATCTTCGCGGTCGGCAAATCGAAACTGTCGCCGTTCCCGCCGCTCTCGCCCAACGGCTCCCGCAGCTTCCCGAGGTCGCGCCGCAGCCGCGGCGTGGGAGAGTGGAACCACTACTACGTCCGCGGCGTCAACGGCGAGATCCGGCTCTGGGTCAACGGCGAGGAGGTGTCGGGCGGCAACGGCGCGGAGCCCAGAACGGGCTACTTGTGCCTCGAAGCCGAGGGGTCGCCGATCGAGTTCCGGAACATCCGTATCCGCGAATTACCCTAGGGTGGGGTCAGGTCTTGCACTGACGTACTGACGG
>DASPFV010000223.1:0-28116 GCA_035620975.1 Vicinamibacterales bacterium
GTCCGCTACACGCGCAACAACCGCGTCGAGGCGCGCGGCAACTGGGCTGGCGAGGTCAACGGCGTCCGTCCGGTCGGCAACTTCCTCTACCGCATCAACGACGGTGTCACCTACGACCACGTCTACACGATGAACCCGAGCTCCCTGCTGAACGTGCGAGCCGGCTGGCAGCGGTTCCAGGAGCCGAACATCAGGCAGCATCAGGGGTTCGATCCGGCCTCGCTGGGGTTCCCCTCCTCGGTGGCCTCCGAGTTCGGCGGAGCCCAGTACATGCCCCGGTTCGACTTCGACTCGCTGTCGGATTTCGGGGACAACCTCGGTGGTGACACCACCCACAGCATCTATTCCTTCCAGCCGACGGTCACCCAGATGTTCGGCCGCCACTCGGTCAGGGCCGGCTACGATCTGCGGCTCTACGAGGAAGACAGCGTCAACCCCAACCGCCAGGCGGGGCAGTACGACTTCCGATCCAACTTCACCCGCGCGCAGGACAACGCCGCGGGGCTGTTCGGTCAGGACATCGCCAGCTTCATGCTGGGGATCCCGACGGGCGGCGCGATTGACCGCAACGCCGGCCGGCTCAACCACACGTGGTACCACGGCCTGTTCATCCAGGACGACTGGAAGCTGTCCGACCGGCTGACGCTGAACCTCGGCCTGCGCTACGAGTACGAAGGCGCCACCACGGATTCCGACGACCGCAACGCGCGGGGCTTCGATCCGGCAGCAGCGGTCAGCATCGCGGCGGCCGCGCGGGCCGCGTACGCCGCCGCGCCCATACCCGAGCTGCCGGTGTCGCAGTTCGATGTTGCCGGCGGCATCCAGTTCGCCGGCGGCGGGAGCAGCGGGTTCTGGAACGCCGACGGCAACAACATCCAGCCGCGGGTCGGCTTCGCCTACCAGCTCGACGACCGGTCGGTGCTCCGCGGCGGCTGGGGCATCTACACGGTTCCGTTCATCATCAGCGGGGTCTACCAGCCGGGCTTTTCGCAGGCGACGTCGATCGTGCCGACGCTCGACAACGGCCTGACGATCCGGGCGACCCTGGCGAACCCGTACCCCGACGGCGTGCAGGAACCGCCCGGCGCGACGCTCGGCGCCGACACGTTCCTCGGCCAGAACGTCAGCCGCTTCGCGCCGCTCGACTTCGACAACGCGCAGAACATGCGCTACACGATCGGGGTGCAGCGCGAGCTGCCGAACCAGTGGCTGGTGGAAGGGTCCTACGTGGGCAGCCGCGGCTGGGATCTGACGACCAACATCGACGTCAACAACGTCCCGGTCGAGTACCTCTCGACGAGCCCCCAGCGCGACCAGGCCACGATCAACTTCCTGACCCAGCAGGTGGCGAACCCGTTCCGCGGGCTCATCCCGGGGACTGGATTCAACGGGGCGACGATCCAGCGCCAGCAGCTGCTCCGGCCGTTCCCGCACTTCGGCAACGTCCAGACCAACAACGACGACGGCACCAGCACCTACCATTCGGCCCAGTTCAAGGTCGAGAAGCGGTTCACGCGGGGGTACACGGTGCTCGCCGCCTACACGTGGTCCTCGTTCAAGGAACGCACGAATCTCCTGAACCCGACCGATACCGTGTACGAAGAGCGGTTCTCCAACTTCGACGTCCCGCACCGCTTCGTCATCAGCGGCATCTGGGAGCTGCCGTTCGGGCGCGGCCGGCGCTATGCGGGCGATGCCGTCGGCCTGACGAACGCACTGATCGGCGGCTGGAGCGTCCAGGCGATCGGGCAGCTGCAGAGCGGTCGGCCGATCGACTTCGGAAACGTGTACTTCAACGGTGATCCCGACAGCCTGAAGACCGACTACTCCGGCGACACGAACGATCCGGTCTTCGACACCAGCGGGTTCTACTTCCACGATGCCGCCGTCCAGACCAACGGCGTGGACGACCCGGCCAAGCAGCGGAACGACCAGCGCATCCGGCTGGCGAACAACGTCCGCTACTTCCCGTCACGGCCGGCGAACGTGCGCGGGCAGGGCCTCCACCTGTGGGACATTTCGATCGTCAAGCGCGTCGAGTTCACGGACCGCGTGCGCATGCAGTTCCACGTGGAGTTCCTCAACGCGTTCAACCACCCCGTGTTCAACAACCCGACCACCGACCCGACGAATGCCAACTTCGGCAAGGTGACGAGCCAGAACAACCTGCCGCGGGATATCCAGCTCGCGGCCAAGATCGTCTTCTGAAGATCGGCTCGAGGCTCAGGGCTTCGGGCTCAAGGGAAGCCGCAGGAAGCCGGGAACCGGAAGACGAACGAGAACGGGCCGGGACTCGCGGGTCCCGGCCTTTTTTTCGCATACGATAGTCCCCCGTGCATCCCCTCCTGATTCTCCTCATCGGCCTCGCGATCGTCGTCGGGGCCATCGTCGTGGTGCGGCTGAACGCCTTCCTGGCGCTGGTGGGCGCCGCGCTGGTGGTGAGCGTGCTCGCGCCCGGCCCCGTCGACCAGAAGGTCGTCCGTGTCGCCGAGGCGCTCGGCGCGACGGCCGGGAACATCGCGATCGTGATTGCGATGGCGGCCGTGGTGGGCCAGTGCATGATGGAGAGCGGCGCCGCTGATCGGATCGTGCGCGCCTTCCTGGGGCTGCTCGGGGAGCGCCGCGCGGGCGCCGCACTCGCGGGCAGCGGCTTCGTCCTGTCCATTCCCGTGTTCTTCGACACGGTGTTCTATCTGCTCGTGCCGCTCGCCCGATCGCTGTTCCGGCGCACGGGCCGCAACTACCTGAAATACGTGATGGCCATCTGCGCGGGGGGTGCGGTCACGCACACGCTCGTGCCGCCGACGCCCGGTCCGCTGGTCATCGCCGACACGCTCAAGGTCGATCTCGGCACGATGATCGTGATGGGCATCCTGGTGGGGCTGCCGACGGCCGCCGTCGGCCTGGCGTTCTGCACCTGGATGGACCGGCGCATGCCCGTGCCGATGCGGCCCACCCCCGGCGAGGAGGAGATGACGGAGCCGCCGCCGACGCAGGCCGAGCCCGGGCTCCTGCTCTCGCTGCTGCCGATCGTGCTGCCGGTCCTGCTGATCTCGTTCCAGACCGTGGTGTCGCGGCTCGCGCAGGGCGCGCCGGAGGGGTCCGCCATCGCCAGCCTGCGGCCCTGGGCCACGCTCGTGGGCAACGCGAACCTGGCGCTCATGGTGTCGGCGGCCATCGCGCTGCTCATCTACGTGCGCTACCGGCGCGCCGATCGTGCCCGCACGGCCAGGATGGTGGAGGGCGCCCTGATGAGCGGCGGCATCATCGTCCTCATCACGGCGGCCGGCGGGGCGTTCGGCGCGATGCTGCGGGCGGCGGAGATCGGTCCGGCCATTCAGGGCCTGGCCGGCTATCAGGCCGGCGGGTCGGACCTGCCGCTGCTGTTCCTCGCCTTCTTCGTCTCGAGCCTCCTGAAGTTCGCCCAGGGATCCAGCACCGTCGCCATGATCACGACGGCCGGCATGATGGCGGCCATGATCGATCCCGGCGCGCTCAGTTTCCACGCCGTGTACCTCGCGATCGCGATCGGTGCGGGCAGCCTCGTCGGCTCCTGGATGAACGACAGTGGCTTCTGGATCTACAGCCGCATGGGCGGGCTGACGGAGGTGGAGTCGCTGCGCACCTGGACCATTCTGCTTGCGATTCTGGGGTGCACCGCCATGCTCGTGAACGTGCTGCTCGCCGCGCTCCTGCCGCTGACCCGCGGAGGTCCCTCAGCAGCGGCCCTCGTGCCGTGAGGGCCGGGCGCGACTACCGCGCCCGCGCTCGCGTGGATAGAATGCCCCACACCCATGCATCGCCCGGCCGTCGCAACGGACCGTGAACTTCGCGAGCTCCCCGAGTTCCCCCGCAGCGCCTGGCGGATCATCGGTCCCGGCATCGTGGCCGCGGGTGTCGGGCTGTCTTCCGGCGAGTTCATCCTCTGGCCCTACATCGCCTCGCAGGTCGGGCTCCTGTTCCTGTGGGGATCCGTGCTGGGGGTCGTGACCCAGTTCTTCCTGAACATGGAGATCGAGCGCTACACGCTGGCCACGGGCGAGACGGCGCTGGCCGGCTTCAATCGCTTCTGGAAGCACTGGGGGCTCGTCTTTGCGGTGCTGGTCTATTTCGCGAACCTGTGGCCCGGCTGGGCGATGAGCTCGGCCACCCTCGCGACGTATCTGGCCGGCGGGGATCCTGCGCTCATCGCGGTCGTCGAGCTGCTCGTCATCGGCGCCGCCCTGACGCTGGCCCCCGTGGTGTACGTGGCCCTCGAACGGCTCGAGTTCATCAAGGTGGCGGCCGTCAGCGTGCTGATGGTCCTGGCGATCGGGCTCGCAATCGATCTCGATTCCTGGCGGGCTCTGCCGGCCGGGCTCTCCGGCATCGGCGGTGTGCCGACCGAGCTCGGCTTCGCGCTGCTGCTCGGGGCGGTCGCGTTCGCCGGCGCCGGGGGCGGGCAGAATCTCTGTCAGAGCAATTGGATTCGCGAGAAGGGGTTCGGGATGGGGCGCTACGTGCCCCGCCTCGTCAGCCCGGTCACCGGTGAGGAGCGCGCCGCGCCGACCCCGCACGGCTTCACGTTTCCGACCGACGAACCAAACATGGCCCGCTGGCGGCAGTGGTGGGCGTTCGCGAACTTCGAGCAGGCATTCACGTTCGTGTCCATCACCGTCGTCACGATCTGCCTCACGTCCATGCTCGCGCACTCGACGCTGTTCGGACGGCCGGATCTGCCGAACAGCGTCGCGTTCCTCCAGATCGAGGGTCAGGCCCTCCAGACGCGCGTCGGCCCGTGGTTCGGCGTGCTGTTCTGGGCGGTGGGCGCGTTCTCGCTCTTCGCGTCGTCGCTCGGCATCATCGATTACACGAGCCGCCTCGCGGCGGATGTCCTGAAGTCCGCGTACCTGCGCGAGTCCCGTGTGTCCGAGAGCCGCCTGTATTTCGCCCTGGTCTGGGCGCTCGTGGCGATCGGGTGCGCGATCCTGCTGTCGGGACTCGCCCAGCCGCTCGTCCTGCTCGTGATCTCGGCGTGCGTCGGCGGCGCGATGATGTTCCTCTATTCGGTGATGCTGATCGTGCTGAACCGGCGCGCGCTGCCGGAAGTCCTGCGCGTGGGCTCGTACCGGCTGGGGGCGCTGGTGTGGGCGTCGATGTTCTTCGGCGTGCTGTCGGTGCTCACGCTGTGGCAACAGGTTCAACGTCTGATTTCAGGATGATGATCATGCACACACACCGCACGCTCGGGATGCTGGCCGTCGCCGCGTGTCTGGAGGTCGCCTTGACTTCACCCATGGATGCCGTCGTTCAACCGGGCAGTCAGCCGCGCATCGAACGCCTCGATCCGGCGCTCGATCGCCTCATCGATCCGGGCGCGACGATCGAGATCCTCGCCGAGGGCTACGACTGGAGCGAGGGCCCGATCTGGGTCAGGCCGGGCGGATACCTGCTCTTCTCCGACGTGCCGACCAACATCATTCACCGGTGGAAGGAAGGGGAGGGTGCGAAGCCCTGGCTCACGCCGTCCGGGTACACGTCCTCCGAGCCCCGCGGGGGAGAAATCGGCTCGAACGGCCTGACGCTCGACGCGCAGGGCCGGCTCGTGATCTGCCAGCACGGCGACCGGCGCGTCGCCCGGCTGGACGCGCCACTCGACGCCCCGAAGCCGGTCTTCACGACGCTCGCCGATCGGTACGACGGCCGTCGCTTCAACAGCCCCAACGATCTGGTGTTCCACAGCAACGGGGACCTGTACTTCACCGATCCCGCCTACGGGATGGAGAAGCAGTGGGACGATCCGAAGCGCGAGCTGCCGTACGCGGGTGTCTTCCGGCGCGACAAGGCCGGCCAGATCACGCTGCTGACCCGCGACATGACGCGGCCGAACGGGCTCGCGTTCTCGCCGGACGAAAAACGTCTGTACGTCGCGCAGTCGGACCAGACGGCTGCCATCTGGCGCGTGTTCGACATGCAGCCGGACGGCACCCTCGGCTCAACCCGCGTGCTCTTCGACGCCACGTCCATGACGAAGGACCGCAGCGGGCTGCCCGACGGCCTGAAGATCGACACCGAGGGCAACCTGTGGGCCTCGGGGCCCGGCGGGATCCTCGTCATCTCGCCAGAGGGCAGGCATCTCGGCACGATCCTCACCGGTCAGGCCACCAGCAACTGCGCGTTCGGCGACGACGGCCGGACGCTCTACATGACGGCGGACATGTACCTGATGCGGGTGAAGCTGAAAGCGAAAGGCGTCGGGTTCTAGACTGAGACTACAGATCCTTCCGGCGGTAGTAGATGACGTTCCACTCGTCGGCGTACTCGACGTAGTAGCCCTTCAGACGCTCGATCGGCACGATCGTCCAGGGCGCCAGGGGAGAGTTCCCGTTCTTGCCGAACACGAGGTTGTCGGCCAGGTAGACGGCGGCGTGGAAGTACCGTCCCCGGGCGTCGGCGAAGGCCGCGATGTCCCCGAGCTGCAGCTGGTCGTGCACGATGTAGTAGTCGCGCTTCAGGCGCTCGATCGCCCAGCGGTCGTCCAGGTAGCGGTCGTCGGGCTCCTGGTTGAAGAAGTTCAGCGCCGTCCAGAAGCAGTTCACGAAGGCGGTCCGCTCGAGATCGGCCAGCGTCACGCGAGGATACCGGTAGAGATGCTGGCGGGCGAACGTCGGCAGCAGGTGGCTCACGTCGAACGTCTGCGGGCCGTCGGCACCGGCGACCGACTCGAGCAGGGGCCTGACGTCGGTGCGCCGGCCGCCCCGGCCCCAGTACTCGGCGATCCTGTCCACGTCGGCCCGTTCGTCGAGCCGAAGCCCCACGAGCAGGGTGGCCTCCCGCAGCAGCGCCTTCGCGAGACGCTGCAGCTCCGCGGCATCCGTGATGTGCGGCCGCACCAGATCGATATCCGCGAAGTAGAGGAAGTCGCCCTGCCGATAGATCAGGGGATCGACGAGCCGCCGGGTCTCCGCCGAGACCGCGCTCGCCGCGAGCCAGGCCTCCGCTGAGGAACCGTAATATCGATACGCATCGCGCTGCCGCACGTTGAGCGGTGTCCCGGCGAGCATCAGGTAGATGTGCGCACGTACGTCGGGCTTCAGGCTGCGGGCGAGCGCCGGGTCTGGCGTGACGATCACCCCCTTGATTGCGGGCGCCGGCTTCGCGGCGGCCATCAGCGCCGAGACCTCGCCGGCGCTCAGCCCGGAGCCGGCGAACACCGCTTCGACCTGCGGCATCGTCGCGTTCGGAAAGTGCCACGTCGGCGGCTCGATCGGTCCCCAGTCGGTCGGCACGTACTCGACCGGCGGCGAGATCACGATCGGCGTCGTGAGGAGCTGACCTCTCGCGCCGGGATCTCCCCCGGAAGTTGCGATGCCGGTTGCAGCCGCGGCGGGCGCCGGGCTCACAGCCGCAGGCACCGGGACGCGGGAGTACAACATCGCGACGATCAGCCACGGCGCGAGCACGATCATCAGCACCGCAACCAGCCAGCCGCGCGGCACCACGAGCATCGCGGGCTTCGCCCGTCCGGCGGACGCTGCCGGCTTTCCCGGCAGGTCCGTACCGGGCTCGGAAGGGGGCTTCGGTCTGGCCATGGTCGGGCTCCGCCTCAGCCGGGCGGAGGACCTTTATTTGACCCGACGCGGCAGTACCGTGCAAGGTACGCGCGCCGCGTAGCTATACTCCAGTGTCGAAGCCCGCGCCTCCGCGGCTCGATTCGTGGTAAAGAACAACTCCATGGTCAGGACGTTCCGCGTGCTTGTCTGGTGGCTGACGTCGTCAATCGCGGCGGGCGCGGCCGCGCACGCCCAGTGGCCGCAGTTCCGGGGGCCCGACGGCAACGGCATCGCCCGTTCCGCGAATCTGCCGCTCACCTGGGACGAGGATCAGAACGTCCGCTGGAAGACAGCGATTCACGGCCGCGCGTGGTCGTCGCCCGTCGTGCTCGAAGGCCAGATCTGGGTCTCCACCGCAACGGAGGACGGCCGCGAGCTGTCGGCCGTTGCGATCGACCAGGCGACCGGCCGGATCATCCACGATTTGAAGCTGTTCCACGTCGCGACGCCGCAGTTCGCGCACGCGTTCAACACCTACGCCTCGCCGACGCCGGTGATCGAGACCGGCCGCGTGTACGTGACGTTCGGATCCCCGGGCACGGCCGCCATCGATACGACGACGGGGAAAGTCATCTGGGAGCGCCGCGACCTCGAGTGCAACCACTTCCGGGGTGCGGGATCGTCCCCGATCATCTTCGGGGACCTGCTCATCATGCACTTCGACGGCAGCGACGTGCAGTACCTCGTGGGCCTGAACAAGAAGACGGGCGAGACGGTCTGGCGGACCAGGCGCTCGATCGATTTCCAGGACCTCGGCCCCGACGGCAAGCCGCAGGCCGACGGCGACTTGCGCAAGGCGTTCGCGACCCCGCACGTGATCACCGTCGACGGCGAGCCGCTCCTGATCAGCCTGGGCGCGAAGGCCGCCTACGGCTACGATCCGCGCACGGGCCGTGAGATCTGGCGGATCGTGGAACGGGCCGCGCACTCGGCCAGTACGCGGCCCCTGTACGGCCACGGCCTCGTGTTCTATCCTACCGGCTGGGGCAAGGCGGAGCTGCTGGCCGTCAGGCCCGACGGCCGCGGCGACGTCAGCGATACCCACGTCGAATGGAGGGTGTCGCGCGGCGTCCCGAACAAGCCCTCGCTCCTGCTGCTTGACGACCTGATCTTCATGGTCAACGACGCCGGCATCGTGAGCTGCGTCGAGGCGAAGACGGGAACGCTCGTCTGGCAGTCACGCGTCCAGGGCACGTACTCCGCATCCCCCATCGCAGCGGGCAATCGCATTTATCTTTTCAGCGAGGACGGTCGGACGACGGTCATCGAAGCCGGGCGGGCGTTCAGGGTCCTGGCGGAAAACCAGCTCGGCGACGGCTTCATGGCGTCGCCAGCGGTGGCTGGCGACGCGCTCTACCTCCGTTCGCGCACGCACCTCTACCGGGTCGAAGCCGCCACGGCGCCCTCTCGATGACCGCACTCCGGCACCCCCGCGTGCCGCAGGATCGTCATCATGGGGCACCAGTTCGTGAACGCCGACTGCACCAGGTTCGCGCCGACGAACAGCGTGAACCAGAGGAAGTACGGGTGCACGAACATGCCGAGGAGCACGCTCGCGGCGACGAAGCTGCCGGCAATCAACCGGAGCATGGGTTCCAGGGTCATAGAGCCTCCATTCGAAGATCTCAGCGTCAGCTTTCAGCCGGCTGAGCCGGGTTTCCTGCACTACGAGTCTCGGTCCCACGGATCAACTCACACGCTCTCGGGTTCAGCGCTCGCCTGTCCACCAGCGGCCAGCTCGTGGCCCACCCCTGCCCTCCGATGCGTCAGGTAATAGGTAATCGGCACGGTCATGCGTGACAGCAGCAGCGATGCGACCTCGCCCGCCATCAGCGAGATCGCGAGTCCCTGGAAGATCGGGTCGAACAGGATCACGCCGGCACCCACGATCACCGCCGCCGCCGTGAGCGCCATGGGCCGGAACCGGACGGCGCCCGCGTCCACGACGGCCTCCTGGATGCTCATCCCCTCGCGGATCCGCAGCTCCACGAAATCGATCAGGATGATCGAGTTGCGCACGACGATGCCGGCGCCGGCGATGAACCCGATCATGGACGTCGCCGTGAAGAACGCCCCGAGCAGGGCGTGCGCCGGCAGGATCCCGACGAGCGAAAACGGAATCGCCAGCATGATCGTCACCGGCGTCACGAAGGACTGGAACCAGCCCACGACGAGGATGTAAATCAGCACGAGCACTGCGGCGAACGCGATCCCGAGATCGCGGAAGACCTCGTAGGTGATGTGCCACTCGCCATCCCACTTCATCGCGTACTTCGAGCTGTCGTCCGGCTGCCGGGTGTTGAAGATCTCCAGCCCGTATCCTTCGGGGAACGTCACGGACGCGAGCGCGCGGTTCACCTGGAGAATGGCGTAGACGGGGCTCTCGATGCGGCCGGCCACGTCCGCGGTGACATAGGTCACCGGCCGCAGGTTCTTGTGGTAGACGCTCGGCTCCACCATTCCGGACACCGGCCGTGTCAGCTCGCCTACCGACACCGGCGATCGCCCTTCCAGCCGCAGCGCCTGGATGGCGTCGAGCGATCCGCGCTCGGCGCGCGGCAGGCGCAGGAGAATCGGCACGTCTTCCCGCGCCTGCGGGTCGTGCAGCAGCCCCGCGGGCGCCCCCTGCCCGGCCATCTGGACGACCGCCGCGACGTCAGCCGCGGCCAGGCCGGCGCGCGCGGCCTTCTCGCCGTCCACCTCGAGCCGCACCTTCGGCTGCGGCGCCTCCACGTACCAGTCCACGTCGACCACGCCCTCGGTTGCTTCCAGCGCCTGACGGACCGTCCGCGCCAGCTCCAGCCGGCGTTCGGGATCCGGGCCGTACACTTCGGCCACGATGGTCTGCAGCACGGGAGGGCCCGGCGGCACCTCCACGACCTGAATGCGCGCCCCCAGGCGCTCGGCGACCGGCGTCAGACGGGAACGCAGGCGCCCCGCAATCGCATGGCTCTGGTCCCCTCGCTCCTCCCGATCCACCAGCATCACCTGGAGATCGGACAGGTGCACCTGCTGCCGCAGGAAATAGTGGCGCACGAGGCCGTTGAACGTGTACGGCGCCGCCGTGCCCGTGTAGGTCTGTACGCCGGCGACCGCTTCGTCGTGAAGCGCTTCGTCGGCGAGCGCCGCCGCCGCCGCCGCGGTGACCTCGAGCGGCGTGTCTTCCGGCATCCGCACCATCACCTGCAGCTCGCTCTTGTTGTCGAAGGGGAGCATCTTGACGGTGACCAGCCCGAGCGGCACCAGGGCGGCGGCGCCAACCAGCAGAATCGCCACGAACGCGAGGAACGCGGCCCGCATCCCGCGATGCGCGATGAGCGGGCCCATCACCCGGCGGTAGAGGACGGTGAGCCGATCCTCGGGATGATCCGCGTGGCCCGCCGAACGGCGGAGCAGGCGGACGGCCGCCCAGGGCGTCACGACGAACGCCACCAGCAGCGAGAAGACCATCGCCGCCGATGCGCCCACGGGGATCGGGCGCATGTAGGGGCCCATCAGGCCGCCCACGAACGCCATCGGGAGGATGGCGGCGATCACCGTGAGCGTCGCCAGGATGGTGGGGTTGCCGACCTCGTCGACGGCCCGGACCGCAATCGCCTCGAAGTCGCGCGTCCCGCCAGCCAGGCGCGCGTGTCGGACGATGTTCTCCACGACCACGATCGCGTCGTCCACGAGGATGCCGATCGAGAAGATCAGCGCGAAGAGCGTGATGCGGTTCAGGGTGTAGCCGTAGAGATAGAAGACGAACAGCGTCAGCGCGAGCGTGACTGGAATGGCCACCAGCACCACCGCCGATTCCCGGCGGCCGAGCACGAGCCAGATCAGCGCCGAGACCGAGACGACGGCCAGGAACATGTGCCAGAGCAGCTCGTTCGATTTGGCTGCGGCGGTCTCGCCGTAATTCCGCGTCACGGTCACGTGCAGGTCGCGGGGGAGGAGATAGCCGCGGAGCGACTCGACCCGGTGCTCGATGGCCCGGACCACGTCGATGGCGTTCGTGCCCTTGCGCTTGGCGATCGAGAGGGTGACGGCGGGGTAGGCCTCCCCGCGTCGCGGGTGGTGCGTCACGTAGCGCGTCGGCTCGCCGCCGCCGTCGACCACCGCCGCGACGTCGTCGAGCAGCACGGGCGCACCCACCGCGGGGGCAATCGAGATGGTGCGGATGGCGTCCACCGACTCGGCCCACGCGCCGGTCTCGAGCCGCGTGGCACGGTTGCCCGTCACCAGATCGTGCGCAGCGGTACGCACGTTGGAACGCGAGATGGCCTCGCGCAGGCGGAGCGGATCCAGCCGTCGCGCAGCCAGCGCCGCCGGATCGACTTCGACGGTGATCTGGCGCGGCCGCCCGCCGATCATGGTGACCTCGGAGACGTCCGGCACCTCCTTCAGCGCTTCCTGGAGCTGCCCGGCCACGCCGCGCAGCTGCAGGTCGCCGTACGGCTCTCCCCACAGCGTCAGCGCCATCACGGGGACGTCGTCGATGGACCGCGCCTGAACGAGTGGCGGGGACGCGCCGGGCGGGAGGGCGCCGGGGTTGGCGGCCAGCTTCTGGTTCAGGCGGACGAGCGCCCGCTCCTCGTCCTGCCCGACCAGGAAGCGGACGATCACCATCGAACGCCCCGGGCTCGAGGTCGAATACAGGTACTCAACGCCCGGGACCTCGAAGAGGAGCTTCTCGACCGGCCGCGTCACCCGCTGCTCGACTTCCGTCGGGGAAGCCCCCGGCATCTCCACGAACACGTCGATCATCGGGACGATGATCTGCGGCTCCTCCTCGCGGGGCAGCGCCACCACGGCGTAGAGGCCGAGCAGCAGGGACGCGAGAATCGACAGGGGCGTGAGCCGCGAGTGGATGAACGCGCCCGCAATCCGGCCTGCGATGCCGAGCGGAGGCGTCATCGCGGTGCTCCTCCGGGCTCGCCGGACGGCTGCGCCGTCGCGGCGACCCGGCGGCCGTCCGTCAGCTCCGGCGGCGGGCCGAGGACGACGCGCTCGCCGGCCCTGAGGCCCGCGAGCACTTCCACGAGGTCCGGACCATCGACGCCCGTCACGACGGCGCGGAGCCGTGCGGCATCCCCGTCGATCACGAACACGAACGTGAGCTGCCCTCGCCGGATCAGCGCCGACGCGGGCACGGTCAGTCCACGCCGCGATGGGCCGGGGAACCGGGCGCGACCGAACAGGCCCGACCGGATGGCCGGATCCGGGCCGAGCTCCATCTTCACCAGGAAGCTGTGGGACGACGGATCGATACGGGCGATCTCCGCCACGCGTGCCGGCTTCCACTCAGCCGAGCCCGTGCTGTCGAGACGGACGAGGGTCGACTGCCCTGGAGCAATCCGGGCGGCGCGCGCCTCGTCGACCTGGACCTCGAGTCGGAACGCCGTCGGATCCTCGAGGACCAGCAGCGGCACGCCAGGCGCCGCCATGGTCCCCGGATCGACCCGGCGTTCGGTCACCACGCCGTCGAACGGAGCCGACAGCACCGTGTAGGTCACGCCGATCTCGGAGGCCTGGACCGAAGACCCGGCCGCCTCGCGCGCAGCCGCCGCGGCCAGCGCTCGGGCGCGGCTGCTCCCCAGCTGCGCTTCGGCGGCCGCGAGCGCGGCAACGGCCTGGTCGAGCTCCTGCGGCGTCGCAGACCGCTTGTCGTGGAGCGACTTGATCCGATCGTGCGACGCGCGCGCCAGCTTCAGCGCCGATTCGGCGGCCGCCACATCGGCATCGGCGGCATGCGCAGCCTGGACGGCGGATGCCAGCGTCGCCGAAGCCTGGGCGTGTGCCGTGCGAACCTCGCGGCCGTCCAGCGTCGCCAGGGCGGCGCCGCGTCTCACCCGATCGCCGGCGCGCACGTGAACCTCGACGACCGGGGCGAGGATCCGGCTGGCCACCATCGCGGTCGAGCGGGCGCGGACGACGCCGCCGGCCTCGAACGACGACGGCAGATCGGCCTCGGCGGCCGTGCCGACCGCGACCCGCAGCGGAGGGGCGGCCGGCGCACCCGACTCCGGGTGCGCGCCGCCGCATCCGGCCGCCGTGAACCCGGCCAGGAACAACGCAAACGTGGCAGTGGCTTTCACCTCGGTCCTCACTGTCGTGTTCGCCCGATCGCGCGATCGAGCATGGCCTCGTGGACGACGGCGTCGACGAGCGCCGAGGTGCGGCTGGCCTCGGCGTCGAGCACCGCCGTGGACGCCCGCAGCACGTCGTTGACGCTGGCGATACCCGCGTCGAACCGGTCCCGGATGATGCGCTGGCTCTCGAGCGCCTCCGCGACGCCAGCGCGGCCCGCCACGACACGGGCCCGTGCGGCCTCGAGGCCACGAAGCGCGCGCACCACGTCGAGATGAATCGCCGCGCGCGCGTCTTCGCGCTCGGCGCGCGCGCGCGCAAGCGCATGCGAAGCCGCCCGGGCGCCGGCCACCTCGGCCCCGCCGGTCGAGAACGACCAGCGCACTTCGGCGCCGACGATCCACGACGTCGCCCGATCGTCGAACGCCGTCCCGGCGACGTCGAACACCCCGCGCGCGGCCACGCTCGGCAGGTAGGCCGCCCGCGCTTCCTGCCGTCCGCTTTCGGCCAGCCGTTCCTGAAGGGCTGCGCGCCGGAGCTCGGGTCGCCCCGCCTCGGCTTCGCTCAGCAGGGCCGTCAGCGACGGGGACTCGGCCAGCTCCACGTCCGGCGGCGGTGTCGCGACGAACTCCCGATCGACGGGCGTCCCCATGAGCCGGTTCAGCTCCGCCCGGGCGATAGCCGCTGTCCCCTCGGCCTGGATGGCCTGCTGCTCCACGTCGGCGACATGGACCTTGAGGGCGAGCACGTCGGCTTCCGTGGCGACGCCGGCGTCCCGGCGCCGCTCGGCCCGGGCCAGATCCTCGCGGGCGGCCGTCAGGCTCTCCCGTGACGCGCGGGCTGCGGACTGTGCGTTCAGGACCTCGCCGAACACCCGCGTGGCGGCGAGCGCCAGGTCCGCGGCCGCCTGATCGACCGTGAGGGTGGCGATGTCGCGGTGAAGGGACGCCGCTCCGGCGCTGGCGCCCTGACGACCGAAATCGAAGACCAGCTGTTCGACACCGAACCGGGTCTGGAAGAAGCCGACCGGGTCGGGGTGATTGAGCGCATCGAGGGTGAAATCGGCCGCCGTGAAGTTCCTCGCGGAGAGCAGCGAGCTGAAGACGTACACGGGCTGGTCGCCCCGCTGCCAGGATTCCGCCACCGACACTCGCGGGAAGTAGCCGGACCGTGCCGCCGTCACCCGTTCCCCCGCCTCCGAGGCAGCGGCACGGGCGGCCCGCAACGAGGCATTCTGGGCGAGGACCGTCCGCACGGCGGTGTCGAGGGCCAGCGGCTCCTGCCCTCTGGCGGTCGCCGGACCCAGGATGCCGGCGAGCACGAGAAGCGTACCGAGTCTGCAGGCTGTCATCACCTCGAAGGATGCAGGACGGGGAGCCGGGGTGACAATCCGGGTGCCCCGGGCGAATCGGGTGCCCTGGATGCGAGGCGGGCCAGGGGCGACGTCGTCAGTCAGAAGGGGGGCGCGAGAGCAGGCGCTCGATGCTCTGGCGGGCCCGGGCTTTCACGTCGTCGGGCAGGGGGGACTCTGCGCTCGCGCGGCAGAGGCCGATCGTCTTCCGGAGACCCTCGACCAGGTCCGCGCACGCCGGGCAGTCCGCGCAGTGCTCCTCGATGGCCCTGCACGTCTCCCGGTCCAGCTCCTGATCCAGGTAGGCCGAGATGCGCTGGAGGATGGCTGCGCACGTCGGAGCTGGCCGGGAGGTCATAGCGGCTCCAGCCGCTGTCGGAGCTGGATGCGCGCCCGGTGGAGTCGCGTCTTGACGTTGTGTTCCGAAATCCCGAGCACGGCAGACACCTCCCGCGTGGACAGGCCCTCGACCTCGCGGAGGACGACGACGACCCGGTAAGGCGGGGCGAGGCTCAGCAGCGCATCGCGGAGCCGCTCGGCGAGATTGATGTTGGCGGCGATGTCGTGCGGCCCGCGAGCGGGATCCTGCACGTCGAAGGGATGCCCATCACCCCTGTCGCCCTGTTCGACCGAGACCAGTCTTGCCGGTTCGCCGACCCGCCGCCGCCGCTTCATGAGGCACGCGTTGCGAACCGTCCGGTAGAGCCAGGTTCGGAACGCCTCGGGGTCGCGGATCCGATGCACGTGCCGGTAGGTCCTGAGCAGCGCGTCCTGCATTACGTCCTCGGCGTCCTCCGCATGCCCGCAGACCAGCAGGCTGAAACGGAAGGCCACCTCCTGCGCACGCATCAGCAGCCCCTCCATGGCCTCGCGGTCGCCCGCCGCCGCCCTGCGCACGAGCCCGGCATATTCCGCCGCTCTCGCGTTGTCCTGCCTGGAAGGATGCAGATTCGGGGAATTGGTCACAGCCTTAATATTGCCGATTGCCGATTGCGGATTGCAGAATGCATTCAGCGATTGTCGATTGTCGATTGTTGATTGGTTGATTGGTGATTCCGGGATTGGCTGAAGCTCCGGGCAGCCCGCACGGGCGTGGAAAAACTGCCCCGCGGAGCCGCATCCGACAAGAATGGGGGAGTCGGTCGCCCAATCGCCAATTATTCAACTTCTGTCGAGAGAGACGGGTGTCAGAGCCGGTGCGAGTTTCAGGCAATCCGCCAATCCCCAATCCCCCAATCAACAATCCCTGAATCACGAAACTGCCAAATTCAATCTGCAATCCGCAATCGGCAATCGGCAATTGGCATATTGTGCTAGTGTGCGACTCATGACCACTGTTTCCCGCCGCACGTTTCTGACTCTGGCCGGCGCGCTGCCGTTCGCCGCCCGGGCCCTGGCCCAGGGCCGCCGCGTGCCGGTCGGCATCGAGCTGTACTCCGTTCGCACGGAGCTGATGAAAGACCTGAAGGGCACGGTCACCGCCGTTGCGAAGATGGGCTACGAGGTGGTCGAGTTCTACTCGCCCTACCTGCAGTGGACCCCGGAGACGGCGAAGGACATGCGGAAGCTGCTGGACGACCTCGGCGTCAGGTGCCACTCGACCCACAACGGCTCCAATGCCTTCACGCCGGACGGCCTGCAGAAGGCGATCGAGCTCAACCGCCTCATCGGGAGCACGGCCATCATCATGGCGAGCCCGGGCAAGGTGACGGGGGTGGAGGGGTGGAAGGGGCTGGCTGGCCGGCTGACCGAGACGGCCGAGAAGCTGCGCCCGCTCGGCATGGTCACCGGCTTCCACAATCATCAGCTCGAGTGGAGGGCGGTGGAGGGGAGCAGCGGCCAGCGTCCCATGGACATCCTGGCCTCGGGCACGCCGAAGGACGTCGTCCTGCAGCTCGACGCCGGGACGTGCGTGGAGGCCGGCGCGGACCCCGTCGCGTGGATCCAGGCAAATCCCGGACGCATCAGGAGCATCCACCTGAAGGACTGGAGCGCCAGCCGCGGGTACGCCGTGGCCTTCGGAGAAGGGGACGTGCCCTGGAAGGCGCTGCTCGACGCCGCCGAATCGGTCGGGGGCATCGAGTACTACCTGATCGAGCAGGAGGAGAGCGCAGAAGGGCAGCAGTTCGCGATGGCGCAGCGGTGCCTGGCAAACTACCGGAAACTGCGCGGCCTGTCGTAGTATCCCGCGAGATTGGTCATACCACTTGCCGTCGCGGCGTCGGGGGGAGCCGCGCCCCCGGCCGCCCGCGACGCCGGATCCCGCGCCAGCCGGCGGGCGTCGCCGCGGCCCTACTCGCGCAACTCCTAAGGCAGTAATCGATTGCAGCGCCCGGATACCTGGTTGCTGCCACCCCCCAGTATTGCGACCGTCTCCACGGTGTGATAACAGAACGCGGCGGATAAGCCACCTTTGCGCGACACGGGCCGCTTGTCCGACCACGAAATGGTTGTCACGCCAGTCAGGGAGGAGCGCATGTCGACCGTCGTCGCAGCTGGTGGCTGGAGATCCCGCCTTGTTTTGCTCGCCTTTCCACTCCTGGGCCTCGTCCCGGTGTCCGCCTTCGCCCAGGCGGTGACCGGCACGGTCCTGGGCACCATCACCGATACGTCCGGCGGCATCGTCGCCGGCGCGAAGGTGATCATCACCAACCAGGACACCAATCTCACCCGCACGGTGACGACCGACGCCAACGGCGAGTACAACGCGCCGCAGCTGCCGACCGGCACCTACGTGATTACGGTCGAGATGACCGGCTTCAAGATGGTCGCGCTCTCGAACATCCACGTGGGCGTCGACCAGCGCGTCCGCATCGATGCCAAGCTCGAGATCGGCAACCTGACCGAATCGGTCACCATCACGTCCGAGGCGCCCCTCGTCCAGTCCGCGTCGTCCGAGCTGGGCACGACGATCAACGAGGAGCAGATCAGGACCCTGCCGCTCAACGGGCGGAATTTCGTGAGCCTGACGCGCACGATCCCGGGCGTCCTGCGGGGCGTGCCGGGCGCGAACATCGATGGCGCGGGCAGCCTGGCGTGGCGGGCCTCGGCGAGCTTTTCGGCCAACGGCCAGCGCGCCCGCGACAACAACTACATGCTCGACGGCGTCGACAACAACGAGACCTGGCTCCAGACGGTGGTTCTCTTCCCCAACGTCGACGCGCTCGACGAGTTCAAGCTGCAGACGAGCACCTACTCGGCGGAGTTCGGGCGCTCGATGGGCGGCGTGGTCAACCTGCAGATCAAATCCGGCACCAATGCGCTTCGCGGGAGCGCCTACGAGTTCCGCCGCGACGACGCGCTCGACGCGAACAACTTCTTCAACAACCGCGCGCAGCGGCCGAAGCCCGAGTTCAGGCAGGATCAGTTCGGCTTCACGCTGGGCGGGCCGATCTTCCGGGATCGCACCTTCTTCTTCGGCGACTACCAGGGCATGCGGATCGAGCAGGGGCTGACGTTCCTCTCGACCGTGCCGTCGCTGCGGATGCGCCAAGGCGACTTCTCCGAGATCAACCGGGTGATCTACGATCCGGTCACGGGCCTGCCGTTCGCCGGGAACATCATCCCGCCGGAGCGCTGGGATCCGGCGTCGCGGAACGTCCTGCAGCAGCTCTATCCGGAGCCGAACACGGCCGGCCGGACGGGCGCCAACGGGCAGCATATCGAGAACTACCTGATCAACCCCGCCCAGGAGCGGCAGGACAACCAGTTCGACGTCAAGATCGATCACAACCTGACCAGCACGAACCGGTTCTTCACGCGGTACAGCTTCCAGAAGACTCACCGCCTGCAGCCGGCGACGCTCCAGCACGGCGATGCCGGCGCGACGTTCGGGGCGGGGGACGGCAACATCACCGCGCAGGGGGTGGCGTTCAACGACACGCACAGCTTCAACGAGCGGTGGCTGAACGAGTTCCGCTTCGGGTGGTCGCAGGTCGAGTTCCTGATGACGCCGATCGACTACGGCACGAACCTGGCCAGCCAGATGGGGATTCCCGGCGTGAACATCAGCACCGTGACGTCGGCGATGAGCCAGATCACGTTCCAGAACGGCGGGATCCGGAATCTCGGCTCCAACGGCAACCAGCCCCTCATCACCAACCAGAACGACTTCCAGATCTTCGACAACGTCACCTGGATCAAGGGCAGACACACCGTGAAGATGGGCGGCAGTGTCACGTTCCGGTCGCGTGAGATCCTCAACGCCGACATCATCGTCGGCAGCTTCCAGTTCAACCAGAACCAGACGAGCAACTGCGGCGGGCGCACCGGCTGCACGGTGCTGGCGAACACGGGATTCGACGTCGCCAGCTTCCTGCTCGGCTACGCGCGCACGATCGACAGGCGCCTGTTCGAGGATCGCACCTACACCGAGACCCGCCCCGAGTACGCGGTGTACATCCAGGACGACTTCCGCTGGACCAACAACCTGACCGTGAATGCCGGGCTCCGCTGGGACGTGTTCGTGCCCTGGGTCGAAGTCGACGATCGGCAGTCCAACTTCGACACGTCGACGGGAACGTTCGTCGTCGCGTCGCCGGATGCCGTGATGAACGGGGTGCAGGTGGGTCGCTACCTGCAGACCTACTCCAAGCGCGATTTCGGTCCGCGCCTGGGCTTTGCCTACGACCTCTTCGGTGACGGCCGCACGATGGTGCGCGGCGGCTGGGGCGTGTTCTGGAACTTCACGCCCGGCGGCACTTCGTCGTCGAAGGCGCAGAACCCCCCCTTCCTGCAGGCGACGACGCGGACGACCGAGTTCGGGTTGACCAACCAGCTCTCGGACGGGTTCCCGCCGCCCCCGGGGGTGGATCCGAGCCGGCCGGCGCAGGGCACTACGCGATCGATCTTCGACATCAACTTCCGCGACGGCTACGCACACAACTTCAACATCAACGTGCAGCGGCAGCTGGGCACGAACTACATGGTCGAGGCCGCGTACGCGGGATCCCGGGGCCGTGACATGATGGCGAAGCTCGACCCGAACCAGGCGCCGCCCATCGTCGGCGTGAGCAACTCGAACATCAACCGGCCGTACTTCACCATCAACCCGGCCCTGACCACGCTGGGGCAGGCGGCGTCAATCGGCTGGGTGGACTACAACGGCCTGCTGCTGAAGTTCCAGCGCCGGTTCGCCAACAACTTCTCGTTCCTGAACTCGTACACGCTCGGCAAGTCGATCGATATCAACTCCGACAACGACGGGACGGTGAGCTTCACGAACGTGTACGACCTCGACTACAACCGCGGGCCGTCCGACTACGACGTCCGCCACACGTTCAGCTCGAGCTGGATCTACGAGCTGCCGCTCTATCGCGAGAGGTGGTACGGGGGCTGGCAGGTGAACGGGATTCTCTTCCTGCGCAGCGGTCTCCCGTTCACGGTCACGCAGACGCAGAACGTGCTCTCCACGGGCACCGGCAACCGGCCGAACCGGATCTGCGACGGCAAACTGGAGAACCCGACGATCGACCGCTGGTTCGATACGTCGTGTTTCGTGCCGCCCGCGGACGCAACGGGTACTTACGGCGACTCCGGCCGCAATATCCTGCGTGGACCGGGCCAGTTCAACATCGACATGTCGCTGATCAAGCGGACCCGATTCGGCCGGATCAACACCGAGATCCGCGTCGAGGCGTTCAACCTGCTGAACCATCCGCAGTTCGGCCAGCCGAACGGCCAGATCGGGAACGCCTCGGTGGGCCGCATCACGGCGATGCTGGCGAACCCGGCGTGCGCGCTGTGCGGCACGACGGAGCGCCAGATCCAGATCGCGGCCAAGGCAACCTTCTAGTCTGGTTAGTCCGGGGGGCTTCGCCCCCCGGAGCCCCCCTCCACGCGCGCTCGCGGGGCCCCTGGACCCCGCTCCGCTCGCGTGGCTCGCTCCGCTGCTCGCTCGCGGCGCTGCCAGCTGAGAGCTGCTACAGACACATTTTCGGGTTCGATTTCACGAGGTAGGATTTGTAGTTCTTCGCCTTCGGGTCCGTACACCCTTCCAGGTTCAGCAGCTCGATCTTCCGGAAATCGATGGGTGCCGTCTCCGCCTGGATGGAGATGTAGCCCCCGGTCAGCGGCGTGCCGTCGACCTTGACCTTTGGATCGGTCGGGGACGCGGCGCCGCCGCCGATCTGGGGCTTCGTGTACTCGAGCACGGTCTGTCCCTCGACCATGTGACGCACCAGCTCGTCGCCGTGGACCACCACCTCGACGCGCACCCACTGGTCGCCTTCGTAGGTCCTGGAGGTCGAGTTCGTGCAGTGCGCGGTGTGCAGCTTGCCGTTGAGCACCACGTGCGTGCCGGGCGTGCACAGGTTCGCCGTCGTACGCGGTTTGCCGTTGCCGAGGCCGCCCAGGAGCTGCACCTCGATCGAAATCGGGAAATCCTGGTCTTTCAGCATCGTCTTCGGGTCGGGCGAGTGGAGCATCAGGCCGTTGTTCCGGATGGCCCACGCGAGCTGCGGGCCTGCATGGGGCACCTGCTCGCCGACGAAGCGGTACTCTGCCGCGAGGAGGTAGTACGAGAACGGGTCGCGATAGAAGAGGTGCCCGAACTCGGCGTCGAACGATGACCACTGGTCGTAGCGCACCTTCAGGAGGCCGTCCTCCACGCGGAACGTGTCGTGAACGTTCACGCCGAGATTGTGCTTCGCGAACTTGGGCGTCCAGCCGTCGAGATCGCGGCCGTTGAAGAGCTGAATCCAGTCCTTCCGCGCGGGATCCGCGGCCTGTGTCACGGCGGTCCCTGGGCCGGAGGCGGCGGGGGTCGACGGTGCGCCGGCGGCGAGCGCCAGCAGGATCACGCACGGGCACAGCAGGCGAATCGTCATTTGAGGCTGCTCAGGAATTCGACGAGATCCCGAATCTCGCCGGGCTGGAGGATCAGGCCCATCGGCGGCATGGCCGACGTCGGATCGGCGCGCTCCCTCACGTCCGCCTTCGCAATCCGCTGTTCGGCTGGAGGGGTGCCGACCGTCAGCACGAGGTGCGTCGGCGTCTCCTCCTTCAGGGTCCCGATGACCTTCTCGCCGCCGGCGAGCGCGACGGTCACCGTGCCGAACCCCGGCGCGATGCGCGCGTTGGGCTGGAGCATCGATTCGAGGATCTGTTCGCGGGTGAGGGTCGACCCGACGTTGGTGAGGTTCGGCCCCACGTCCGTGCCGCGACCGCCCACTGTGTGACACCTCGTGCACTCTGCGGCCGGGTGCTGTGTGAACACCTGCCGCCCGCGCTGACGGCTTCCACCCTGGAGCAGCGCCTGGGGGAATGCTTCGGCGACGGTCTCGGCCTTCCGCGACTTCATGAGCGCCTCGAGGCGCGACTGGAGCGGCCGCAGGCCGCTCGTCTCCACCGCGGTCACCACGTCGAGCTGCAGCTCGGGCGCGACCGTTCCCTGCGACAGGTCGTCCAGGTACGACTCGAGCAGCTTCGCGGCCCCGGCGCTTTTGAGCGTGCCAAGGACCTCGAGGGCGGCCTGACGGTCCTGAATCGCGCCGTGCTCCATGACGGTCTGGAGGTGCTGGACCCTGGCGGCGTCGGTCAACGGCAGCGACGGCAGCACTCCGAGGGCGGCCCTGCGCACCGCCGGGTCGGCATCGGCGAAGGCGACGGTGAGGACCTCGGCCATGTTCGCGGGCCTGAGGGCCTCGAGCGCCCGGAAGGCGGCCAGTCGCACGTCGGCGCTCGCGTCGCTGCGCAACTGGGCGAGGAGGGTCGGGGCGGCGGCCGCCACGCCGAGGCGTCCTGCCGCCTCCGCCATCGAGGATCTGACCAGGGGATCGGCCTCGCCGCCGGGAGGCAGCGATGCGAAGAGCCGGGCGACCGCGTCGCGCGCCGCAGCCGCGTCCCTCGCCGCCGGCTGGCCGAGATACGCGCCGTCGACGCGGTCCATGGTGGATGGCGAGGCCCAGACGCCGAGCGTCGCGATCGCCTCGGCGCGCAGCCCGGCGGTCCGGCTCCGGTCCGCGGCGAACGCGGCCAGCCGATCCACGTCCTCGAGCGTCCCGCTGCGGAGGCTCGCGCTGATCGCCCGCCGGATCAGCGGCTCGTTCGTGAAGCGCGTCTCGCTGACGATCCGCGCGAGCGCCGGCAGCGCACCGTCGATTCCGCCGTCGTCGTTGATGGCCCGTGCCGCCTCCGTGACGATCCGTTCGTCGGCGTCCGAGAGGAACCGCGCGACCTCGGCGTGGCCCAGGCGCCGGAGGGCCACGATGGCCGCTATGCGTACGCCGCGGGAGGAGTGGGTCGAGAGCGCTGCGAGAGCCGCCGCGTCCCCGATGCGCGACAGCGCCAGGCTCCCGGCATGCCGCAGGTAGACGTCGCGGTCGTCGTTCCCGGCGAGCATGGCGACGATGGCGGGGACAGCCGGCTTGTGCGCCAGGCGGCCGAGCGCCTCGGCCGCGAAGAACCGCGCGCGCGTTGAGGCGTCCTTCAGTACGGCCACGAGCGCGTCCGCCGCTTCCGCGTGACGCAGGTCGCCGATCAGCTTTGCGGCCTGCGCGCGGATCTCGGGATCGGCATCCTGCAGGAACGGCGTCAGGTGGCGCGCGTGGCTCCTGTCGGCCCGTGCCAGCTGGCCGAGCCCCCAGAGACCGTGGACGCGGCTCAACTGGTGGTCGGCTGCGCGTGCCGCCGCGAGCAAGGTCTGGCTGTCCCCGCGACGAGCGAGATCGAACTGGGCTTTCAGGCGGATCCGCTGGTCCGCGTGCCGCAGCAGGCCCGAGAGATCGGCCGCGGAACGCGCCGCGAAGTCTTCCTGCAGGAGCGTCCGGACCTCAACCCGCGCCGCGCTCTTCGCCGCGGCGGGCGCATCGACCTTCCAGATCCTCCCCTTGTTCTTCGAGTCCCAGCCCGTGATCCAGTCGGCCAGGTACAGGGCGCCGTCGGGACCGAACTTCATCCCCACCGTCAGGATGCCACGCAGGAACACCCGCTCCTGGTCGAGCGCGAAGCCGGCGCCGTCCGGCCTGAAGCGCAGCGCGTGGATGCGGGCGTTCGACGCGGCACCGGGGAAGCTGGCCACGAGCAGCGTCTTCCGCCACTCGTCCGACAGCGTCGTGCCGGTATCGTACACGACGCCGGCCGGCCCGCCCGGGAATGGCGCGATGGGCGGCACGATGTGCGCGGCCTGCCCTTCGTGGCGGGGCTTGAACATCTCTTCGGCCATCCAGACGTTGTAGCGGTTGTTCAGCGGGTCGGTGTACTTCCCGTACTGCCAGTTGGCCCGCCAGCCCGCGTCGGAGCCTTCCGTGATGTACACCACCCGCTCGGTCTCGCCCTGGTGATCGCCGTCGTTGTCGACGCTGAGCAGGTTGCCGTACTCGTCGAAGGCGAACTCCTGCAGGTTGCGGATGCCCGTGGCGAACACCTCGAAGCCCGTCCCATCCGGGTTCGCCCGCAGCACGGCGCCCTGGTTCGCATAGGACCACCTGCGGCCGCCCCTGTCGGTCACGTCGAGGCCGATGTCGCCGACCTCCCAGTAGATCCGGCCGTCGGGTCCGCGCGTGACGCCCGAGATGCCGTGGCCGCCGAAGGCGGGATGGATGCTGTAGCCCTCGCTGATTGTCGTCTGCGAGTCGATCGTGCCGTCGCCGTTCTCGTCGCGCAGACGCCACACGCCGGGCGCCATGCCGAAGATGAGATCTCCCTCGTGATAGAGCAGGCCGCCGGCGACGTCGTAGGTCGGATCGTCGTTGAACCCCTCGATCATGACCTGCGAGAAATCCGCCAGGCCGTCGCCGTCGGTGTCGCGGATCCGATAGATGCGCTCCTTCATCTCACGCAGGTCGCGATAGTCGCGGGAGCCGTCGCCGTTGAGGTCCGGGAGCCACGTGTTGGTGGCGCTGCGCTCCGGGGACAGTTCGCGGAGGTAGAACTGCCGGAGGTCCTCGACGGTCTTCAACGAGTGGACCGGCGGCACCCACGTCGGGTGCTCGCGGATGTCGAGCGGCATGCTGTTCCGTGTCGAGCTCGTTACGTAGAGCGCCCCCTGCGGATCCAGGTCGAGCGCGATCGGGTCGATCACCAGCTGCTCGGGGGCCCAGAGGCGCGCTTCGAGGCCGGGGGCCAGCTCGACGGCCACGCTCTGCTGTGCCTCGTTCGCGAGCCGCGTGGCCTCCTCGGCGGTGAGCCGGACCTCCTTCGGCACGGTGGGGATGCCGGCGGCCTGCTGCCCGCTGACGTTCAGCGCCGCGGGGATGGCCAGCAGAGAGGCGACCAGACAAGGACGCCGCATGCGGGTGCGTATCGCTGCCACCGCGTGATGCTAGCATGACAGCGCGGCGTGATGGCGCGGGGGCGCCCGCAGGAGACGAGACGAATGATCGCGTGGCGAACGGGTTCGGGGCTCGCGGCAGCAGTGGCCATCGGCCTGGGCCTTGCCGCCTCGACCACGGCGGGGCAGCAGGTGACCGTCCGGCCCTCGCTGGAGGGCCCGGAGCGCCTGCGCGACTGGACGCTCGACGGAACCGGCATCTGGACCATCGCGAACGGTGCGCTGGTTCTCGCGACCGCCGGGAAGCCGGGCGGACCGATCCGCCGTCCGGCCGCGCTCGCGATCCTGCAGACCGAGCCGTTCACGGGCGTGACGCTCGAGGCCGAGGTGCGATCGACTGCGCCGGCCGATCTCGACGTCCGCGACGTCCTCATGATCGTCGGATACGAATCGCCGACCCGCTTCTACTACGTGCACCTCTCCGGCCGGACCGACGCCGTCCACAACGGAATCTTCCTGGTCGCCGACGCCGACCGGCGCCGTCTCGACGCGGGTACGACGCCGCCACAGCTGAAGGATCTGGCCTGGCACCGCGTCCGGGTCGAGAGGGATCCGGCGAGCGGAAGGCTCGACGTCTTCGTGAACGATGCGGGCACGCCCGTGCTACGGGCCATCGACACGACGATCCGCGCGGGACGCGTCGGCGTCGGCTCGTTCGACGAAACCGGCGAGTTCCGCAGCCTCGTCGTCACCGGCACGACGCAGTGAGGAGCCGGACGACGCGGATGGGGCCGATGGTCAGCGTGCGCGACCTGCGCAAGCGATACCGTCGCGTCGACGCCGCCGCGGGCGTCAGCTTCGAGATCGAGGGGGGAGAAATTTTCGGGCTGCTCGGGCCGAACGGCGCCGGCAAGACCACGACCGTCGAGTGCACGATTGGCATGCGCGAGCCCGACTCGGGCGAGATCCGGATCTGCGGCGTCGACGCACGGCGTGAGCCGCGGGCGGTCAAGGAACGGATCGGCGCAGCGCTGCAGACCACGGCCGTCCAGGACCGGATCACGCCGCGGGAGGCGCTGGCGCTTTTCGGAGCGTTCTATCGCCGGCCTGTGCCCCCGCAGGAGCTGCTGGACCGGTTCGCCCTGGCCGACAAGGCCGACGTGATGTACGAGACGCTCTCGGGCGGGCAGCGGCAGCGCCTGGCACTCGCGCTCGCGTTCGTCAACCGGCCGGAGCTGGTGTTCCTGGACGAGCCCACGAGCGGCCTGGACGCACGCGCCCGGCGCGAGCTGCACGACGGGATCGCGCGGATGAAGGAAGAGGGCCGCACCGTCCTCCTGACGACCCACGACATCGACGAGGCCGAGCAGCTCTGCGACCGGGTGGCCATCATCGATCGCGGGCGAATCGTCCAGACCGGCGCGCCGGCCGACCTGATTGGGCGGTCGACGGCCATGCCGACCGTTCACGTCCGTGCCCGCGAGCCGCTGTCGGCGGGCATCCTCGACGGCCTGCCCGGGGCGCGGGACGCCCGGTCCGATGGGATCCGCGCCACATTCCGCACGTCGGAGGTGAGCCCCGCAATCGCCGAGCTCGCGAGCCGCTTCGCCGCGCGCGGAATCGAAATCGCCGAGCTGCACGTGCAGAAGGCCACGCTCGAAGATGTGTTCCTCGAACTGACGGGCTCCCCTTTTGAACCTGGAACCTTGAACCCTGAACCTTGAACCCTGAACCTGGAAAGTGACCCACCTCCTGATCACCCTGCGCCTGCACTTCCGGAACCGGATGGCCCTGGTTTACAGCTACCTCTTCCCGGCCATCTTCCTGCTCGCGTTCTGGGTGCTCTACCGGCACGAGCGCGTGCCGCTCGTGCGGCACATGGGTGAGCTGCTGACCGTGACTGTGCTCGGCAGTGCCTGCTTCGGGCTCCCGACGTCGATCGTGAGCGAGCGGGAGCGGGGGGTCTGGCGGCGGTATCGCCTGGCGCCGGTCTCGACGGGTCGCCTCGTGGCGACGACCACGGCCGCACGGTACCTGATTCTGCTGACCGCCGGGGCGCTCCAGCTCGCACTCGCGATGGGACTGGGCATGCCGTGGCCGCGGCATCCGTTTGACTTGTGGGTGGTGTTCACCCTGGTGGCGTTCGCGTTCATCGGGCTCGGGCTCGTCATCGCCATGACGGCCGACACCGTGCCCGCCGTGCAGGCGCTGGGGCAGTGCGTTTTCCTGCCGATGCTGATTATCGGCGGTGTCGCCGTTCCACTCGCGAGCCTGCCGGAATGGGCGCAGCACGTCTCCGCCTTCTTCCCGGGCCGGTATGCCGTCGAAGCGCTGCACGCCTGTGTCGCCGGCGGCGGCCTCGGCGCCACACCTTACAGCCTGATCGCGCTGGCGATCATCGGCGCGGCCGGCGCGATCGCAGGCGCGAAGCTCTTCCGGTGGGATGCCGAAACGCGTTTTGCCGCGCAGGAGGGCCGCGGCTGGATCGCCGTGGCGCTCGCCGCCTGGGTGGCCGTCGGCGTCATCGCCGAAGCGAGAGGCGGAGTGCTCCTGCTGCCGCCGCTCGAGACGACCACGGCAGTGACGCCGCAGGGGACAGGAGCAGTCCCCCGCGGCGGCTCCGCCCCGGCGCCGGCCGAGGAGACTCCGCCGGCACCGGAGCCTGTGCGCCCGCCCGCGCCGGAGGCAGGTTCGCCAGCGGCTGCGGCGGCCCCCACCCCGAGGCCGTCGAGCCCGGGGGCGGATACGCGGCCAGCGAAGCCGAAGCCCGGCGCGGCTCCCCAGCCTGAACCGTCCGAAGCGGACACGGCCCGGCCGTTGGTCCCGACATCCTCCCGCTCCTGGCGCGACGTGACCGCCGAGGAGATCGATCGGGAGATCGCGTTCGAACG
>DASPFV010000224.1:0-6319 GCA_035620975.1 Vicinamibacterales bacterium
CCGACTCTCCGCCGCCCACCCACGTGCCGGCCAGCCAGGCAACCTCCGCGACGGTAGCGCGGGCGGGCTTTGCCGTGGCCGCCTGCCCGGCCGAGCCATGGGCACAGACGAGCGACAGCAGGATCGCGGTCAGTCCCGAGAGTATGGGCGCGTGTCGGCGATGGCGGAGCGACCTCGGCATGAGCCGCACTATAGTCCTTTCAGGGTTCCAGGTTCAGGGTTCAACGTACGCGACTACTCCTCGGCCATGAACGGGTACTTGTAGTCTCGAGGCGGGGCCAGCGTCTCCTTCACCGTGCGGGCACTGACCCATCGGACGAGGTTCAGCTTCGAGCCGGCTTTGTCGTTCGTGCCCGATCCGCGGGCGCCGCCAAAGGGCTGCTGGCCCACGACCGCGCCGGTCGGCTTGTCGTTGATGTAGAAGTTGCCGGCGGCGTTCCGGAGCCCGCTCAGCGCCTCGCGCACGCCGCGGCGGTCCCGGCTGAAAATGGCGCCCGTCAGCGCGTACGGCGACGTGCGATCGACCACGGCCAGCGTTTCCGCCCACTTCGAGTCGGGATAGACATAGGCCGTCACCACGGGACCGAAGATCTCCTCGCAGAGCAGCCGGTACGCGGGATCGGTGGTCTCGACGAGCGTCGGCTCGATGAAGTAACCCCGCTCCCCCTTCGCCGTGCCGCCCTGGAGCACGCGCGCGTTCGCCCTGGCGTCGTCGAGGTATTCGCTGATCTTCGTGAACGCCTTGCGATCGATCACCGCGCCGACGAAATTGCGGAAGTCGCGGACATCGCCCATCTTCATGTCCTGCATCATGGCCACGGTGCGGTCGCGGACTTCGTACCAGATCGACTGCGGGATGTAGACCCGGCTCGCCGCCGAGCACTTCTGACCCTGGTACTCGAAGCCGCCCCGGGCGATCGCGACCGCGACCTCCACGGGATCGGCCGAGGGATGCGCCACGATGAAGTCCTTGCCGCCCGTCTCGCCGACCAGCCGCGGGTACGACTTGTAGCGGCCCATGTTCTCGCCGACCTTCTTCCACATGCTGTTGAACACGCCGGTGCTGCCGGTGAAGTGGACGCCGGCGAGCTCGGGCGAGTCCAGCAGCGCACTCGTGATCTGGACCGCGTCCCCCGGCAGGAAATTGATCACGCCCGGAGGGAGCCCGGCTGCCTCGAGGAGCCGCATGGTGTAGTACGCGGCCAGCATCGCGCTCGACGCGGGCTTCCACACGACCGTGTTGCCCATGAGCGCAGGGGCCGTCGTGAGGTTGCCGCCAATCGCGGTGAAGTTGAACGGCGTGATCGCATAGACGAAACCTTCCAGCGGCCGGTACTCCATCTGGTTCCAGACGCCGGGGCTGCTGACCGGCTGCTCCTGATACAGCTCCTGTGCGAAGTGCGTGTTGAACCGCCAGAAGTCGATCATCTCGGAAGCCGAATCGATCTCGGCCTGGAACACCGTCTTGGACTGGCCCAGCATCGTGGCGGCGTTGAGCGTCGGCCGCCAGGACGTCGACAGCAGCTCGGCGGCGCGCAGCAGCACGGCCGCGCGATCCTCCCAGGGCCAGCTCGCCCACTCTCGCCGCGCCTCGACGGCCGCCTCAATCGCCTGCTGCGCGTGCTCCGGGCCGGCGAGGTGGTACTCGGCGAGCACGTGCTGATGGTCGTGCGGCATCACCGCCCGCTCGAGCCGGCCGGTCCGGATCTCGCGGCCGCCGATGATCAGCGGAATCTCGATCTTCTCCGACGCCATCGACGCGAGCCGTGCTTTCAGCTCGGCGCGCTCCGGAGTGCCCGGCGCGTAGGACCGGTTCGACTCGTTCACGGGGACGGGAACACGACGGACCCCGGCAAACGCCGCGGTGAAGATGACGCCCTCGGCCGCCGGGGGCTGCACGGCCTTCTCGGGCGCCGGTGCGGTGGGAAGCGTGGTGGACATGGTGAATCCTCTCCGTTCGTTCGTGGAACTCCGTATTGTACCGAACTCCGCCTCCGGCCGGACGTCCCCGCTATGGTGTCCGGAGCAGTGGGCACGGCGGGGAACCTGAGGTGAAGGCGAATTCATACCTTCAGCGAGCCACGGAACGCCCTGGCCGCATAGTAGGACTCCGCGCCGTTGTGATACGTGAAGACGTGGTCGTAACGGCGATCACAGAAGATCGCGCCGCCGCGTTGCCTGATTTCAGAAGGTGTTTTCACCCAGCTCGACGTCCTCGTATCGAAATCCCCCAGCGTCTGCAACTCCCGATATTGCGCTTCCGTGAGGATCTCGATGCCCATGGCGGCCGCCATATCAAGAGCGCTGTTCTTCGGTTTGTGTTCTTTCCTTGCCAGCAGCGCTTCGCGGTCGTAACAGACGCTCCGGCGCCCCCCGGGACTCTCCGCTGAACAATCGTAAAACGTGTACCCGCCCGTCTTCTCATCGTGACCAACCACGTCCGGTTCACCGCCAGTCCTTTCCATCTCATTGAGGGACCATAGTCTTTCCGGATTGGCCTCCAGTCTTGCCTGCACTCTGGCCCATTCGAGACCTTCATGACGTTTCATGTTCTTCTCGAAACGGGCTTTCAGCGTTCTGAGTAGTTCTTCCTGGTGTTTTGGTGCCAGTACCTTTCCCGTTTCGACACCACGCTCTTGGGCCTTTCGTGCTGGCATACTCTTCAGACCCCCGGTTTCCAGGTTCAAGGTTCCAGGTTCAAGGTTCCGGCTGCCAGGTTCCCGAGTCGGTCCCTACTGGCCGTTCGTCGTCGGACCGGGTGCGCCGGGCGGGTCCGGCAGGTCGTTCCAGTTCAGCAGGGTGTTGAACACCATGTTGAACTCGCCGTGGTTCTGCCAGCGGTAGATCGGGTTGTTCGAGAACAGGACGACGCGACCCTTGCCGGTGTAGCCGCCGGGGGCGTCGATCGCGAACGGCCGGCTGCGGATCTCGGCGGCGCCCCGCATCAGGCCGCTGAGTACGGCCTCGTCGCCGCCGACATAGCGCCCCAGGACGTGCCCCTGGTCCGGCTGCGCGATGCTCATCAGCGGCTGGCCCTGGATGTACTTCACCGGCAGCAGTCGGTCGGCATAGCCATAGAAAACGGGGTGATCGGGCCGCACGATCTCGGCGCGGACGAGCGGCCGGGGCGCGTAGAACTGGGGCGAGGTCGTGCCGGTCGCGTCAACCGTCCGCGCGAGCCCGAGATCGGACGGGAACCGCACCGCGTTTCCCATCGCGAGCAGCGTCCCTCCCGAATCCAGGAACTTCAGGAACGCGTCCACACCTTCACCGCCCATCCCGCCGGTGATGTCTGCGGATTCGCCGTACATCCCGAGGAAGCGGTACTTGTCGGTCTTCAGATAAGGCACGGGCCGCGGCGCGGACGCCTGGAAGACCGTCAGCCGGTTGAGCGGCTGGGACGGCAGAACGATCACGTCATAGTCCTGGCGGAGGTTGCCCCTGCGAACGCGCTCCTTGTGGATCAGGTCGTACGCGAGGCCGAAGCGGTCGAACGTGAATCGTACCCAGCCGGTCTCCTGCGTGCCCGTCCACGAGGAGTAGATCGCGACCCGCGGCACGTCGGCTTCGTGCATGGGCACCGAGGGTAACGCCGCGAGCGCGGCAGCCGTCAGCCCGAGCTCCTCGACAGCCTGGCGCACGGCGGCGGGATCCGCCGGGGCCGGCACGACGAAGGAGCCGGCCGGGAACTCGGTGCCGCCGGCCCTGAAGCTCTTGGCGGCAATTTTCATCGGCACGTGGGACAGCCGGTAGCGGAACGCGATCATGTTGTTCGAGCCCAGGTGCGCCACGGCCACACCTGCCGTGCCGACGCCGGTCGTTCGCCCCTTCACGAACGCCTCGGTCACCGGCGTCGTCGCCGCCTCGAGAATCGCCTTATCCTTGATTTCCTTGACCTCGACGAGCATCGCCAGGCCCATCGTCCAGCCGCTGTCGTCGTAGGTGCGCAGGTTCGGATCCGGGAACTCCTGACGCTCGAGCAGGTTCTTGGCCAGCCGTCCGTACGGCTGGTCACGCTTGATCACGTACGACCCGGCCGGAAACGTGCCGTCGGCGAGCTTGAGCTCGCGTGTCGCGCGGCCGACCTCGATGCGTTGTACACGGAGCAGGTTGACGAGCTCGGCGACCCGCGTCATGTCGCGCTGCACCGGGAAGACGAAGCCGTGCGGCGGCTCGGTCCGCCCCGCCTCGATGGCGTTGAGCGTCTTGCGCGCGAAGTTCTCCACGACGAGGTTCGGGAACATCGACGTGAGCTGCAGGGCGGAGAGGACGGCCGTCTGCATGTAGTTCGCGTTGTTGCGGCGGGACCAGTCTGCGGTGGCGTCGGCTGGCACGGGAAGCCCACGGTACCATTCGCGCGGCTGTCCGCCGCCGCGGCCCGTCGGGATGGCGGTGCCCCCGCGGCCGGCCTGATCGGGACCGTCACCGCCGCGCCCACCGCGGCCTTCGCGCTGGCCGCCGCCACTCGCTCCGCGCTCGCGCGCGGCCTGCGTCTCGTACATGCGCATCATGCCGTTATGGTTGTAGGCAATGGACCCCAGATAACCGGGCGACCAGCCGTCCATGAAGGCGTGGGTGTACACCCCCGGCATCCCCCACTTGGTCATCTGCGCGAGCTCGAAGTTCGAAAAGAACGGCAGCTCGGCGAAGAGGATCGGATCGAGGTTGGGATTCTGGGGCGCCGCGCCGCTGTAGGTGTAGAGCAGCGGCAGCGACTCGTGCAGGTCGTGCATGATTGGCGGATACGCCGTGAAGTACCAGTCGGCGAGCGCGCGCATCGAGACCTGCGACAGGTTGATATCGCGGTTGTTGTCGTGGAACACATACCTGCCCCAGTACGGCACGCCCGGCGGTGCCGTCTGGGTTGGAGGCCCCGGCGGGTCGCCGGCGCGAGTCGGGTCCTTGGCGCTCGAAGCGGCGTCCTTCTCTGCAGGTGATGCACCGGGTCCGCCGCGCCCGGGCGAGGGACGCCGGCGTCGCGAGCCAGCGTCTGGAGCGTCGGCGCCAGAGGCCTCGACGCGTTCTGCCGCCGTCGGGCTGACGGCACTGGCCCCGGCGAGGACGGTCAGCTCCTGGTTCTGATAGAACCAGTCCACGTTCCGGTCGCGGCCGTCGGGATCGGCCACGGGCGTCACCGAGACGATGACGTGCTCGCGGATCTGCCGGACGAGCGGAGACGTCTCGGTGGCCAGCCGGTATACGAGTTCCATCAGCATTTCGGACGGCCCGGTTTCACCGCTGTGGAGCCCGCCCATCAGGTGGTAGTGGGGTCTGGTGGTGGCGATGAGCTCGCGCACCTGCACGTCGCTGACGCCGCGCGGGTCCGCGATCCTGGCGAGGTTCTCGCGGTTGCGCTGCAGACCGGCGATGTTCTCGTCGGACGAGACCCAGACGACCACCAGCTCCCGGTCTTCATCGGACCGGCCGATCGTCTCGACGCGCACGCGCGGCGTGGCCGCGGCCAGCGCGCGGTAGTACTCGAGGATCCTGTCGTAGTACGTCAGCCGGGCTGGAGCGCCGATGTGATAGCCGAGCACGTCCTTGGGTGTCGGGATGCCGGGCGCCAGGGGAAGATGGTCCACGAGCGGGCTGATGAAGTATGGCCGGGTCGTCCACTCCTTGACGAGCCGGGCGAACTCTTCGTCCTGCGGCTGTGCCGGGTCCCGCGTTTCGGTCACCATCTGCTGCGCGGGCAGCGCGGCGAACGCGAGCAGCACGGCCGCGCTCAGCACGAGGCCCCATCGGCGAGTCATCGTGACGTCCGGATCCTGCATGCGCGCGCTCCTTGGACGGGAAGGTGACGCGAGATTCTATCGCGGAAGCGGATCACGTACGGCGTGGCGAAACCTGCCGGCATCGGCACCGGAGGCGCTACAATGATCGGCAACATGAACACCACCATCGGGAAGGGGATCGTGATCACGGGAACGATCCAGGCGTCGGAGCCGCTGCTGATCGCGGGCCGGGTGAACGGAGACGTGCTGGCGGCCGACTACGACGTCACGGTCGAGACGGGGGCCCACGTCGACGGCGCGGTGACGGCGCGCACGATCACCGTGCGCGGGCGGTCGAGCGGGCGGCTGATCGCGCGCGACGTCGTCCGGCTGTACCAGACCGCGATGGTGAGAGCCGACATCGCCTCGCCGCGGCTCTCGCTCGAGGAAGGCGCCACGTTCAGCGGCTGCGTCGAGCCGGCGAAAACCGACGCGGCGATCCGCGTCGCGGCCCACCGCGTCCGCGCCGAGTCGGCGTGAGGCGGGGTCAGGTCTTGCAATGACGTACGCGGCGGCGCACGCCGCCGCCGCGTACGTCATTGCAA
>DASPFV010000225.1:0-2590 GCA_035620975.1 Vicinamibacterales bacterium
GGAGCGGACGACATTACGGGACGATGGGAACCGATGGTCGGCCGACTGTCAGTGTCTCGGCGCAGGCCGCAGCCCTAGGCGCGCGGCCATCGTCACGAGGTCAGGAAGCGAATCGGCCTTCATCTTGCGCATGACCTGGCCTCGGTGCGCCTTCACGGTGATCTCGCTGATGCCGAGCTCGCCACCGACCTGTTTGTTCAACAGCCCGGACACGACCCATGACATCACCTCGCGTTCGCGCGGCGTGAGTGACGCGTAGCAGTCACGCAAGAATCGCGTCTCGGAATCCTGACGGAGTGCGGTGTGACTTCGCTCTATAGCACCGCGAATGGCGTTCAACAGCACGTCGTCCTTGAACGGCTTCGTCAGGAACTCGACGGCTCCTGCCTTCATCGCTTGCACGCTCATCGGCACGTCGCCGTGTCCGGTGATGAAGATGATCGGCATGTCGGTCCGCTCCGCGAGCTGCTGCTGCAGCTCGAGGCCAGTGAGCCCAGGCAGCGTCACATCGAGCACCAAGCAGCACGGAACGATAGCGCGAGGGCGGGAGAGGAATTCCTGTGCGGAGACGAACGTTTCGGGTTGCCAGCCTGCGGTTCTGATCAACAACTCCAGCGATTCGCGCACCGAGACGTCGTCGTCGACGACGAAAACGATGGACGTGACGTCCGGCATTGTTACCTCGATCGATCGCGCGGCGATCGCCGAACACCCAGTATATGGCTCTCGACCGATCTTGCCGGTGCTCATGGTCGTCATGTCTACCTCATCCGAAGCGCGGCATTGAGAACATCCAGCAGGGCCGCGTCGCTGAACGGCTTGAACAGGCACTCCACTGCGCCCTGCGCGAGCAGGCACGGACGGATGGTCTTGTCTCCGTTGGCCGTGATGAACACAATCGGGATGTCCTTCTGGCGGCGTATTAGTTCCTGTTGCAGTTCGGGGCCCGACATGCCGGGCATCGCGACGTCGAGGAGCAGACAACTCGTCTCGCTGACGAAATCGGACGCGAGGAACGCGTTGGCCGACGAGAACGCCTCAGCGGCAAAGCCCAACTCGCGCAGCAAGTCCGGCAGCGACTCGCGCACGGACTCGTCGTCGTCGACGACAGATACCAGTGAACGCTTGCCGATCATGAGCGCCTCACGTCCCGTGGCGCATCATGATGGTCTCTGCACAGCGGGGAATGGAAAACGAGAGGGTGGCACCAGGTCCGTTGTTGCATGCGGCCGAGATGAGCACAATCACCGCTCGATTTGCCGTACATAGTTGAAGGATGCGCTTTTCGCCGGCGAACGTCTATGAGACCTTGGTGTTGCCCCCGTACACCCGGGCAACGCTTTGCCCATCATGAATGTCTCATTACGGGTGCCGTATCCGTGACGCGGTCGGAATGCGGGGAATCGAAAACGAGAAGGTGGCACCTGGTCCATCGTTCGGGTCTGCCCAAAGACGGCCATGATGCCTTTCGATGATGGAGCGGCTGACCGAGAGGCCGATACCCATGCCGTCGCTTTTCGTTGTGTAAAAGGCGTCAAACAGCTTATTCATGCTCTGGGCGTCGACGCCCACGCCCGCATCCTGCACGCTCACACGCACACGATCACCGTCCTCCGATTCGGTTCTGATCAGCAATTGCCGCGGGCGATCGTGTAACCCACGCATCGCGTCAGAGGCATTGCGGACCAGGTTCAGGATGACCTGCTGGAGCTGGATGCGATCTCCAGTGATGATCGGGAGATCTTCGGCGAGGTCGGACTGAAGAACGATCCGGTTCCTCTGAAGATCACTCAGCGACATCGCAATGACCTCTCGCGTCGCCTCGTTCAAATCCAGCGACTCGAGCGTGAACTCCCTCTTGCTGAACAGAGCGCGTAGCCGGTTGATCACATCCGAAGCGCGGTTGCCATCGCGAATGGTCCGCCTCGCGGTCTCGCGCGCGCCCTCGACGTTCGGCGGATTGGCATCCAACATCCGAAGACACGTACCGGCGTTGGTGATGATGCCCGAGAGCGGCTGGTTGACCTCATGCGCGATCGAGGCGGTCAACGTGCTCAAGGTCGTGACCCGCGCCACATGTGCAAGGTCGGAACGGGCTCTATTCAGGGCCTCCTCCGCGACCATGCTCTCTGTCACGTCCTGAAGGGCGCCAACGAACATCGGTCGACCCTCGATCTGCTCTATCACATGGGCGACGCCGCGCACATACTTCACGGCGCCGCTGGAGGTCACGATTCGAAACGCAAAATTGACGTTTACCCCAGACATGCCGCGTGCGATGACGGAGTCGAACGAGGGCAGATCGTCCGGGTGGATGATGTCTCGAACTCGCTGCACCGTGACTTTCGTCCCAAGATCGAACTCGAAGATGCGATAAGCCTCCTGGGACCAGTTAAGGTCGTCCGCCACTAAATCTGCGATGTAACTACCCGTCTTGCTTAGCCGCTGGGCATCGGCGAAACTGTCATAGGCCCGCCTGAGCTCAGCCTCGGCTCGCTTTCGGTCTTCAATGTCGGTGTTGACGCCGTACCATTTGGCGATAGTGCCTGTCTCGTCGCGCAGCGGATTCGCACGGAAAAGAAACCACCGA
>DASPFV010000226.1:0-15080 GCA_035620975.1 Vicinamibacterales bacterium
TAATGGCCGGCCAGGAACTCGAACGCCACCGTCAGTCCGAACCACAGCCCGCCGATCGCCCAGGCGTCACCTGACGAACGAGGGCGAATCCACCCGATGGTCAGCCACGACAGCAAGAGGATCGCCGCGCAAAGGGTCATCGTGCTGATGACGTGGCCCGCCGAGGCACCCATGCTCGGCGTGATGAGTGCTTCGCGCACGCCGGCGTTCGCAATCGCGAGGACGAGGAGCCCGAGCCAGACGACGAGTGAGCGCTTCAGCATCTCGTTAAATCAGGCGGCGGACGTCACTTATCTCGAGCCAGATGCCCACCCGTGCATAGTAGCGTTGGATTCGAGTGCACGATGCATGGTCCGCTCCTGCTGACTCGGGCTCTGGCGGGTCTCATGGCCGCTCAGTCCCTGATCGGCCTGCTGCTATCGGAACACTACCGCGATCCGGAGCCCATCAGGACGACGTGGTTCGGCAACGACTGGGTCACGCTGATCCTCGCCGTGCCGCTGCTGCTGTTGGGCCTGGTGCGTGGCGCTCGCGGCTCCAGGCGCGGTTTGCTGTTGTGGCTCGGCATAATCGCCTACGCGGTGTACAACTACGCGTTCTATCTGTTCGGCGCCGCGCTGAATGTGTTCTTTCCCTTCTACGTGCTCGCATTCGTCGTGGCCGTCGTGGCGCTGATACTCGGGCTCTCGCGGCTCGATGTCGCCGCCGTGGCTCGCAGCTTTGGCCAGGCCACCCCAGTGCGTGCGATGGGCGGCTCGCTCACAGGCATCGGCATTGGGCTGGCGGCAGTCTGGATCGCGATGTGGGCCGCACATGTCTTCGCCGGCCGGCCCACTCCCGTAGACCCTGAAGCGTTCAAGATCGTCGCGGCTCTGGATCTGGGCTTGATGGTGCCAGCGCTCATCGCTGGCGGCGTCCTGCTCTGGCGACGGAGGCCGTGGGGCTATGTGATTGCCGCCCTCGCGAGTATCCAGGGCGCCCTGTATCTGCTGGTATTGTCCGTCAACTCAATCGTCGCGATACGGAGGGGTCTGGCGAGCGCACCCGGTGAGCTGCCGATCTGGGGCACCCTCCTCGCCGTCACCACGGTTATCGCTCTCGTCCTGCTGGCGAGCGTTGAGCGGGAGCGAGTCGTCTCGCTATGACGACGACTCGCTCCTTCTCGATCGGACTGTACCTCGTCATCGTCTTCGCGTTCTCCTGGCCGTTTCAGCTGGCATTCATCGTCCTCGGCGACCGGTTTCGGCCCGTTCTGCTGGTGTCCATGATCATGGCGGGCGTCGGCACGTTCGTCACCGGCCGCTTCGTGTTCAGAGACGGGTTTGGAGGTGCTGGATGGCGGTTCGGACGACCCCTGCACTACATCCTCGCTTTCGGCCTCGCCCTGTTTCTGTGGCTCGTGCCGGTCGTCATCGAGAACGTCTCCGGACTGCGGAGCGATGCGTGGGAGCCCAGGTGGACGACCATACTCGTCAGCTTCATCATGTCGTTCGCCATCACGCTGGTCCCGGCGGTTCGGTGAGGAGTTCAGTCGGCGCGGGTACTTGTTGCCGCGTCTGCTGGAGCGATTCACGGCTCGCAAAGCGCTCCTCGTTCATGGGTTCGTCACCTGGCTCTGGCACGTGCCAGCCGAAGGCTAGCCGGCTGGAACGCGCGCTCAGACTGATTCTTGTCGGCGGCTTCGTCGCTGTTGCCGTGCTGTTCCTGGTTCTTTCCGTCGTCTACGGGATGGACGTCGAGTACCGGTTCGAAGTCGCGGCGATCACGGTCGACTGGACGGTGCTGATCGTTGCGAGCACACTGCTCGCCATTGTGCATCGACGATCAGTTCAACCACCGCCACGGTGAAGGGCATTCTGGCGAGGTGCGCATGAAACGATCGGTCTTAGCGGCACTCGCTACCGCCGTGGCAATTCCCGCATTCGCCCAGGGAATGGCGGTCCACCGATCAGCAGGAGCCGGCCGCCGTTGCGGCTTGAGAAACCGGCTTCTGAACGTGCAGCTCCAAGGTAATACAGGACTCGGTCTTCGAGCGGTTGGCCGTCGATCGCGGCCTCACCGCTCAGGACGAGGAGAGCGTGCTCGAAGATCGGCTGGAGTGGTAGCGTGAGCGAGTGGCCGGGATGCACTTGGAGGTCCGCCCCCAGAATCTCGGTGAAATGCGCCGCCGGCGACGATGCCCCGTTCAGCATTCCAGCGAAGACCCGGACCCGACCCGCGGACAGCTCGAGCACCGGCACCTCCTGAACCTGTTGAAAGGTGGCCGGCATGTGGCGACGGCTCTCAGGGAGCGCCACCCAGAGCTGCACGCCGTTCAGACGTCCCGTATTGTCATTCGGGGTTTGCTCCGCATGCGAGATCCCGCCGCCGGATGTCATCACGTTGACTCCGCCCGGACGAAGGAGGGAATTGGTAGCCGAGGCTGTCATCATGGACGACTTCGCCCTGCAGCAGCCACGTCACCGGCTGCAGACCGATGTGGGGATGAGGCGCCACATCCATGGGCTTCCCGGCGTTGAACGTCAATGGTCCGAACCGATCGAGGAAACACCAGGCTCCGACGAGGCGTCTGTCCTTGACTGGAAGGGCCCGTGAAATCGCGAGCGATCCCAGACTGAGCTCGCGATTTGGATGCGCCTCCACGCGGGCGTCGGCAGCGCCAAGCGCTACGCACGTTTCCGCCGCAACGGTGTCGGCGCGTCTCGACATGGCGCGAGGATATGCCCATGGCATGCTACGAGCAAGGGAGATGCAGCCAGGCTGGTTGGCAAGATTGTCTGATGTGATTCAGGAGGCCACCTCATGATTTCGGCGAGCGCATTCGAACCGCGCGTCCAGAATCTCCTACCGGAGCTCGAACGTGTGTACACCGATATCCATGCGCACCCCGAGCTCTCCATGCAGGAGACGCGTACGGCCGGTATCGCCGCGGATCACTTGCGTCGCACCGGATACGAGGTCACAACTGGCGTCGGCGAGACCGGCGTCGTAGGGCTGCTGCGTAACGGCGATGGGCCGACAGTGATGCTGCGCGCAGACATGGACGCCTTGCCGGTCCGGGAACAGACGGGCCTGCCGTATGCCAGTACGCGGAAGGCGACCGATAGTGCCGGGAAGCCCGTACCCGTCATGCATGCATGCGGCCACGATATGCATGTGACCTGGTTGATGGGCGCCGCCACTCTCCTCGCGGACACACGAGATGCCTGGAAAGGGACGCTGATGCTCGTGTTCCAGCCCGCGGAGGAAACGGGCCGGGGCGCCCAGGCCATGGTCGACGCAGGGCTGGTCACCCGTTTCCCGAAACCTGACGTGATTCTTGGCCAGCACGTGATGGTCGGGCCCGCCGGGTCGATCGGCAGTCGTGCCGGCGTGATCACGTCCGCGGCCGACAGCCTGCAGATTAGGATGTTCGGCCGAGGCGCGCACGGCTCGATGCCGCAAGCCAGCGTCGACCCAGTCGTGATGGCAGCCGCGACGGTGCTTCGACTGCAGACCATCGTATCGCGCGAGCTCGCGGCCTCCGAGGCAGCAGTAGTCACTGTCGGATCGATGCAGGCAGGCGAGAAGGACAACGTGATTCCCGAGGACGCGGTCATCACACTCAACGTACGCACATTCGATCAGGAGGTGCGGACCCGCGTCCTCGCAGCGATCACCCGCATCGTCAACGCTGAAGCCGCCGCGTCGGGCGCTCCGAAGCCACCGGAGATCACGCCTCTCGATCGTTACTCGCTCGTGAGCAACGACACGGAAGCGACGCAACGAGTTCTCGACGCGTTCCGGAAGCATTTCGGCGCGGATCGAATCCGCGAACCGAAGCCCACGTCCGCAAGCGAGGATTTCGGCGTGTTCGGTGCCGCGTGGCAAGCGCCTTCGGTCTTCTGGTTCGTTGGCGGCACCGATCCCAAAGAGTATGCCGAGGCGAAGCAAGCGGGACGAGTGCGCGAGATCCCGACGAACCACAATCCCGGCTTTGCACCGGTGCTGCATCCGACGCTCGAGACAGGTGTCGCCGCCATGGTCATCGCGGCACACACGTGGCTGGCGGCATAGGGTGCCCTGACGCACGGCAAAGGTGATTACTCCTTCCAGCCAACGCCCTGATTCGGCGTCACCGCTGAGCGCGGTAAAGATGGCGGCGGAGATGGCGACGCCGAATGAGGCACCCAAAGAGGACGCCATTATCGGCGCGATGTTCAGGGTGGTCTGTGCAGACAGCCAGAAGGCGAGCACGCCGAGAATGATGCCGAAGAGGAGCTTGTCGTGACCTCGATACGAGCCGGTTCTCGGCTCATGGAGGCTAATCCCTCGCCGGATCTTTCGAAACGCTCTTCCAACGCTCGCGCCTGGGCGTGTCGCGGAATACCGGCAGCGACCAGCCGAATCTGATCGCGAGGCCCCGCAGGATGAACGTCGTCAGGAACCCGGCGATCATCGCCGGCAGACGGCCGACGCCCAGAAGATCGAGTCCGACATACGTGCAACCACCGAGCACCGACGCCGTGACGTAGATCTCACGACCGAGAAGCACCGAAGGAACGTGGCCCAGCGTGTCGCGAATGATCCCTCCGACGACTCCGGTGACGGCACCCATTGCGATGGCGACCACTGCAGGCGCTCCCACGTCCGAGGCCTTGACTGTACCAGCGACCGTGACCAGCGCCAATCCAAAGGCATCGAACCACAGGAGCGTCCTGTAACGCGATTCGACAAGCGGTGCGACAAAATGCATCGCGACGGCCGTGGCAAGGCAGGCAGACACGTAGATGGGATGCTGAACCCAGAACACGGGCACGTTGAGAATCAAGTCGCGCACGGTGCCGCCGCCGACTCCCGTCAGGACGGCAAACCACATGAACGCCATCACGTCGAGGCTCTTCCGCGAAGCGACGAGCGCTCCAGACACGGCGAACACGATCGCCGCCAGGACATCAAAAAACTGGACGAGTCGGAACAGGCTCTCGGGATCAATCGGTGGTGGCTGCATGGCACGCCCTTCGGTCGCACACGTGAGCCGACAAGCACGAGAGTAAGCGACAGCGCTACGCCAGACGAGCGGCGGTTTCGCACGGGCTCGCCAGCGATCCCTCGGCCCTCCTGCCGTTTTCGAAAGACTTGGCGTCGACCGAGGGGCCCACGATAGCATCACCTCGGCGCTCCACCTCGTGTGAAGCCCTGCCAACCATGTCGTCCGACACATCAGGAGGCCGCCAGAAAGCCGCAGTCATCGCTCTCCGCAGAGTGGGCGGGTGGGCGCTGCGGGTATTCGTGCTGGTCCTGGCGTTCGTCGGCTTCCTCCACCTCACGCGCGGAACCGCCGTTCGCCACGTTCGTGGCGTCGCCGCCGACAGAATCCCAATTAGCGTCAGTGAGCCGGAGTTTCCGCTAATGGCTACGATGGCTACGGGCGCGTGGCTCGCTCCGGGCAATCGGGTCGAGGTGCTGCTGAACGGCGACGAAACTTATCCACGCCTGTGGGACGATTTGCGGTCGGCGCGGCGGTCGATCACGCTGCAACTGTATTACGGCGCACCCGGTCGAATGGCTGACACGCTCGGCCAAATATTGCGCGACCGCGCCAAGGCGGGCGTACAGGTGTTCGTCCTCTACGACGCCTTCGGTACCGTCGACATCCCACGCGCTCATCGCGACGACCTGCGTGCTGCCGGCATTGTCGTGGAGCCCTTTCGACCTATCCGTCTCTCCACGCTGCACCTCGCGCAGAACCGGTCACACGTGCGCGGCATCATCGTCGACAGCCGGGTGGGGTGGACGGGCGGATTCGGCATCGACGACAAGTGGTTTGGCGACGGACGCAGCGCCGGGTCCTGGCGCGAAACGAACGTGCGCTTCGAAGGGCCGGCAGTCCGACAACTCCAGGCCGCCTTCGCTGCAGCGTGGGTCGAAGCGACAGGCGTGATGTTCACTGGCCGCGCGACCGTTGAGCCGGAGGAGAATGGAGCAACGGCGGCCGGTCTCCTCTACACCTCGCCAACCCTTGGAAGCACGGCCGCCGAACGGTTCTTTGCCCTGTCGATCGCCGGCGCCCGTAAGACCCTGTACATCACGAACTCGTACTTCGCTCCCGATCGCAACGTCATTGACTTGCTCGCCACTGCCGCAAGGAGAGGTGTCGATGTTCGCATCCTGACGGCGGGACAGCGTACCGACGTCCCCATCGTCCGCCTCGCCGGCCGAGCGTGGTACGACACGCTGCTGGACGCGGGCGTGCGCCTCTACGAGTGGCAACCGACCACGCTGCACGCCAAGACGTTCGTCGTCGATGGCGAGTGGTCCACCGTCGGCTCGATGAACTTCGACAACCGCTCGATGGCGCTCAACGACGAGGCCACCTTGATGGTGCTCGATCGAGCGATCGGTCAACAGATGAATCGGATCTTTCTCGACGACCTGCAGCATGCCCAGGAGATCACGGTCGAGGCATTTCGAACACGTTCGTGGCTGCAGCGCATTGCTGCATCGTTGGCGAGCACGCTCAGGCGGTTGCTGTAACCGGTCGCTACCGCCGCGAGCTCAGATGGCAGGCTTCAAGGTCGGGTACTTCGTCGGCAGCCTCGCGGCCACATCCATCAACCGCTTCCTTGCGCAAGCGGTCGTCAACCTGGCGCCGCCCGAGCTCACGATGACTGAGATCCCGTTCAAGGACTTGCCGCTCTACAGCTACGACTATGACGCGAACTCCGCCGCCGCGATTCTGTTCTTGAACTCGGTCGCAACCGCAGGGTTCCTCGTGCCACGCCTCCGAGCGCAACGGCTCGCTCCGCGATGTCGTCCGCGTAGCCCTGCGCCTGCGAGGCGACTTGATCGAACAGCTCGTGCAAGCCGACGAAGTTCGGCCCCTTGACGTTCCAGTGCGCCTGCTTCGCCTACAGCTGCAGATCGATCGCGTCGGCGAGATGTTCGTTCAGGAGCTCGATTATCGATTTGCGCGTTGTCAGCGAGAGATCGTTGCTCGTGTCGTACATCTGTTGTTCCTCCTAAACCAATTGCTTTCGATGTGTTTTGCGTACTCCGCCATCAGGGAGTCGATACCTTCATGAGAACAAGACCAGCGACGATGAGAGCGGCCGCCAGAACCCGCGTGGTGTTGACCGACTCACCGAGGACCACCACCCCGACGATAAACGCTCCGACTGCACCGATTCCGGTCCATACCGTGTACGCAGTGCCAAGAGGTAACGTGTTCATCGAGGCCGAGAGCAGGCCAAAACTGGCGAGCATCGCGACCAAGGTGACGAGAGATGCGCTGGGCTGGGTGAACCCGTGCGAGAGCTTCATCGTGAACGCCCAGACAATCTCGAGCAGGCCAGCAACGAACAGCAGAACCCAAGCCATTACAGCCCTCCAATCAACGACCGGCCGTCCCGGGTGTCGTCCCCACGTTGCTGGCGGGTGGAGGGCGTGGCCCAGGTGACCAGACGTTCATTGTCGCACCTGTCAGGCGGCGACACGCTCCACGGAATCAGTCCACATGCGGCTGCTGACTTTCCGAGGCCAGCCTCGTCGGGCCACGGGTTGTCACCAGCGATTACAGGCACAACGAGAACCGGCACCGTAACTCGCCGCAGAAGGCGGCGCAGAGTAGATCCGAACGCCAGACGATCGAGCCATGAGCGATGCGCAACGCCCCTCACGATCAGGTCCGCATCGCGACGTTCTACCATCTCGAGAATCGCGACTTCGCTGGCGCCAGGTGCGACCTCGGTGTCTACATCGGCCGCGCCGACAGACGCAGCCTTGCGCCGCAGGCGGTCTGCAAGTGCTTTCAGTTGTGCAGGGAGCCGCCGGACCTCCTCCCAGGCCTCACTGCCGCTGAAGACCATGCGCCCAGCCACATCTTTCAGTGCGTGGACAAGGGTAATCCGAGCGCCGTGACGCCGAGACAGGTCTACAGCAGTTCTCAGTGCGACTGCAGAAGCGATTGAGAAATCGAACGGCGTGAGAATGCGATGCAGTCCGCGTTCGTCCCGTTCACGCCTGATTCTTCCCGGATACCGTCTTTACCGCTTTTGTTAGGCGGCGAGTTTTCGTTCGACACGAGGCGCCACGCTCGGGATCACCAGGAGCGCCCGGTCGTTCTTGCGAAGGACGTGGAGGGCCGTGGACCCCAGCATCTTGAAGCCTCGGCTCCGTCCCACTACGACGAGATCCGCGTTCAGATCGGCCGCCTGCTCGAGAATGGTCCGGACTGCGGGCCCCGTGGAGAGGTGGACGCGCGTGTCGACACCCGCAGGAACCTCCCCCGCGAGCGCTTCCAATCGTCGACGCGCGTCTTCAAGGACGTGTGTGCGGTATTCCGGCACCATCCATCGCGCCGGGCTCTGAACCGCGTCGGCTGCCTCCACACCTTTGACCGTATGGATCAAGGTCAGCTGCGCCGCGTCGTCCGACGAGAATCCGATCGCACGCCGGACGATCTCCTCCGAGCCCGGTGACAGATCCACCGCCACGAGCACGTTCCGGAAGGAGATCGGCTGGTCGGGCGCGTCGCTTGGGACGACGAGCGTCGGAACCTTCGTGCGGCGTATGACCTTTTCGCCGACTGCCGAACGGTGTCGGCCCCACCCGCGACGCGGCTCCCCACCCATGACGATGAGATCCACCCGGCGCGCATTGGCATGGAGTTCGATGATCTGAGCCGGGTCGCCATGTTGTTCGACCGACTGCGCGCGCACTCCGGCCTCTTCAGCGCGTCGACGCATGTCCGAGATCCGCTCGAGGCGCTCGGCCGCTCCGTGCGAGAAGGGCTGGTTCGCGGGAACTGCGTGAAGCAGATACAACTCCGCGCCGCTCCGGCGCGCGAGAGTGAGCGCGCGCTCGAACGCCGCCTCCCGCCCATTGAGAGCATTGACTGCTACGAGAATGAGTGTGGGTTCCATGATTCCTCCCAACGATAAGGAGCAACCCATAGACCATCCTCTTCGCGCATCAACTCGTGTTAATTCAGCTCCTTACACAGAAGAGCTACCGTCCCATTCCGTTTCAGAATGAAATGAACGCTTAATGCTGAAATTTGGCGGAGGGGAGCTACTGGCAGACCCGAGAGGCATTACACAATGAAACGATCCGCTTACCTGAAATGACTGCGCCGATTGCTGGCGTGCGTTTCTGCGCCAGAACGTCGTGGCGCGTAACTTGCCCCTCCGAACAAGAGTGCGAGTGAGTGGTCCTGCTCGCAACCGACACACGCTCGATGGGCAGTCGGTTTCGCTCGGTTTCGCTCGACCGCGCCGCGCAGCCACGTGCGAAAGGAGGACCACATGAAGAGTTGGAACGCAGGCGACATCGACCTGGCGCGAGCCGCGTGACGCCCGAGGTTGAGAAGGATGGCCGGCCAAGCGGAGCGGTTCATCCTGACCGTGGCGGTCACTGTCAGCCTGTCGTGAACGAACGCTCTCTTTATTGGAGGAACGTGAAATGCCAACAACAGCAACTGCAGAACGTCCCGTCAGCACCGTCTACCAGATCGACCGAAGTCACAGCGAGGTGCGCTTTCGCGTTCGTCACCTGCTGTCGCGCGTGGGGGGACAATTCAAAGACTTCGCAGGGGAGATCGCATTCGACCCCGATCACCCGGAGGCGTCCAGCGTCGACGTGCGGATCGATGCGGCGTCGATCGACACTGGCGTTTCGGACCGGGACGCGCACCTCCGTTCGGACGATTTCTTTGCCGTGGAGAAGTACCCCCAGCTCACGTTCGTCAGCGACCGCGTCGTCAAGACTGGCGCCGACTCGTTCGTTGCGCGTGGGACCCTGACGATTCGAGGTGTCAGTCGGCATATCGAGTTGCCTGTGAGCTACCTCGGAAGCGCGCGCGACCCGTATGGGAAGGACCTGGTCGCCTTCGAAGCGTCAATTCGGATCAATCGCAAGGACTTCGGCTTGACGTGGAACGCGGCACTTGAAACCGGCGGGCTTCTGGTCGGCGACGACGTCGACGTGTCGCTCAATATCGAAGCCGCGAGGGCCTGACAAGGATCGAGGCGTAAGGAGGAAGTGATGAGCGCGGTCGCGCAGTACCATGGTCTTCCGGCGTCCGTGCGTCTGCCCGACCAGACCCGGATCGGCGCAGTGCACCTGCAGATCGCCGATCTGCAGCGCTCGCTCGAGTACTACCAGGGTGTGCTCGGCCTTGAAGTGTTCGACCGCAGTACGGCGCGGGTCTCGTTCGGCGTGAAGGGTGCTGCACAGCCCCTGGTGCATGTCGTCGAGAAGCATGGTGTGTCGCCGGTGCCACGCCGCGGCAGGTTCGGGCTGTATCACTTCGCCGTTCTCCTGCCGGACCGCGGCGCGCTCGGCCGTTTTGCCGCGCACGTGCTCGGTCTCGGACTGGCACCCGGGATGGCGGACCACGCCGTGAGCGAAGCCTTGTACCTGAGCGATCCCGACGGCCTCGGGATCGAGGTGTATGCGGACCGGCCCGCTGAGTCCTGGAGCTATCAGGGCAAGGAACTTGTGATGACCACAGAGCCGCTCGACATCACCGAGCTCATCGCTGCGGGCAAGGGCGAGGACTGGAGGGGAGCTCCCGCGGGAACAACTTGAACAGCTCATACATGCGGAGAGAGAGGTTGGTTTGACATGAATCCGTACGCGATGCTGGCATCCGGAAGCGCCACATCGACTTCGTCCGCACTCGCCGCCCGCCTGGCGGCCTGGCACGACGCGATGGTGGCGCACGAGCGGCGGCTCCGGACCGGCCGGACTGGTGATGTGTGCGATGACGAATGTCCTCACGCGGAGGCTCGGACGCTGTGGGCTGAGGCCCTGGCCGCGTTTGGCGAGCGTGCACGCGAGCTGTCGTTTCTCCGCTCGCGCGCGACGAGCCACGCAGAGCCGACAGCGAGTGACGTTCGGCTGGGTTCCCGTGAATCCGAGCGCGCCGACAACGATCGGCTGTCGTCCGGTGAATGGAGAAGAGCCGTCCGCGACCCTCGTGGTCGGCCGGTCACGAGTCCGACGCTGCGACCGCGGCGCATGATGACGGAGGCCGAACTGTGACACTGCGTCAGGGACTGGGCGCAGACGTGCAGCGTATGTACGAACAGATCGATGACCTGCTGGACAGCAAGGACGCCATCATCATCCTTACGGACGGGCACCGAGTGATCCACTACGCACGCGGGTTCGGATTGTCGGCGTGCCATCACGAGCTGCTGGCTGTGCAGATCGACCGCGCCATACGTCGAGTCACGCGAGCCGAATCAGTCGAAGTCGGCCAACCCGTCGTCGAGCGCGAGGAGTGTTCACAGGCGGCTTAAGGAGGAATTGTGCTTTACACCAGAACGGCAATCGAACCTCGAGCCGGCGGCGGCTCGCTTCTGCCATCGATCGCTCGGACCGATGTGCGCCCGGTGTCCAGCGACGAGCGAGTTCGATACGCCGCTGAGCGCGCGTTGGACCAGATCCTCGCGGACTCTTTCCCGGCGAGCGATCCGCCTTCGTGGACGCTGGGAGTCTCTCGTCCTGAGCCGGTCCGTCGAGCCTCGAGCGTGGAAGCACGACCCGGCGCAAAGAGTGATCACCGCGAGGCGGGCAGGATCGATACCCTCGACGTCTCGCTCCCGCCGGACACGAGACGGCCGTTTCCTCGAGCCCTGGCTTCACTGGCTGGCGCGGCCGGCGTTGCGCTGCTCGTTCCCTTCGTCATCCTGCTGGTCGGTGTGCCCGTGGCCCTTGTCGTGCGAGGCGTCGCGGAGACCATCGGTTGGCTGTTGGCCCGGATAGTCGGATAGGCGCATGCCTTTGGATCACGGCCTTGCTATCGCTAGCAACAGGACCCAGGTCGTAGAATGGGGCAGCACCGTGAAGCGACAATCTCGCTCCTTTCAGCGGACAGCCAAGCCGCTCCATCTTGCGGAGCTGCTGGACTTCCGTCCGGACCAGGGCATCATCAGGCTGCATGAACAGCGCGTCGTGATCCTGAGCGCTGCGGCAATGGGCCTGCTGCGCAAGGAGCTGGTCGACACGCTCGGGCTGGAGACCGCGAGGCGGCTGCTGCTGCGATTCGGGTTTGCCGATGGGTATCATGACGCCGTCAGCCTGCGGGACCGATCGAACTGGGCCAGTCCCGGAGAGGGGCTACGTTCCGGCGCGATGCTGCACACGCTCGAGGGGATCGCCCACGCAGACGTGATCAGAATCGAGCACGACGAAGCGACCGGGCGGTTCGAAGAAGAAGTCGTGTGGCGCGACTCGTACGAGGCCGAGCAGCACGTGCACCACTACGGCCGCAGTCGGTCGGCTGTCTGCTGGTCTCTCGTCGGGTACTCGAGCGGATACGTCAGCGCGTGCATGGGCAAGGAGATCTATTTCCGGGAAACCGAATGCCTGGGACAGGGGGCCAAAGCCTGCTCCGTCATCGGACGGGATGCGGACAGTTGGGGTGATGAGCTCCGCAGCATCCGCGAGGACTTTCAAGCGGCCAACCTCGGGCAGGAAGTCGAGCGTCTCCGCGAGGCCGTCGGGCGGCGCGTCAAGGAGCTGGACCGACGCGAGCGCCTGCTGGAGCGGCGCGAGCGCGAGCTGAACCTGCTGCGCGACCGGGTCAGCCGGCACGCGGCCTCCAAGCACTTCATCGCCCGCAGTCCTGCGATGGAGGAAGTGCTGGAGCTCGCCGCCCGCGTCGCTCCGCTCGACACGACCGTTCTCGTCTACGGCGAAAGCGGCACGGGCAAAGAGTTCATCGTCAGGATGATCCACGATCAGAGCCCACGGGCGAGCGCTCCCTTCGTGAGCATCAACTGCGCGGCGCTGACAGAGACCTTGCTCGAATCCGAGTTGTTCGGCCACGTGCGCGGCGCCTTCACGGGCGCGGTTCGAGACAAGGCTGGCCTTTTCGAGGTCGCCGGCAGCGGCACGATCTTTCTGGACGAGATCGGGGAAGTCGCTCCCACGATCCAGGCGAAGCTGCTCCGCGCCCTCCAGGAACGTGAGATCCGGCGCGTCGGCGCCGAGCGCAACATCAGGATCAATGCGCGCGTCGTTGCCGCCACGAATCGTGATCTGCGAGCGGCCGTCGATGCCGGCACGTTCCGTGAGGACCTCTATTTCCGGCTGGGTGCGTTCATCATCACCGTGCCAGCGTTGCGCGATCGCCGCGAAGATATTCCTCCGCTCGTGCATCACTTTCTCGTCCGGGCGGCGTCGCGCATGAATAAGGACGTGACGGCCATGTCTGCCGAGGCGATGACAGCCCTGATGAACTACAGCTGGCCCGGCAACGTCCGCGAGCTCGAGCATGCTGTCGAGCGCGCGGTGATTCTCGCCAACGGACCGAGCATCCGTGTGCGGGAGCTGCCCCCGGAGGTCACGCAGAAGACGCGGCGCCGCCCGGGAGACGACACGCTGGACCTGCAGGAACAGGAGCGCGTCATGATCGAACGCGCCCTCGAAAAGTTTGGCGGCAATCGCCGCCGAGCGGCCGAGGCGTTGAAGATCAGCACCGTAACGCTCTGGCGGAAGATGAAGCACTACGGCCTTTCATCCTGAAGGCGGGCCTTTCTTTTCGAAACCGACCGCCCACACTCGACCTCGTGGAGATCGGCCACTGGCTCCTCCAAGAGGTGGCCCGCGCCTTGCGCTTATCTAGCGCATGAATCGGATTACAGTCGTCGGTGACGACACAATCAGTGCTCAGGCCCGCACCTATGCCGAGTATCGCGTGTTCGCCGCTCTGGCGCGCCACACGCGAAGCGTCCGTCGTGTTCGTGTCGTGCTGCGTCACACAGACGAGCGTGGTACCTGCGACAGGGTCACCTGTGCGGTAACGGTGAATCTCGAGCCCGCGGGCTCCCTCAGAATACGCGTCAGGGGACCGCACGTGTACGCGGCCATCAATCGGGCCGTCGAACGGCTCGGCGATGCGTTGGGACGACGCATCGAGCAACGGCTCTCATCCTGAGGACCCGGGTCCGCGAGGCCGCGATGTGCTCATGGCGCCACTGCCCGGTCCCTTGCACCTTCCCCTGCTACGTCCGCTGCGAAGTCATTGATCCGCCGCGCTCGCGAGCGAGACGAGTGAAGGTGATCGACGCGACGCGCTTTCACATTGTCGCCCTGACGAGAGAGCTCGAGGAGCTCCACCGTGAACCGGAGTGGAAGACCGCCGGAACGCAAAAACTGTTGTGAAGTTCGACAGCCTGCGAGTCGTGTTGACCGCGCTCAACGCCCGGCGACGACCTTCTCGACGATCTGCTCGCCGGCCGAGCAGCCCCACGCCTCCAGAACGGGTGCGCTCACAACATGCATCGTGTGTCCCTCTGTCCAGTAGCGATCCAGCCGCGGCTCGGTGCGCCGAGCGAAATCGTTCACCAGAATAGAGTGCCTGGACGCGGAAAGGTGACAGAGGAAGCCGTCGGTGACGTTTTTCGCTCGTGTGACTCCATTGGGGTAGGAGGCACACATGGATCCTCGACTTCAGGCTCCGGCCCAGGCAATGCGGCTCGGCATCGGGTTGATGGCTACGCTGGCGGGCATCGACAAGTTCTTCAACATTCTGGTCGACTGGGGCAGCTACGTCAGCCCGCTGGCAGCTCAGCTGCTGCCCTTCTCGACTGACATGTTCATGTGGATCGTGGGCGTCGTCGAGTTTGCCGTCGGCATCAGCATCCTGACGGCCCTGCCTGTCATCGGGTCGTATGTCGCCAGCGCGTGGTTGTTGCTCGTGGCAGTCAACCTGACACTCGCCGGCGACTTCGACATTGCGGTCCGCGATGTCGTGCTGTCAATCGGGGCGTTCTCGCTGGCGCGGCTCATTCAGGTGCGGGACCAGGTCGACGTCACCGAGGCAATACCGGCGCCCGTGCGGCATCACAGGATCGCGTAACGAGGAACCACCTTTCATAACGAAACGGTTCCTTGCATCTTGAAGCTGGCTGACGCTCTTTGTGCCTTTGGAAAGACCCGGGATCGTCAGCGCATGACGCGTCCTCAGCCCTTGGCCTCGTCCTTGCCACGCCAGTCCAGACAGGGCTCACCGGCGCAGGTCCGGTGCAGCGCGAGGAGGACGGCGTGCAGACTCTGTTGACAAGCGGCAAGGACGCGGCGGCAGCACC
>DASPFV010000227.1:0-24781 GCA_035620975.1 Vicinamibacterales bacterium
TGCCCTCGTCTGTAGACCGGGCAGCGCGTCCGCCCAGCCCCGACCTCCCGATCGCGAGTACACCCTTCAGGCATTCATGCTCGGCTATCGCGGGGTCGGCGGCGACATCGACGGGGTGCGGAACCCGACTCTCACCGCCCAGACCGGGCAGACGGTGCGGATCACGATCGTCAACGGCGAGATGATGCTGCACGACCTCGCGCTCGAGCGCCTCGGCATCAAGAGCACGCAGCTCATCGACCCTGGCGTCAGCACCAGCATCACGTTCGTCGCGAAGACCAACGACACCTACTACTGCACCGTTCCCGGCCATCGCGAGGCAGGCATGGAAGGCCGGATCGAAGTCTCCGACGAGCCGCGCACGGAACCCGAGGGCCTCCTCCCGCAGGTCGACGGCCGTCCGCTGGACCTGGGATTCGAGAGCGGCACGCTCGACAACTGGCTGCCCCAGGGCACCGCCTTCGGCATCGTCAACGGCGAAAATGCCGGAACGGCCGGGACGATCCCCGGGGCCGCAGCGGGGCACGCCGGGGCGTATTGGGTGACGAGCCGGATCGACGGCAGCGCCCGCACCGGCACCCTCACCTCGGTCCCCTTCGCGATTACGCAGCCCTTTGCGAGCTTTCTGGTGGCCGGGGGCGCGTTCAGCAGCACACGCGTCGAGCTGGTGCTCGCCGACGGCAGGAAGGTGATCCACAGCATCTCGGGCTCGAACCATCCCACGCTGCGGCCCGTCGTGGTCGACCTGCAGCCCTACGTGGGCCGGTCTCTCCAGGTGCGGCTGGTGGACGAGGAGACCGGCGCGCCCACCGCCGTGTACTTGAAAGAGAGCCCGTGGGCCTACATCAGCTTCGACAATTTCCGCTTCCACGAGGCGCGGCCGTCGTTCCTGCACGAGGTCGTCGCGTCTGCCGTTCCGCTGATGCCCCCGATGGACGCCGTGCTCCACGCCGGCCTGCCGGCGGCCGATGCCGCGCGCGTGATGGACGTGCCCGAGGGCTTCGCCGTGAAGGTCGCGGCCTCCGAGCCGGACGTGATCCGCCCCATCGCCTTCGCACTCGACGACCGCGGCCGGCTCTGGGTAGCCGAGGCGCACACCTACCCGCAGCGTGCGCACGGGCCCGGGCGGGATCGGATCCTGGTTCTCGAGGACACCAACGGCGACGGCCGGCTCGATCGCCGCAAGGTCTTCATCGAGCACCTCAACCTGGTGAGCGGGCTGGAAGTCGGGTTCGGAGGCGTCTGGGTGGGCGCGGCGCCGTACCTGCTGTTCATTCCCATCCAGCCCGGCGGAGACGCGCCGGCCGGCCCTCCGCAGATCCTCCTGGACGGCTGGGGGTATCAGGACACACACGAGACGCTGAACACGTTTACGTGGGGACCGGACGGCTGGCTCTACGGGACCCACGGCGTGTTCACGCACTCCAACGTCGGGCGGCCGGGGACACCGGACGACCAGCGGCAGCGGATCAACGCGGGTGTCTGGCGGTATCACCCGACGCGGCACGAATTCGAGGTGTTCGCGCACGGCACGAGCAACCCGTGGGGGCTCGACTTCAACGACTATGGCCACGCTTTCGCGACGGCCTGCGTCATCGAACACCTCTTCCACGTCGTGCCCGGCGCCCGCTACAAGCGACAGGCGGGCAGCCATTTCAATCCCTACACGTTCGACGACATCAAGACCGCCGCCGATCACGTGCACTGGGTCGGAACCCAGGGCCCCCACGCGGCCAACGGCCGCTCGGGATCGGCCGGCGGCGGCCACGCGCACGCAGGGGCGATGATCTATCTCGGCAGCGACAACTGGCCGCAGGAGTACCGCGGGTCGCTGTTCATGAACAACATCCACGGCGCGAGGACGAACGTGGACCGCCTGCAGCGGCAGGGTTCAGGCTACATCGCCTCGCACGGCCCCGACTTCCTCCTGGCCAACGACGCGCACAGCCAGATGCTGAACCTGAAGTACGGGCCCGACGGCGCGGTGTGGGCGATCGATTGGTACGACCGCAACCAGTGCCACACCAGCACGGACGAGATCCATCAGAAGACGTTCGGGCGCATCTTCAGGATCGCCCACGACCGCGACCGCTGGACGAAGGTCGACCTGGCCACCCTCCCCTCGGATCGGCTCGTCGAGCTGCAGCTGCACCGCAACGACTGGTACGTGCGCCACGCACGCCGGCTGCTGCAGGAGCGCGGACCGGATCCCGCCGTGCACGCTCGGCTCCGGACGATTCTCCACCAGAACCCCGATGTCACGCGGAAGCTGCGGGCGCTCTGGGCGCTCCACGTCACGTCGGGCCTGAATGAAGGGGACCTGCTCGAACTGCTCGACCACGACAGCGAGTACGTCAGGGCGTGGGCTGTACAGCTGCTCGCCGAGAGCTGGTTCCCTTCGGACGAGGCTGTGCGGCAGTTCGCCAGGCTGGCACGCCAGGATCCGTCGGCGCTGGTACGGCTCTACGTCGCGAGCAGCCTCCAGCGTGTGCCGGCCGAGAAGCGCTGGGACGTGCTGGCGGCGCTCTACGCGAACGCCGGGGACGCGACGGATCAGAATCTTCCGATGATGGTGTGGTACGCCGCCGAGCCCGTGGTGGAGCTCGACATGTCCCGCGCGCTTGCGCTCGCCGATGGATCCGGGTTCCCGCGCCTCTTCAGCTTCACCGTGCAGCGCATCGCTGCCGTTGGGACGCACGAGGCGTTGCGCGTGCTGGCCGATCGCCTGGGCCGCACCCTCGATCCCGTGCAGCAGAAGGAGCTGGCGAACGGGATCGTGCAGATCGTCGGACGGCCTTAGCGCCGTTCAAAGTTCAGAGTTCAAGGTTCAACGTTCAAGGTTCAAGGTTCCAGGTCCCTGTCAGAACGCGACACACGGTCCCCGCAGCGCCGGCTCGGCGGGAGCCGGACGGACCGACAGATATTGCACGCCCGGCGGGAGGGTCGGCGCGAGCGTGATCGCCACCTCGACCCGCCCGCGCTCGCAGCTCATCGTCCACGAGCCACGCAGCGCGTTCTCGACGACATCGAACCCGTCCGGGCTCGAGCAGGTGCCGACCTTCGACCTCACCTCCTCGATCTCCTTCCGGCGCCGATCCCGCGAACGATCCAGGAACAGGTTCTCCGCCGCAATCCTCTCCGCGAGCGCGTCATCCCAGGTCATGACCAGCTTCGAAACCGCGTCGCGCGCAGCGACGAGCGCGGCGGACGGCCGGACCAGACGGGGCTGGAGGCCGCCCGTGGCGGCGAGCCGATCGAAGGCCTCGCCGACGACGCGCGTCCAGCCCGTGTAGGTAACGTTGCCGAACGCGATGATGCCAACGCCGTAGTCGGGCAGCCACTGCATGATCGAGCCATAGCCGGGCAGCCCGCCTGTATGCGCCACCATGGAGCGGAACTGGCACGTCTGTGTCACCCTGAGGCCGTATCCATACGCCGTTGCGGTCAGATGGGCGGCGCCGGCGCGCCTGTCGAGGGCCACCCGCATCGCGGCAGGCCTCCACGGCTGCTGCATCTCGCGCAGGGAGGCGCGCCGGATGGGCCCACGCTCGGCGCCGTCCCGTGGTGGCCACGCGTCCAGCATGACCGCGACGTAGCGACCGAGATCCCGGATTGACGTCAGCATGCCACCCATGGCCCCGAACGAGCCGTGGGGCAACGCCGGTTCAGGCTTCCACCCCTCGTCCTCCCAGCGATATCCGATGGCCAGGCGGTCGGCGGGCACGCGCGACGGATGCAGCGTCGTCGCGCGCATGCCGAGCGGCTGCAGGATGGCCCGGGAGATGTACTCGTCGTAGGCCTGCCCGGAGACCTGGGAGACGATCCGGCCGAGGATGGCGAAGCCGTAGTTGGAGTACTCGTAGACGACGCCAGGCGCGTTCGAAAACGGGATGCCCTCGCGCAGCATCGCCGACAGAGCAGCCTCGCTCTCCGAGAGCTGCTGGTCTCCCCAGGGGTTGTCCTCCGGAAAGCCGGCGGAGTGCGTGAGCAGATGCCGGATGGTGATGCCTGGAGAGTCCGACGTCGGGTAGCGCAGGTCCCGCAGCTCGGGGACGTACCGCTCGGCCGGGTCGTCCAGCGCCAGCTTCCCTTCGTCGCGCAGCTTCAGGATCGCCAGCGCGGTGAAGCTCTTCGTCATCGAGGCAATGCGGAACACCGTGTCGGCGTCGACCGGGGCGCCCGTGCTCACGTCGCGGACGCCGGCTGCAGCGGCATGAACGAGCTCCCCGTCGACGACGATGCCCCACGCGGCCCCTGGGACATGCGAAGCCTTCGCGAACTCGGCGAACAGGCGATCGATCTCGCCGTAGGCCGTCGACAGTTTGGCCTGCCGCTGCGGATCCGCGTACTCGGAGGCCAGCGGCTGGGCGGGCGTCGCTCGCGGCGTTGTCAGGATGACGATGATCAGAACGGTCAGGGTGAGCTTCATGACGGCGGCTCTGAGCCTCCGCTCGACGGCAGACTTTGACGAAGCACGGTGACTCCGAGTGAGACGGAAGCGACGGGACCTCGGCCACTTCCGCGTCCCGGAGGCCTGTTTGAGAGTAGACTACCCCGCCACAGGGTGAGAGAGCCAAATGAAGATTCCAGCCACCGTGGTGCTCTGTGTATCCGTCCTCGGCGGCGTTGTCCTGGCCGAGGAGCTGCACACCTTCAGACGCATTCAGCTGACGGACCAGTTCTGGAGCGAAGGGGCCAATGCCGGGGATCTGAACAACGATGGCGTGGCCGACGTGATTGCCGGACCGTGGTGGTGGGAGGGCCCTGATTTCACACGGCGGCACGAGTACTACCCTGCGACGGCGAGTTTCCAGCTGAAGCTCGGCCCGATGACCTCGGCGACGGTGCCCGGATTCGAGGGCGCGCTCGGCCGCGAGAACAAGTACTCGGACAATTTCTTCGCCTGGGTCTACGACTTCAACGGCGACAAGTGGAACGACATTCTGATCGTCGGTTTCCCTGGCACGGACACGTCCTGGTTCGAGAACCCGAAGGGCCGCGAGGGGCACTGGACCCGCCACAAGGTGTTCGACCAGACGGATAACGAATCGCCGACGTTCGCCGATCTGACCGGCGACGGCCGGCCCGAGCTCGTCTGCATCACGAAGGGCCAGTACGGCTACGCGGAGCCGGACTGGCTGCGCCCCGAGAAGCCCTGGACGTTCAGAGCCATCTCACCCGACGCCAAGTACGGCAACTTCACCCACGGCATGGGAATCGGCGACGTGAACGGCGACGGCCGGCTCGATCTGCTCGAGAAGAACGGCTGGTGGCAGCAGCCGGCCTCTCTCGCCGGACACCCGCTCTGGACCTTCCACCCGCAGCCCATGGGAAGCGGCGGCTCGCAGATGTATGTGTACGACGTCGACGGCGACGGGCTCGGCGACATCATCACCGCGCTCGCTGCCCACGGCTTCGGGCTGGCGTGGTACCAGCAGTACCGCGAGGGGGGTGAAATACGGTTCCGCGAGCACGTGATCATGAACAGGGAACCTGCCGAGAACCGCTTCGGCGTCAAGTTCTCGGAGGTCCACGCCATCGACCTGGTCGACATGGATGGCGACGGCCTGAAGGACATCGTCACCGGCAAGCGCTTCTGGTCGCACGGGCGGACCGGCGATCCCGATCGCAACGACGCGGCGGTGCTCTACTGGTTCAGGCTCGTCCGGGGACCCGGCCGAAGCGTCGACTTCGTCCCGTACCTGATCGACGACGAATCAGGCGTGGGCACGCAGGTCGTCGCGACGGACGTGAACGGCGATGGCCTGCCGGACGTCGTGCTCGCGAACAAGCGCGGGGCGTTCGTGCACGTGCACGAGAAGAAGACCGTCACGCGCGAGGAGTGGGAGCGTGCCCAGCCGAAGCCCGTCCGTGACGAGGGAGCCCGCAGCACGGGCCGCGGGCTCCCGGTCCGTCACTGAACGCTGCAGGTTGCGCTGAAGCGCTGCCCCGTCGTGGTTCCCGGAACCTCTTCGCCGGGCCTGCCGTCGCCGTGAGCCAGGTGCGCCGGCACGGCGCTCTGCGCCACTTCGATGTGGACGAAGAAGCCCGCGCCCGTCTTGTGGCACAGCTGAACTTTCGGGCCTTCGTCTTGCTGCTCCGTCACGCCGAGGTAATGGCTCGGGTCCGTGTCGCTCACGTCGCCGGAGCTCGAGCTCGCGTTCACCCTGCCGACGTTGCGATACTGGCCGGGCGTGGCTGTGCCGGATCCGGTGCAGGTCATCGACTCGCCCGGAGACAGTGACGCCTTGGGACAACTGACAGCCACACCCTTGTCGTCGCTGACGGTGACGCCGCTCAGGGCCACCGTGCCGACATTGGTCACGACGTAGGTCCAGTTCACAGCGCTGCCCACGACGATCTCCGGACCCGGCGCGCTGTCGGCGTCACGGCCGTTCGTCGACTTCTCGATGGTCACGGCAGGCCCGACGACGCGGCAGTTCTCGTCGAACACCTGGTTCGGGTTCTGCGCGCCAGGCACCGGTTCGCCAACCTTGGCATCGCCATGCGCGCGGTGGGCGGACTCGGCGTTCACGCTGACGTCAATCAGATGGTATGTGCCGTTCCCTTCCTTGTGGCACAGTTCCACCTTCCCCTCCGAGCGTGTCTCACTCACGATCGTCGCAGTAGTGCCGCTCACCTGCACCTGGATCTCGATGAACTGGTTCTGTCCGACGTTCGAGAGCTGCGCCGTCGCATCCACGCTCGAGTCCTGGAACTTCAGCTGGATGTTGCCCGACGGGACGCTTCTGAGCTGGAAGTACCCGGAGCTCTCCACGGTGGTCGAGAGGCTGCTGCCGGGGACCGAGACGGTCAGCCCCTGGAGCGGGCCGCTCGTGCGGCTCACCATCCCGGCAACGGTGGCGCCGGTGCTGCCGGACGGCTCGGTGGGACTGCTGCCGCCGCAGGCCGCTGCGACCAGGACTCCGGCGCACGTCAGGACGAAAAGCGTACGAATCGCTATCCGCATGGTCTACTCTCCCCCCGGAGATGGGTGCATAGAACGACCCCGATTGCGGAGCAACCGACATTCCGTGGGGGCTGTCGGACGAACCTGCGCCGATTCAACGCGTTGGCCTGAACACAGTCCTGTAATCGATGAACGGACGTCACAGCTTGGGACGAGAAATTACGTTAAGCGTCCACGAGCAGTCGGCCGTCCTCCATGATCTTCCGATCGTCGAACCAGACGGTTGGCGACGTCACCAATCCGTCCAGATGACTGGCGACGCGAACGGTCCCGCCCATGGACTTGTTGTCCCCGAACGCAATGTGAATCGTGCCCATGACCTTCTCGTCCTCGAGGATCACGCCAGTGAGCTTCGCGCGGTCGTTGGTACCGATGCCGAACTCGGCGAGGTTCCGCGCGGCGCGGCCGTGCGCGTCGAGGAGGGCGATCAGCTGTTCCGCTTCTCGGCCGCCGGTGATGCGCGTGGCGTACCCGTTCTCGACGTCGATCCGAATCGGCTGCCTGGTGATACCGATTCCGGCCATCGACCCGTCCACGACGACGAGGCCGCTCGACTGCCCCTCGAGCGGCGCGAGGTAGGCCTCCCCGGTCGGCAGGTTGCCCCACTGCCCGCGCTCCCGGAAGAGCCCGCTGCTCGCATGCGCGCGCCGCCCCGCAACCGGGAGGACCACGTCGGTGCCGCTGCGCGACTGGACGCGCACCACCGAAGCCTGCTCCATCAGGCGACAGAGGCTGTGCGTCCGTTCCGCGATCCGTTGATAGTCGGCATTCATGCACCGCACCATGATGTCTTCGGTGACGCCCGGCAGGGTGCCCACGCGCGCGCCCGCTGCGCTCGCCGCGCGCCTGGCGTCCGTGTGAGTCAGGGATTTCGACGTCGGGCACAGCACGACATCCGCCCGCGCCATCATATCCGCCACGAGCGCCGGGGGCTCCTCGCCGTTGGTCTTCCTGGGCAGCATCTCCACGAGGAGGACGTCGTGTCCCAGCTCGCGCGCAGCCTGCAGGAGGGCGTGGCCGATCGGGCGCAGCGGTTCGTCGGTGACGATCAGCACGCGCTCGCCGACCGCCGCCCCCATGCAGTCGCGGATGGCGACCGCCGAGGCGGAGAGGAGCGCGGGTGAGACATGCACGCGATCACCACTGATGGCTGACGGTTCGACACTGAACCAGGTGCAGATCTCGGCTCGCACCTCGACGCCCGCGGTTCGGCAACCGGAATGCTATTACAATGCCCCCACCCATGCAGCCGAGAAGCGGGACGATCGGTCCCGACGTTGCCGAGTTCACGCTGAAGGCTGTCGTCGCGGGCGTCGTGCTCGGGGTCGTCTTCGGTGCGGCGAACGCGTACCTCGGCTTGAGAGTCGGGCTGACCGTGTCGGCCTCGATTCCCGCCGCGGTGATGACCGTGGCGCTCTTCCGGGCATTCCGCGCTCGCGGCACGATACTCGAAGCCAACCTGTCACAGACCATCGGCTCGGCCTCGACCTCGCTGGCGAGCGGCACGATCTTCACCATCCCGGCGCTGTTCATGTGGAACATGGTACCGCCGTACCTGCAGGTGGTGGCGCTCGCCTGGCTGGGCGCCGTTCTCGGGCTCGCGGCCATGATCCCGCTGCGGCGCCTGCTCGTGGTCCGCGGCCACGACGAGCTGCCGTACCCGGAGGGCACGGCCTGCGCCGAGGTGCTGCGGGCGACGATCGGCGGCTCCACGGCGAGCGCCTGGATCTTCCGTGGCATCGCGCTCGGCGCCGCCGTCAAGATCGCGCTGTCGATTGCCTTTCTGGCGCCCACCAGCGTGCACGGTCTGCTGCCGCTGCTGCCCAAGGCGGAGCTCGCGATCGAGCTCGCACCCGCCCTCCTCGGCGTCGGGTTCATTTTGGGGTACCGGCAGTCGGGCGTGCTGGTCGCGGGCTCCCTCCTCTCGGCAATCGTCTTGACGCCGCTCATCGCGCTGACGGGTGCCGGCCTCGTCTCGCCTCTTGCGCCGGAACCGGCGAGACTCGTCGGCGACATGACCGCCGGCGAGATCTGGTCCCGCTACGTGCGCTACGTCGGCGCCGGCGCCGTCGCCGCCGGTGGAATCATCACGGTTGTCCGAGCGCTGCCGACCATGGCGGGGGCGTTCGTGGCCGTCGTGCGGGGGCTCCGTCGCACGCCGGCCGCCTTATCGGCCGTCGAACGCACGGATCACGATTTGCCCGGCTCGTTCGTGGTCGGGGCCGTCGTGATGGTCGTCGCCGTGTCGGCGCTCGTCCCGGGGATCTTCGCTGGAGGGATGGGGCCCGCCGCACGCGCGGTCTGCGCCGCCGGCGTGGGCGTGTTCGGGGTACTCTTCGCCGCCGTCGCCGCGCGCATCGTGGGCATCGTGGGCGTGTCGTCGCAGCCGACCTCGGGCATCGCGCTCATCACGCTGCTCGGCGTTGCGTCGGTCTTCGTCGCGGCCGGATGGACGCACGATGCCGCCAGGGCCGCCGTGCTCACGGTGGGGACGATCGTGGCGGTGGCGGCGTCGAAGGCGGGGGACATCTCGCAGGATCTGAAGACCGGCTTCCTGGTCGGCGCCACGCCGGCGCGGCAGCAGTTCGGGCAGCTCATCGGCGCCTCGTTCGCGTGCTGGGCCGTTGCGGCGACGGTGATGCTGCTGGGCACCGTGTACACCTTCGGCTCGCGCGACGTTCCCGCCCCGCAGGCCACGCTGATGAAGACCATCATCGAAGGGGTGCTGGCGGGCGCGCTCCCATGGGGGCTGGTCCTCACGGGCGGGGGGCTTGCCTTCACGGCTGTCCTCTGCAGTGTCTCCCCCCTGGCGTTCGCCATCGGCGTCTACCTGCCTCTGGCGACGATGGCGGCGATCTTCCTCGGCGGGTGCGTGCGCGCGCTGACCGAGCGCGACGGTACCGTCTCCGGCAGCCGGACCGAGCGCGCGGATCCCGGCATCCTCGCGGCGTCCGGCCTGGTCGCGGGTGAAGGCCTCGCGGGCGTGCTCGTCGCCGCGCTCGTCGCGCTGCAGGCCGTGCCGCGCTCCATGACGCCCCGTCTGAGCGGTCCGCCCGGCGACCTCGCGGTGATCGCGATGCTGGCTGTCGTGTGCGTCTTTCTCTATCGCGCCGCGCGGTCGGCCCCCGACACCGCGCCGCATCCCATTGCGTGATTCCATGACTTCCAAATCCAGTCGCGTGCTGGTCCTCGTGCTCCTGGTGGTCTCCATCCTCCTGCTTCTGCCAGGGCTGTTCGCGCCGGTGCTGACCATCCGCGGCGTGCTCACCCGCGAGGGGATTGCGCAGGTGGCGCCCATGATGCTCGAGCGCGGCCTCACGGACGAGACGGTGGCGGTTCTCAAGTCGATGATGAATCCTTCCATCGTGGGTTTCCTCGAAGCCACTGGCAGCGACGTGAGGAAGATCGTGATCGAGAAGCTCTCGCCTCAGATCACGGCGGCCCTCCAGCAGAACGTGGCCGAAGTGGAAATCTACGAGCAGACGCGCAGCATCGTCGGCTCCGTCCGCCGGCTCTACGAGGTGGGCAGCCCCACGCCCGCCACGCTGATTCTGCTCTTCAGCGTCATCGTGCCGCTGCTGAAGGCGGCGCTCGTGGCCTGGGCGGTGTTCGTGGCGGGCGTCGAAGCCCGGCGGCGGACGCTGTGGTTCGTCGAGACGATCGCCAAGTGGTCCATGGCAGACGTCTTCGTCGTGGCGCTGTTCATCGCGTATCTCGCCGCGCAGGCGAGCGCCACCCCCACGCGCGGGCCGGATGCCGCCCCCGCGATCGTCGCCTTCACGGCGGCTTTCGGGCCCGGATTCTACTGGTTCGCGGCCTACTGCCTCTTCTCGCTCGCCTCGCAGCAGCTGACTGCCCGCTTCGCTGCGAAATCGCTGGAGGCGTCCGCCTGAAGACAGAAGCTAAGAAATCGATGACGTTTCTCATGCTCGTGCTTGCCACGGCCGTCTTCATTCATCCCGCTGCCGCGCAGACTTCGGCGCCGCGCGTCCGGATTGTCCTCGTGGGCGATTCGACGGTCACGGACGACTCGGGGTGGGGTGCCGGCTTTCGAAAGTGCGTCGGGGACTCCGTCGAGGTGGTCAACCTCGCTGCGAATGGCCGCAGCTCGAAGAGCTTCCTGGATGAGGGCCGGTGGACCGACGCCCTCGCCCGGCGGGGCGACTACTACCTGATTCAGTTCGGCCACAACGACGAGCCCGGGAAAGGACCGGATCGCGAGACGGATCCCCGGACGACTTTCCGCGACAACATGTCACGGTATGTAGACGAAACGCGCGCGATGGGCGCCATCCCCGTGCTCGTCACGTCGCTGGTCCGGCGGGTCTACGACCGCGACGGCACGATCCGGACCACACAGACGCCGTACGTCGAGGCAGTGCGCGCGCTGGCGAAGGAGAAGGCCGTGCCGCTCGTGGATCTGCACGCGATCTCGTTACACGACGCCGAGCACGCCGGGGACGACGTGTGGGCGGACCTCAGCCCGAAGGACGAGGCCGGCGCTGTCGACCGCACCCACCTGAATGCCAAGGGCAGCGAGGTGGTCGGACGGATGCTGGCCGATGGGCTGCGCGCGGCCGTGCCGGCGCTCGCGCCGCATCTGCGGCCACAGGAGGACCCTCAGCGGGCGCCGGCTGTCAGCTCGCGATAGTTCGTCAGCCTGATGCCGCGTCGCGTGACGACCTCACGGACTTTCGGGCTCGTCCACGCCTCGAGCACGGCGCTCCGATCCGCGGCGACCCATTCGTACCCCACGTGGCCAAAGGCCTGCATCTCGGGATCGTCCGTCGCGGCATGGTCGATGTGCAGCCACAGGCCGGGGCCGAGCGTCTCCAGCCGGGCCGCCAGCTTGTCGGCCTTCACTGCGCCGCTGTCCCTGGCCTCGTAGACGCGCCCGACCGGCTGAATGCCGAGATCGGCCGGGACGACCAAACCGTACTCCTTGCTGAGGCGCGCGACCAGCGTGGCGACGTCCGGCGAGACCGACGGGAAGCCCATGTGATTCCAGGTGTAGGTCACGTGCGGGATATGCCGCCTGGCCATCTCGATCTGCGCGCGCAGCTCGCGCTCGATCTCGTCGAGCTTCCAGCTGCTCTCGCGGATGCTCGTGTTGGACGGGAAACCGGGCCGCGGCTGCACGAGCGGAAAGAAGTAGCCGTCGGCATCCACGATGGACGGCGCGTGGGTGAGGGGGCGCCATTTCACGTTCTCCCATTCGCTCGTGAGCGCCAGGTGCACGCCCGCGTCCAGCCCCGGGTTCTCACGCAGCATCCGCGCCGCTTCCGGGAACCACGGGCCCGGGACGATCACGTTCGTGGTCGTGAGCACGCCGCGCTTGTAGGCGTCGATCGTCGCGACGTTGATGCCGTGGCCGGCGGCCATGTCGTCTCCCTTGACGATGAGGCGAATCTCGGCCGGCTGAGGCTGCAGGGTCAGAACGGCGAGGGCGAGCAGGACGCTGGTGCGCATGAGGCGAAGTGTAGCGCGGGCGACCGGCCGGGGATGCCACGTACGGCATCCGCGGCCCGGCCCGTGCCGCCTTGGCCCCTTGCCACGCCGCCGCGCCACCCCGCCAGATTCCCGCTCGACTTCGCGCCCGAGCTGGCGTATCGTCCGGCGGCAATGTTCCAATCACGAGCGATGCACCGCGCGAACCTTGAACCTCGAACCTTGAACCCTGAACGCTGAACCTGAAATGTCAAGAGACCTGCGGCACGCGATTCGACTTCTTTGGCAGGCCAGGGGCTGGACGAGCGTCATCGTGCTCTCGCTGGCGCTCGGGATCGGCGCCAACACGGCGCTGTTCAGCGTGATGAACGGCCTGCTGCTCACGGAGATACCCGTTCGCGATCCCGATTCCCTCGTGCGTCTCCGCTGGACCGGCCGCAACGATATGGTGACGAACTCCAGCGACTACGGCTTCGCGCGCCGCGGGCCGGACGGCCAGAGCGTGCGCTCGACGTTCTCGTACCCGATGTACCAGCAGTTCCTCGCCGACAACCAGACGATGACCGACCTGTTCGCGTGCGCGCCATACGGCCGTGTCAATGTCGTCGTGGACGGCCAGGCCGAGATCGCGAGCGGGTTCATCTCGTCCGGCAACTACTATCGGCTTCTCGGTGTCACGGCCCGCGCGGGCCGGACCATCCTGCCGGAGGACGATCGGCCCGACTCTCCACCCGTCGCCGTCATCAGCTCGCGATACTGGCACACGCGCTTCGCCACGGACCCGGCGATCGTCGGCAGAACAATTCGCGTCAACAACGTGCCCGTGACGATCGTGGGCGTGCTCCCGCCCGGCTTCAGCGGCGTGCAGCAGCCGATCGCCGAGCCACCCGACGTGTCGCTGCCGCTGGCACTCGACTCCCAGCTGAACCCGTTTCCGGGGCCGCCGCGCCTCAGCCAGCCGACCTACTGGTGGCTGCAGGTGATGGGACGGTTGAAGCGGGGCGCCACGTCCGCCCAGGTGCATGGCAATCTGGAAGGCACGTTCCAGCACACCGCGCGGGCGGGGCTCGAGTCGTACTTGAAGGGCCTCCCGGACGAGGAACGCGGGACGGCGGTCAACCGGGAACGGAAGGAAGTGCCGAGGCTGATCGCCGATTCCGGCGCTCGCGGCGTCTACGACGTCAACACGACCGAGCTTCGAGCGGCCACGATTCTCACCGTAGTCGTCGCGCTCGTGCTCCTCATCGTGTGCGCCAACGTCGCCAACCTCCTCCTCTCCCGGGCGGCGGCCCGGCAGAAGGAGTTGTCGGTCCGGTTGTCGCTCGGGGCCACGCGCGTCCGGCTCATCCGGCAGCTCCTCACCGAGAGCCTGGTGCTCGCCGCGCTCGGCGGGGCCCTCGGCATCCTCGTCGGCTACTGGGGGAAAGGGCTGCTGCCGGGAGCCCAGGCGCAGTTGAGCCCGGTCGACTGGCGAGTCCTCCTCTTCGTGCTGGTGGTGACGGGTCTCACCGGCATCCTCTTCGGCATCGCGCCGGCGCTGCGCGCCACGAGCATGAACGTCAGTTCGGCGCTCAAGGAAACGAGCCGGAGCCTGATGGGTTCGCGGAGTCTGCTCGGCAAGTCGCTCCTCGTCGTGCAGGTAGCCATCTCGCTGGTTCTGCTGGTCGGCGCCGGGCTGTTCCTTCGGACCCTGAACAACCTGCGGGACGTGAACGTCGGATTCGACCCCGAGAACCTGGTCCTCTTCCGCGTCACGCCGCAGCTCAACCGGTACGACGAAAAAAGGATCGGCGCGCTGTACCAGGATCTGCTGGAGCGGCTCGGCACGGTTCCCGGCGTCAGAGGCGTCGCCATGTCGCAACCGGCGCTGCTGTCGGGCAGCGTGAGCTCCACCAGCATCTACGTCCAGGGCCGCGTCTACCCCCCGGGGGAGCGCGAGCGCGACAACAGCATCCATCGCCTCATCGTCTCGCCCGGCTTTTTCGAGGTCATGGGGATTCCACTCGTCGCAGGCCGCGGATTCACCGGGCGCGACGACGAGACTGCGCCGAAAGTGGTCGTGATCAACCAGACCGCGGCGCGGAAGTATTTCCCGGACCGGGACCCCCTCGGCCAGCGCTTCGGATCGAGCATCGAGACGGCGTCGCAGCTCGAGATCGTCGGCGTTCTGCGCGACGTCAAGTACAACAGCGTCCGCGACGAGGCGCCGCCGACGATGTACATACCCTATCGACAGACGCGGCTGGGAAATGCCGTGTTCGAGATACGGACCGCGGTCGCGCCGGCCGGCACGATTGGGGCGATTCGCGAGGCCGTCCGGCAGGTGGATCCCAACCTGCCGCTCCAGGACGTGTCGACCCAGATTGAGCAGGTGGAGCGACGCTTCCAGCAGGAGAAGCTCTTCGCGCAGGCCTATGCGCTGTTCGGCGGCATTGCCCTGCTGCTCGCGGCGATCGGCCTGTTCGGGTTGATGTCGTACAACGTCTCCCGCCGGACCGGCGAGATTGGGATCCGCATGGCGCTCGGCGCGCAGCGCAGCGACGTGCTGCGCCTGGTGATGCGCGAGTCGATGATCCTCGTGGGCATCGGCGTGGTCATCGGCCTGGCGGTGGCACTCGGCGCGAGCCGGTTCGTGGCCACGCTCCTCTATAACCTGGCGCCCACGGACGGGATGAGCATGGCGCTGGCCGTGACCGTGATGGTGACGGTCTCGGCCCTCGCCGGCTACCTGCCCGCCCGCCGCGCCGCGCGGGTGGATCCTATGGTCGCCCTGCACCACGAGTAGCGCCACGGAAAAACACGGAAGAACACGGATCGGGCAGACTGGGCCTATTCAGGATGGCCTGTTTTCTTCCGGCAACCATCGTCGCATCGTCCCATCGTGATTGCCGTCGGCTCGTTGCCTGTACTGACGAAGCCTGGTGACTACCGTGGTCGGTTACGCCACCTGTTCAGCTTTTCGATCGCCCTCTGCAGCGATCGGCCGCGCTTGCGCAGGTCCGACCACGGGTCGCCTGTCGCCGCCAGCCGCTCCGGGACGCTTTGCAGCGTGAACGACCGGGGCCCAGCCTGCCCCCGTTCAACCTCTTCCCAGGTGCACGGCGCGGACACGGGCGCGCCGGGCTTCGCGCGGACCGTATAGGGCGCGGCCCACGTGGCGCTGTAGCCGTTCCGGCCCGTGTCGACGTAGATACGTCCGCCGCGATCCGCCTTGCTGAACTCCTGGGTCAGCGTGACCGGGTGTCGCTGCACGAGCGCGGCGCCGACCGCATGAGCAAACCCCGAGACCACGCCGGAGTCCGCCTGGCCGTCCAGCGCAACCGCGATATGGTAGCCCTTCGAGCCTGACGTCTTGACCCAGCTCGGGAGCCCGAGATCGGCCAGGAAGTCACGGAGCCGGAGCGTGGCGGTCCTGAGCATCTGGACGTCGTCGATGGACGGGTCGAGATCGAAGACGCAGATATCGGGGTGGTAGAGCCTCGGCACGCGCGTGGACCACACGTGCAGCGTGATCGTGTTCTGGTTGGCCACCCACAGGAGCGACCGCGTGTCGTTCACCAGCACGTGATGGACGGTGCCGTCGCTCTTCGGTACGTCCACGCGCTCCAGCCACGCGGGGAACCCCCTGGACACGCTCTTGTGGAAGAATCCCTTGCTGCCGATTCCTGCCGGATAGCGCTCCATCGTGACCGGCCGGTGGCGTATGTGGGGCACCATTACGGCCGCAACGGCCTCGTAATAGGCTGCCAGCTCCCCTTTCGTGATCCCGTCCCGGGGAAAGAGCACCTTCTCGGGATGGGTGATCACGCCGGCTCACCCGGGTGACTCGGCCCTGTGGAAACGGCAGGGCCCGGAAGCCCGGGAAGCACGTCGATCAGTCGCGGATGCCGCAGCTTCCCGTGCACCGTCCATTCGATGAAGGCGACGCGGACGACGATCTCCGGACGCACCCAGTGCGTCCGCAGCCGCGGCAGTCCCTTCGCTCGAGTGAACGGCGAGTCCGGCACTTCCAGCGCGTCGAGCCGTGCCCGCAGATCGAGCAGCATGCGGGTGTCGAAGCCTGTCCCGATTCTGCCGGCGAAGCAGAGCTCGCCACGCCGAACGTAGCCGACGAGCAGGGCCCCCAGGCCGACGCGGCTTCCCTGCGGCTCCGTGAACCCGCCGACGACGAGATCCGCCGTGGCCTCGCATTTCATCTTGAGCCAGTGCGGCGAACGGCGCTGCTCGTATCGGGAGTCGCGCCGCTTTGCGATCACGCCCTCCCAGCCCTCGGCGCAGGCGCGCACCCACGGCCTGGCATCCGCGAGCAGCGCGACACGATACAGCGGCGGTCGGAGCGGCAGGGCCTCGAGCAGCGCACGGCGCCCGGTGAGCGTCAGCGACATCACGTCGCGGCCGTCGATCCACATGAGGTCGAACACGTGATAGGCGACGGCCCCGCCCTCTCGCCACGTGATCTCGCCGTCCAGGATCAGCTCGGCGTGGGGAACGGCCGCGATCGCGGCCGACACGGCGGGCAGTCTCTGCGGCAGCCGGTTGCGCGAGTACAGTCCCACGTCGTTCCCGCGCTTGAACGCCAGCAGCCGGATCCCGTCGAACTTGCGCTCGAAGATCCACTCGGGCCCGCTGAACCGCTCCTGGGTCAGGGTGGCCGCCATGGGCACGATCCATTCGGGAAACGCGTCAGTCACGCTGTGTTTGCGTGGCGAACCGCCCCGGCCTACTGGAGTCCGAAGGCGATGACCGCCGCGCCGGCCGCCACGGCGATGTACTGCGTCCCGTCGAACGCATACGTCATCGGCGAGGCCTTCCATACCTGATTCGTTGGAAAGCTCCACAGCACCGTTCCGGTGACCGCGTCCACCGCGAGGAGGGCACCGCCCTCCTCCCCCACGATCACGAGGCCGGTCGCCGTCGTCAACGTCCCGCCCCACGAAATGGCCGGTCCCGGTTGCGGGAGCTCCCAGACGATCGCGCCACTGCGCACGTCGATCGCCTTGAGGATCCGCTGCGGCTTCGGATCCGGCGCGGTGCGCTGCGACCCGCCGAGGTAGGTCTTGCCGCTCTCCCACTCTCCCTGCTCGCTCTTCGTGTAGATGCTGCACTTCTCGAAAGTCTGGACGTAGTAGAGGCCCGTGGCCGGGTTGAACGACGGCGAGAACCAGTTCGTCGCCCCGTCCTGTGACGGGCAGACTTTCGTGCCCTGCGGCGTGGGCTCCTGGTCGGGCAGCTTGACCGGACGGCCGTCGGAGCCGATGCCCGAGGCCCAGGTGAGGTTCCGCACGAAGGGCCTGGCCAGCAACATTGTCCCATCCGTACGATCGAACACGTAGAAGAAGCCGTTGCGATTGGCGTGGAGCAGGAGCCTGCGGGATTGGCCCTGCCAGTCGGCGTCGACGAGCACCGGCGTCTGCCCCGCGTCCCAGTCCCACAGGTCGTGCGGCGTGAACTGGTAGTACCAGCGCAGCTTCCCCGTCGCGCGATCAAGGGCGAGGATCGAGTCCGAATAGAGATTGTCGCCCTTGCGATCCGTCCCGTCGTACTCCTTGCTCGGGTTGCCCGTCGGCCAGTAGACGGTGTCGAGCGCGGGATCGTAGGTGCCGGTGAACCAGGTCGGGGCGCCGCCGTGATCGATGTCCTTTCCCTGCCAGGTCTCGGATCCCGGCTCGCCCCGCCTGGGCACCGTCCAGAACCGCCAGACTTCGCGCCCGGTCTCCGCGTCGTAGGCCGCGACGAACCCGTTCGCTCCGTGCTCGCCTCCGGAGACGCCGGAGATCACCAGGTTTCCGACGGGCAGCGGAGCCGAAGAGGCGGCGTAGTTCTTGCGCCAGTCGTCCATCTCGGTGTCCCAGATCAGCTCGCCCGTGAAGCGGTTCAGGGCGATGAGGTGTGCGTGGTCGGTGACCATGTAGACGCGATCCCCGGCCACGCCCACGCCGCGATTCGCGTTCCCGCCGGCCACCCCCTTGGTGCGCGGCCTTTTGTACTGCCAGATCGGCCGCCCGGTTCCGGCATCCAGGGCGTGGCATTCGTTGGGCGCCGTCACGTACATGATTCCTCCCACGACGACGGGCGTCACCTGCAGGTTGCCGGCACCGGCGATCGAGAACATCCAGCGTGGAGCGAGCCGCGAGACGGTCGTCGAGTCGATCTGCTGGAGCGTCGTGTACCGGTTGCCGCCTGGTCCGCCGTTGTAGCTGGGCCAGTCGGCGTCAGAGGTCACCCGCCTGAACCGATCGCCCGCCCGCCGGAGCAGGTGCACGCGTCGATCGTCGGTCCGCAGCTGCAGGTCGTTCAGGCCTTCGCCGAGGACCTGGCCCTCGAGAATCCGGCCGTCGGTGGTCTCGGCCCTGATGCGGACGACGGGAGGACCTTCGCGCTGAATCGTCCGCAGGAACTTCAGCAGCGCCGCGAGCTCCGCATCGGTCATGGGGTTCGGCGGCATCCCGCGGGGCGGCAGCCCGTCCCGAATCACCTTCGCGAGATCGGGGTCCGGGAGTGACGAGAGCCGTACCGCAATCGGCGGCCCCATCTCGCCGCCGTTGCCGTCGGCGCCATGACACCTGGCGCAGCGTGTCTCGAAGAGCTGCCGGGCGCTGTCCGCGGCCTGGCCGCGGGCCGGCCACGGGCTCGATGCCGCGGCGGCGGCCAGCAGCGCGACGGCCAGTCGAATCCTCATGCGCGAGAGTATATAGTCCCCTTCCGTCACGCTCTGCCGTGACTGCCGCTCAGACGTCCTGCGTCATCGGAATCGGAGAGCGGGGATCAGCGAACAGGGGCCGTCTGGAGGACACGATGAACCGCCGCACCTTTTTCACGGCGCTCGCGACGGCGCCGGCGATCGGGCTGCTCCGACCGTCGCCCGCGGCGGCCGAACTGCCGAAGGCGAAGATCACGCGCGTGCGCATCTACCGGCCGCCCAACTTCAACCCGCTGTTCAACCAGAGCAACATGGTCGTCACCGTCGAAACCGACGTCGGGATCACCGGCATCGGGGAGGGCGGGTCGAAGGACACGCTCGAGCAGTGCGCGGGCACGCTCATCGGCAAGAATCCCTTCAAGATCGAGGCGATCTGGCAGGAAGCCTACATCGCGTGGTTCTACCCGCCTGGCCGGGAGAAGACGCACGCGCTCGGCGCGCTCGACCTGGCGCTCTGGGATATCAAAGGCAAGGCGCTCAACGTACCCGTTCACGAGCTGCTGGGCGGCACCGCGCGCGACTACTGTGAATGCTACGCGACCGGCGGCGCGCGTCCGCCCAACGTGCCGGCGAACGCCAGGCTCAGCCTCCAGGAGCGGGCGCGGGCCACGATGGAGGCCGGCTACCGCGCCTTCCGCATGGGGGCCGGCGACGTGCCCATCGGCGAGGTGTACGACACGCGATCGGTGGTGCGGCGCATCGCGGATGACTGCCGACAGGTGCGCGAAGCCGTCGGACCCGACGGCAACTGGTGCATCGACTTCCACCAGCGGTTCGATTTCAACGACGCCCTGCGATGCTGCCGCGCCATCGAGGAATACGACCCGTTCTTCGTCGAAGATCCGGTCCGGGACGAGCACGCGCTGCAGGACATCCCCAGACTGCGTCAGATGACGCGCGTCCCGCTCACACACGGCGAGGAATGGGGCCTCAAGTGGGACTTCAACCGGCTGGTCGAGAACCACGACGTCGACTTCATCCGTTCCACCCTGCCGAACATCGGCGGGATCACCGAGATGATGAAGGCCGCCGCCATCTGCGAGACCCACGCCGTCGGGATCATTCCCCACTTCACGGGCCCGATCGCGACCGCCGCGCTCGTCAACTGCCTGTCCACGTTCTCGGGTCCCGTGATGCTGGAATACAACTACGGCGGCCGTCCGATCGACTACCTGCCGGAATGCCTCGAGTTCAAGAACGGCAAGGCCTACACGAACCAGCGGCCGGGCCTGGGCGTGACGGCGGAGATGAAGCTGCTGACGCAGATCGGCGAAGTGACCGAGCCCGGACGACGGAACGTGTTCCGCCGGCCTGACGGATCGTTGACGCACTGGTGAACCGGGTTGGGCAGCCGGCCCGCGAGCACAGCCGGCGCCGGCGGCCCGCGCGAGGCGACGGAGTGACGGGCGGCGCAGCCGCACCGCCGAGCGCGACGCGAGCGGGAGCCTTCAGCCCGAGCGAGCGCGGATGCGCGAGCGAGCGGCGTTGGGGTGGGGCCCCAACGCCAGTAGACGAGATGGGGCCCCGCGAGCACAAAGAAGGAGGACTCCGCCATGAATCGTCGCAAGGCTCTCCGTGCGCTGTCGCTCGCCGGCGGCGCGTCCCTCGTTGCATCGGGTCGATCGCTCGCGGGCCTGCCCGAGCCGGGAACCGCCGCGGCCGCCTACGCCCAGGCCGTAAAGGGCACGGGAACAGTCAGAATCCGGGACATCCGCACGATCCTCACCGCGCCGAACCGGATCCGGCTCGTGATCGTGAAGGTTGAGACCACCGAGCCGGGGCTGGTCGGGTGGGGCTGCGCCACGTTCACGCAGCGCTCTCTCGTGGTCGAAACAGCCATCGACAAGTTCCTGAAGCCGTTCCTCATCGGCCGGAACGTGGACGAGATCGAGGACATCTGGCAGTCGAGCTACGTGAGCTCGTACTGGCGCAACGGGCCGGTGCTGTTCAACGCCATGAGCGGCGTCGACATCGCGTTGTGGGACATCAAGGGCAAGCGCGCCGGCATGCCGCTCTACCAGCTGCTCGGCGGCAAGGTGCGCCACGGCGCCGACTGCTACTACCACGCGAGCGGCAGCAGCTTCACCGAAGTGGAGGACAACGCGCGGGCCGGCATGGAGCGCGGCTTCCGGCACGTGCGCGTCCAGGTGAGCACGCCCGGGTACGCCAGCTACGGCGCGCGGAGCACCGCCCCGCCCCCGACCGGCGCGGCGCCGGACGAAGCGGTCGGCCCGACCAGCCCGAGAGCGATCTGGGAGCCGGCGCCCTACGTGCGCATGCTGCCGAAGTTCTTCGAGCACATGCGCACGAAGCTCGGCGACGAGGTCGAGCTGCTGCACGACGTGCACGAGCGCGTGACGCTCAACCAGGCTGTCAACCTGTGCAGATCGCTCGAGCCGTACCGCCTCTTCTTCCTCGAGGATCCGTTCCCGCCCGAAGACAACGACCACTTCCGCCTCCTCCGGCAACAGACCAGCATCCCGATTGCCATGGGTGAGCTGTTCAACACGCAGCACGAGTACGTGCCGCTTATCAAGGACAGGCTGATCGATTTCATCCGGATCCACATCTCGCAGATTGGCGGCCTCAGCCCCGCCCGGAAGGTGCAGGCGCTGTCGGAATACTTCGGGGTCCGCACGGCGTGGCACGGACCGGGCGACGCATCGCCGCTCGCCCACGCGGCGCAGCTCGCCCTCGAGTTGGCCAGCTACAACTTCGGCGTCCACGAAGGCGGAGGGTTTCCGAAGGAGACGCAGGAGGTGTTCGTCGGGTGCCCGGAGGTGAAGAACGGCTACATGCTGGCGCAGGAGAAACCCGGGCTCGGCATCGATGTCGACGAGAAGCTGGCCGCGAAGTTCCCGATCCCGGACGGCCCCCCGAACTTCGACCACTCGTGGGGCACAACACGGCGAAGAGACGGCACGGTCATCAGACCCTGATCCGGACTGTGTTCGGATTCATGGCGGCCGATAATGCAGCCGGACCGTTCCCATCGCCAAATCGCAAAAAACGGTCCAGTCGATACCCGATGAGCTGGGGCCGGAACATGAATTGCGTCCTCTCCTGCGGTGAGGCGTGCGGGGGCCTGACGCTCGACCGTTGGGCGGTTCGCTCCCGCCGCAAGCATGGGAGGAACCATGAGTGTGAAGCAGATGATACTCGGCGCGGCCATGGCCGGGCTCGTGCTGGCCACCCCGGCCCGGGCGTCGGCGGACTGGCTGTTCACGCCCTTTCTCGGCGCGAACTTCGGTGGCAACGCCAGCTTCGGCGACTTCGACGATTTCGACGACGAGTTCGAGCGCAGAGTCGACTTTGGCGCATCGCTGGGCTGGATGGGCAACGGCATCGTGGGGTTCGAGGTCGACTTCGGCTGGTCTCCGAACTTCTTCGAGAATACCGTCGGGCCGGGCGACTTCGAGTTCGGCGACAGCAACGTCACGACGCTGATGGGCAACGTGCTCGTTGGTGCACCCATCGGCGGGCAGTCCGGCCCGGGCATCCGTCCGTATGGCTCCGCTGGGCTCGGTCTCATCCGGAGTCATATCGACGGCGGGGACTTCTTCGACGATCTGTCCACGAACGATTTCGGCTTCAACGTCGGCGCCGGTGTGCACGGGTTCTTCACCGACAACATCGGTATCCGGGGTGACATTCGGTACTTCAGGTCCCTCGCTGATAACGAACCGGACGACGAGTTCGATCTGGCGCTGAGCGACTTCGACTTCTGGCGCGCGTCCGCCGGCGTCACCTTCCGTTTCGGCAGGGACTGACCCGATCGGCGCCAGATTCCAGGCCGTGGGTTGCGGGCCCCACCCGCAATCCACGCTCCGAACGTCCAGCCCGCTCCTCCTGGAGCTTCCAGCCGCGCGACGTTGGCTGAAGGTGGTTACGCCGACTCCCTTCCGTGTTCTTCCGTGTTCGTCCGTGGCGGACTTGTCCGTGTTCGTCCGTGGCCGACTTGTCCGTGTTCGTCCGTGGCGTTTTTGTGACAGTGTTCATCCAGTGGCGACGATCGACCGTGGCGGTGCGCGCATCCACTACCAGGCAGCCGGGCACGGCCCGGCCGTCCTCCTCATTCAGGGCGTCGGCCTGGTTGGGGAGGGCTGGCGTCCGCAGATCGAGGGCTTGCGGGACCGTTTCACGCTGGTGGCGCCCGACAATCGCGGCATCGGGCGCAGCGTCGCACCCGCCGGCCGGCTGACCATCGAGGACATGGCCACGGATGCGCTGGCGGTGATGGATGCGATGGGCGCGGAGCGGTTCCATCTCGCGGGTCACTCGATGGGCGGCATCATCGCGCAGGAGGTGGCGCTCCGCGCGCCGGCACGGGTCAGGAGCCTCGCGCTGCTCTGCACGTTCGCCAGAGGCTCGCAGGGCTCGAAGCTCACCCCCGCCCTCCTCATAGCGGCCATCCGTATGAGGATCGGGACGCGCCGCATGCGCCGTCATGCCTTTCTCGAGCTCGTCATGCCCTCTGCCTACCTGCGCGGACAGGATACGGATAGGCTGGCCGAGGATCTGCGCCCGCTCTTCGGCCACGACCTGGCCGAGCAGCCGTCCATCGCGATGAGGCAGCTGCGCGCGATGGCGCGCTACGACAGCAGCGGCCGGCTGGCCGCATTAGGGGGCATCCCGACCCTCGTGGTCGCGGCGAGCGGCGATCGCATCGCCGTGCCCGCTTACGGGCGCGCGTTGACGGCCGCGATTCCCGGCGCGAGGTATGTCGAGATTGGCGACGCCGGCCACGGCGTCACGATTCAGCGCGCGGACGAAGTGAACGGGTTGCTCGCCTCGCACTTCCTGGCGGCCGACGGTGCCTCGTCGGGCGCGGCGATCAGTTCCGCCTGGCTCTGAATGGCCCGGTGCCGGCGGCCGACGTCACGGTCCCCTCGATGGCGTCGCCCGAGACCCGGCCTTCGTACGTGCGATCAGCCGCGCTGAAGCTGATCCGATCGCCGGCGAGCTTCCCGTTCTGGATGGGGATCGCCCGCTCTCCCGCGGTGAGCGTTCCCGACAGGCGCTGGAAGGTCTGCTCGAGCGTCAGCGATCCGCTCCCGAGGCGCCAGGTCCCGGCGACGCGCGCCGGCACGAGGTAGAGTTTCGCCTCGCACCAGGCGTCGCATCCCGTCTCGAGGTGCTCGACCGCGTCGGGCTCCCAGTCCGGAATGCCGAACGTGTTGACGACGATCCGGGTGCCGGGCGGCAGGGCCAGGAACTTCGGCAGGAGCTTCGCGAAGTGCTCCGGGAGCAGGAACAGCGCCAGAACGGTGGCCTTCGAGATGTCGGCGGCGAACATGTCCCCCTGAACGAAGGCCGCGCGCTGCGCGACACCCTCGGCGGCCGCGGTACGTTTCGAGACCGCCACCAGGTTTTCGTCGTACTCGACGCCCAGCGCGCGGGCGCCGCGCTTCGCCGCGGCAATGATCATGCGGCCGTCGCCGGACCCGAGGTCCATCACGAAATCCCTGGGCGTCACGCGGGCGAGATCCAGCATTTTCTCGACCATCGCTTCGGAGGTCGGGACCCAGACCGCGTCCTTCCCGGGCTGGCCCACGGTCGGCTTGTACGGCTCCGCCTGCGTCTGCGCGGCGGCGGATCCGCCGGGCGCAAATACCGACATGGCAAGCAGGCTCGAGATGATGGCAGTTCGACAGCGGAACATG
>DASPFV010000228.1:0-11382 GCA_035620975.1 Vicinamibacterales bacterium
CGCGTAGAGGAACTGACCACCTGGCTTGAGGATGCGGAACACTTCGCCGAATGCCTGTCGCTTGTCCGGCGACAGATTCAGCACGCCGTTGCTGATGACGAAGTCGGCGCTCCCGGAGTCCACAGGGAGGTCCAGCGCATCGCCCGACCGCACGTCGACGTGGGCGAAACCCAGTGCGCGTGCCGACGCCCGGGCCCGCTCCGCCATGGGTTCCGTCATGTCGATCCCGATCGCGTGCCCAGCCGGCCCGACGGCGTTCGCCGCCAGCATCAGGTCCATGCCGGCCCCACACCCGATGTCGACGACCGTCGCGCCTGGCGGGAGCGCGGCGATGCGAAGAGGGTTGGCAACACCCGCGACCTCGCGTGAGGGGCGCGGCGAGTCGCCGGTCAAGCGCGCCGCGCTACCACCGATCCTCCCTCGTGAACAGTTTCAGATCGATGGCGTCGGCCATCGCCGCATATCCGCGGTCGTTCGGATGCAGGACATCGGCGCGACGAAGCGGATCGAGTTGGGCGGGATCATTCTGATCCCGGACGGCCAGGTCGAAGTCGATGACCGCGTCGTACTCACCGCTCGTCCGGATCCACGCGTTGACCGCCTGCCGCTGCGCCTCGGCGGCAGGGAACAACGCATTGTCCAGCGCGCCCTTGAAAGGGGTCAATGTGGCGCCATAGATCTTCAATCCCCGCACCCGTGCCCGTTCGATGAGCATCCGATGTGCCTGAATGATCTGCTCCGGCGTGACCGCGTCGGCGGGGATGAGCTGGCCGAAGATGATGTCGTTGTTGCCGAGTAACACGACTACATGCCTGACACCTGGCTGTGTCAGCACATCGCGGTCGAACCGTGCCAGACCATTGGGACCAAGAATGTCGTGAACGAGCCGGTTGCCCGTCAGGCCGCCGTTCACGACACCCATGTCGTGATTCCCCGGCACGCTCATGATGCGGGCGGCGAAATGGTCCGGCCAGCGCATGTTGTCGTTCGGCGTCGAGCCGATCCCATCGGTCACCGAGTCGCCAAACGCGACGATCGTGCCCGTCGGCTTCGGAACGAGGACATCGACGCCAGCCAACCAGAACCACGCACCCGTCGTCGATTCCACCGGCATGTCCACGGCCGCCGTGAAATCACCCGAAGGTGAGACGTAGGACGTCTGCAGCGCGGCGAAGTGCCAGGTTGCAGGCATGCTCGGCCCCGGCACGAACACACTCACGGCGAGATCGCTCAGCGGAGGCAGGGGGAGATCCACGGGATCGGAGACAACCATCGCCCCTGCAGGAACACGGATCGTCGGCAGCCCGCCAAACGTGAGGGGCCGATCGGAGTCCGGCTGGATTGCCGGGCCGTCCGCGGTGAGCGCGACCCGCGCGGCACCGATGTGGAGCGCCTCGGGGCCGAACGCGAAGAAGCGGATGCGGACCTGGTCGCCTCCGACGCTGGTATGCACGATTTGACGGAGCGTTCGATGGTCGAAGCCGCCATGGGCGGGAGGGCCCAGCCCCGACACATGGGCTGCACTCCAGGTCGCCACCCAGTGTCTGTCGCCGCTCGCCTCCAGGGCCGACAACCGACCCGCGCACACGCAGAGCGCGAACGCGGCGGCTGCGAGAACCATCGTCGAAGCTCTTCTGCCCATCGCTGCCTCCCCTTTGGGTTCCAGGTCCAGCCCGCGTCCGTGCCACGCTCCGGGTGACTCGCGACTCGGGGCACCATCCGCCGGTATCAGGCTTCGCCCCGACGGCTGCCCTCACTCCGGTAAGGGGAGATTTCGCACCGGGAACTATCATGCGGAATTCTGGACAGTGACAGGCGGCCTGAGTAGACTTCCGCACACGTCCCTGACCCTTGCGTCACAGAGGGCCCCGTGGCCGGCCCCCTCTCGCATGAGCTCACAGCGGCGTTGCGGGCCTGGACCGCGGGAGACGAATCGGCGCTGGAAAAGCTGACGCCGCTCGTCGAAGCCGAGCTGCGCCGGCTCGCGCATCACTACCTGGCGCGGGAACGTTCGAATCACACGCTGCAGACCACGGCGCTCATCAACGAGGCCTGGCTGCGTCTGATCGACTGGAAGCAGGTGAGCTGGCAGGACAGGGCGCACTTCTTCGGCGTGTCGGCGCGCTTGATGCGACATATCCTCGTGGGCTTCGCCCGCACGCGAAAACGGCAGAAACGAGGTGGCGCCGCTCAGCACGTGTCGCTTGACGCGGCCGCGGAGATCGGCTCCGACCGGAGCGATGATCTGGTGGCGCTGGACGATGCCTTGCAGAGCCTCGAGCGTTACGATCCGCGCAAATGTCGGATCGTGGAACTGCGGTTCTTCGGCGGATTGACGGTGAACGAGACGGCGGAAGCCCTGCGGCTCTCGCCGATCACCATCATTCGCGAATGGAACAAGGCCAGGGCCTGGCTGTATCAGGAACTCAACCCGGAGCCGACCGATGGAGCCCGACCGGTGGCGCCAGATTGATGACCTGCTCGAACAGGTGCTCGAGCGACCAGCTGCCTGTCGCGTGGCGTTTGTCGACACAGCCTGCGGCGGTGACGAGGCTCTCCGCGTGCAGGTCCACCAGCTGCTCAGAGCACACGAGCGTGCCGCTGATTTCCTGGCGACTCCGGCGCTGGAGAGCGCGTTTGGAGATGTCACCCGGGAACAGACCGACACCCTGATCGGCCGGACCCTCGCCCACTACCACATCATCTCCCGCCTGGGCGCCGGCGGCATGGGGGTCGTGTATCTGGCGCGCGACACACGCCTGGAGCGGTTGGTCGCGCTGAAGTTCCTCCGGCTGGATGCGACGCTCGATGAAGAACAGAAGCTCCGCTTCATCCGCGAGGCGAAGGCAAGTGCGGCCCTGGAGCATGTCAACATCGCGGCGGTCCATGAGATAGCGGAAGCGGCGGACGGACGCATGTTCATCGTGATGGCGTACTACCAGGGCGAGACGCTCCGGCAGAGACTTCAGCGAGGCCCGTTACCGGCTCACGAGGCAGTCGACATCGCACGGCAGATGGCGTCGGGACTCGCGCATGCGCACGGCCGCGGCATGGTGCACAGGGACGTGAAGCCGGGCAATGTTCTGATAACTCCGGAAGGGGTGGTGAAAATCATCGACTTCGGCCTGGCCAAGTCGCTGGAGCTGTCGACACTTACCAGAGCGGACCGTGTCATGGGAACGTTGGCCTACGTCTCGCCAGAACAGGCGCGAGGGGAAGCCGTCGACCAGCGGAGTGATGTCTGGTCGCTGGGCGCAGTACTGTACGAGATGCTTGCAGGGCAGGTGGCCTTTCGTGGTGAGCACCCCGCCGCGACTGTCCACAACATCCTGAATGCCGACCCGCCGCCCGTGACCCGACTGCGTCCTGAGATTCCCGCAGAGATGGATCGGATTCTCCGGAAGGCGCTGGAGAAGGACCAACAGTTACGCTACCAGTCAGCAGCCGAGCTGCTGACGGCGCTCATGCAGTGCGAGTCGAGCGTGACATCGCCCGGCCATGGAGCGAGCACCCGCTGGGGCCTCCCGCGATTGACAGGCCAACGACGAGTGGCAATCCCCGTATTTCTGATCCTCGTCGGGATGGGAACACTGCTGACCGTGTCGTTGTATCGCGCGAGCCGGGTTCGGTGGGCAACGAACCTGCTGCCGGAAATCAGCCGCCTGGCCGACCAGGATCAGTACGGGCCCGCCCTGGCGCTGGCGCTTGAAGCCGAGCGGTATATTCCGGGTGACTCGCAGCTGGCGAAGCTCTGGCCGGTAATCTCCGCCTCCATATCGGTCAACACCACACCGCCGGGCGCGACCGTCTTCATGAAGGAATATCACGACGTCGGCGGAGATTGGACGCAGCTGGGCACGTCGCCGCTCGAGAACATCAGGATTCCCCACGGTCTCTTTCGTTGGAAGGTGGAGAAGGCCGGCTTCGCCACGAGAGACGACCTCGCTCGATCTCGATCCCTCGCATTCGTTCTCGATCCGCTCGACAGCGTCCCGGAGGGAATGGTGCGCGTCCAGGGAGGCGCCTCTCCGAACAAGATGACCGTGTCCGGTTTCGAGCACGTCGAAACCGTCCAGTTGCAGGATTATTGGATGGATCGCCATGAAGTGACGAACGCGCAGTTCAAGCGGTTTGTCGATGGGGGCGGCTATCTGAGGCGAGAGCACTGGAGGCATGCGTTCGTCAGGGATGGAGGGGTCCTGTCCTGGGGGGACGCGATGAACGAGTTTCGCGACGCGACCGGCCGGCCTGGACCATCGACGTGGGAAGGCGGCGACTACCCGGACGGCCAGGACGATTACCCCGTCGGCGGCGTGAGCTGGTACGAGGCCGCGGCATTCTGCGAGTTCGCCGGCAAGGCTCTCCCTACCGTCTATCACTGGAACCGTGCCGCCATCAACGGAGAGGCGTGGTTCACTTCCCATATTCTTCCGCTCAGCAATTTTGCCGGTCGCGGGCCGGCTCGGGCCGGCTCCTATCAGGGTATGAGTCGCTCCGGAACGTACGATCTGGCTGGCAACGTGAAGGAATGGAGTTGGAACGCGGCCGATCAGCACAAACGATACATCCTCGGGGGGGCGTGGAACGAACCGGCATACATGTTCCACGAGGCCGACGCGCGCTCACCATTTCAGCGGGATGCGACGTTCGGATTCCGCTGCATCAAGCACCTGCCTCAGGACATCCCTTCGCCGCGGCTGCGCGACGCGGTTGCGGCCTCTACTCGAAACTACGCCAAGGAGCAGCCCGTCCCTGAGCACGTGTTCCGTGCCTATCAGGCGCTCTATGCCTATGACAGAGTGCCGTTGAACCCGACCATCGAGTCCGTCGATACGAGCGAAGCCGACTGGACCAGGGAGAAGATCACGTTCACGGCCGCCTATGGCAACGAACGCATGACGGCGTATCTCTTCCTGCCGAAACAGACGGGTCCTCCGCCGTACCAGACCGTCGTTCACTTCCCGGGAGCGGAATCACTGTTCGTTCGGTCGAGTGATCGACTGGTCGAGATGTCGCGCATCGATTTCCTGCTCAAGAGCGGGCGTGCGGTTCTCTGGCCGATTTACAGCGGGACCTACGAACGTCAGGACGGCATGCAGACGTATTTTCCCGACACCAGCATTCGATATCGCGACCGGGTCATCCAGTGGGCGAAGGACCTGGGGAGATCCATCGACTATCTGGACACTCGTCCGGAGATCGACCACGACGCGCTGGCCTATTACGGTTTCAGCTGGGGGGGCTGCATGGGCGCAATCCTCCCGGCAGTCGAGAATCGTCTGAAGGTCAGCATACTGATGGGCCCCGGTCTATACCTCGAAGCGGCCCGGCCGGAAGTCGATCAGATCAATTTCGCTCCCAGGGTGACGATTCCCACATTGATACTCGACGGCCGGGACGACTTCGTCTTTCCGCGTGAGACGTCTCAGGAGCCGTTCTATCGACTCCTGGGTACACCCAAGGAGCACAAGCGCCTCGTCCTGCTGGAGGGTGGACACAGTGTGCCGAGGCACCACCTGATTCGAGAGAGTCTGGATTGGCTCGACCGGTACTTCGGGGAAGTGCAGCGACGCGCGCAATGAAGATTCGATTCCACTTCCGGACAGCCGGCTCTTCAATTATCTCTCCCACCGTGTAATAGTCGGCCTTCACGTGCGTCTATGCGGTGAGGCGCACGAGGTGACCACGGCCAGCCCCCAGGTGTGTGAGCCCATCGAGATGTCTTCGACGCCCGTGCCGGCGGGCTTTGCCGCGCTGTACGAGCGTCACTACGAGGCGGTCTTCCGGGCGGCCCTGCGCGTCACCGGGAATCCGGCCGACGCCGAGGACGTCCTGCAGACCGTGTTCCTCCGTGTTCTTTCCCGGAACGAAGACCGTGAGGCCGCCAGACATCCGGCGGCCTACTTCCGGCGCGCGGCGGTGAACGCGGCCGTTGACGTCCTGCGCCGCCGGGCGGCTCACGCCGAGACGGCCTACGACGATCAGGCGCCGCATGCGGCGTCGGAGCGGCCAGCGCTGCTGAAGGAGCAGCTCCGGCGCGCCATCGCGACTCTCGACACCGAGGACGCGACCCTGTTCCTGCTGCGGCACGTCGAAGGGCTGTCGCTTGCAGAGCTCGCCGGGATGTTCCAGATGGAGAAGAACAACGTGGGCGTGAGGCTGCACCGGATCCGCCACCGGCTGCAGGCCGAGATGGGCCGGTAGAAGCGGTGTCGCTCAACGTGACGCTCGTGTCAGGAGGCGAGCGAGCGTCGCGAGCGAGCCGTCGGAAGGTCCGAGGTGGTCGGGAGACGCCTCGCGTGTGGATCCGGTAGTGGCCCTGCGAGCTGAATAGGGCCCGGCTTCCGACACATTACGTAATAGCGGGCCTCGTCGTGCGTCAAGCTTTGTGAGGGCCGCACGCGTTGAAGAAAGACGCGAGCGAGCGACGCCACGGGAACGGAGCGAGCCGGCGGAGCGGCGAGCGAGAGCGCTTTCGCGGTCGCGGGAATAGCGGGCGACCGCTAGGGCGAGGTCTCGCCGGAGCCTTGGCGAAGGCGGAACCGTGCAGGGGAGTCCGAGGAAAGAGGTGGGCGATGTCCGAAGACCGGCTGGAACGAGCACTACACGAGATGAGACAGGAGGCCGTCGACGACAGGACCCTCGAAGCCGCGCGCGCGCGCGCCTGGGACAACCTGACCAGCGCCGCCGCTGTCGGCTGTGCGGAGTTCCGTCCGGAGTTCCGCGCGTACCTGAGCGGAACATTGACGGGGAGCCGGCGCGTCCTGATGGACGACCATCTCAGCCGCTGCTCCGCATGCCGCGTTTCGATGGCCGAAATGAAGGGCGAACGCCGGGTGATCCCCATGCCGCATCGACCCTCCTCCCGCTGGGTGCGCTGGAGAGGCCTGGGCGCGGCAGCCGCACTCGTCTTGTCAGTCCTGTATCTCGGTCGCGGCACCATCGATACCTGGCTCGCTCCTGGCGGCCCGCGGGCCACGGTCGTGTCCGCCACCGGCGGCCTGTACCGTTTGCCGGGGGACACGCTCGGGGCGGGCGCCGTCATCGGCGAACGGGAGCTGATCCGCACGGGTCCGGGAGCTCACGCCGTGCTGCGCCTCGCCGATGGATCGACCGTGGACGTCAACGAGCGGACGGAGCTGTTCGTCACCGCGGCGTTGACCGGCCGGACGATTCACCTCCAGCATGGCGACGTCATCGTCCGGGCGGCGGAGCAGCGTCGCGGCCTCCTGCGGGTTCTGACGCGTGATTCGATCGCCGCCGTGAAGGGCACCGTCTTCGCGGTGTCCGCCGGCATCGGTGGCTCTGTGGTTTCCGTCGTCGAGGGGGCCGTAGCGGTCAACCAACCCGGCAGGAACGTCGTCCTGAGTCCAGGCCAGCAGGCCGCTTCCAACCCGGCGCTGGCAACGTCGGTCCAGGAGGCGATCGCCTGGAGCCCGGATTCGGAGGCCTACCTCGAGCTGCTCGCATCATTCGTGAAGATCGAGAGTCAGCTCGCAGAAATGTCCCCCGTGGACCTGCGCGCCGATTCGGCCCTCCTTGCGTATCTTCCTGCCGGGGCATTCGTCTACGGCGCCATCCCCAACCTCGGGGGGAAGATCGGTCAGGCGCTGCTGCTGGCGGAGCAGCAGGCGCTCGAGAACGCCGCGTTCGCGTCCTGGTGGAACTCCGAGACGGGACTGGAGTTGCGCCAGATCGTGAATGGCGTGCAGGTCGTGAGCGGGCTGCTCGGCGACGAGGTCGTGTTCTGCATCGGCTCCGCGGGACCCGGCAACGAGGTCCCGATGGTGATATCCCGCGTGCAGCCAGGAAAGCGAACGGAGCTGGCGAGCGCCCTGGAAGGGCTCTTCGCCGGAACTGGTGAGCCCGTCCTGGCGTATTCCGTGACCGACGACCTGATGATCGTGTCGAGCTCGCCGACGCAACTGGCGTGGGCGCTCGGTCACCTGGGGCAGGGCGCCGGTTCGCCGTTCGCGGCCGCCATCGGCGAGCGCTACCAGCGCGGCGCCGGCTGGCTGATAGGCGTCGACGCAGGCCCGGTCATCGAGATGGCATCCGGAGACGATGCCCCTCCCGTCGAGCTCGCCGCCATGGTGGGCGTAAAGTACCTCTTCGTCGAGCGGCGTGCCCCCGCGGGGGCGGAAGAGAACGAGGTCACACTCGTATTCCAGGGCGCGCGACAAGGGATGGCGTCCTGGCTGGCGGACGCCGGCTCCGGGGGCGCAGCAGAGTACCTGCCGGCCGATGCCCTGCTCGCCGGTTACGTGTCGATGCGCGAGCCGAGTCAGTTGTTCCAGGAGTTCACGGCGCTGATGACGAAAGAGCACGAGTCGTTCGAGACCGACATGGCGCAGGTGAACGAGAAGCTCGGTCCGGGCTACCTCGAGGACCTGAGCGCTGCCTTCGGAACCGAGGCGGCCTTCGCTCTGAACGGGTTCTCCGTCAACGGCCCGATGTGGGTGATGAGCGCGCTGGTGTACAACCCGCCGGTCATCGACAGCTCGCTCCGGAAGCTCATGGACACGTTCAATGCGGAGCTGGCGGCCGACGAGCAGGACAAGCGAATCCTCTTCGAACAGGAGACCGCGGGCGGTCGGGTGTGGAGCACGATGAAGGCGGGCGCGCTTCCCTTCGGCCTGACCTGGACCTACGATCGCGGATACATGGTGGCGGCGTCGGATCGGGCGGCCGCCGAGCGTGCCATCGCGACCCGGAACGGCGGCGCCCAGCTCGTCTGGTCGCCGGAGTTCCTGGACCAGCTCCCTTCGTCTGCCGGAATCCACCCGGCCGCCTTCGGCTGGCTGAACGCGAAAGGGGCGCTCGGGCTTCTTTCGGGTCTGATCCAGAGCCCGTCGGTGAAGGAGCTGCTGGCGGCACGCGAGCCGACTCTCGTGGTGTTCGACGGAGCGGCAGAACGGATCCATGCCGCCAGCCGCGCTCGTCTGGCGGGCGTGATCATGGACATGATGCTGCTCGAGCGTCTCAGCGGCGCCGGTGAGCCGCTGCAGTGAGAGCCCGCCTCGCGGTCGCGGGAATAGCGGGCGACCGCTACGGCGAGGTCTCGCCGGAGCCTTGGCGAAGGCGGAAGCGTGTAGGGGAGTTCGAGGGGCGAAGCCCCTCGACCAAACTGGACCCCGGAACCGTACAGTGACGACTTGATTACTGTCCCTGTCGTAGAACTCGAGAACCTGAAGGTCCGGCTGGGGCGGCGGGAGATCCTGCATGGGATCACCTGCCGCCTGGGCGTTTCAGGTACCGGCAAGGCGGTGGGGCTGCTGGGCCCCAATGGAGCAGGGAAGTCCACGCTGATCCTGACCCTGCTCGGCTTTCTGCGGCCGAGCGCCGGGCGCGCTTGCATTCTCGGCCTCGACTGCCGGCGCGGCAGGGGCGAGGCGCGCTCGCGCATCGGCTACATGCCCGAGAACGACTCGTTCATCGGTGACATGACGGCAGTCGCCTTCCTCCGCCAGATGGCCGAGCTCTCCGGCCTCCCGCCCGAGGCGGCGCTGGAGAAGGCCCACCAGGTCCTCTTCCACGTGGGGCTCGGGGAGGCGCGTTACCGGGAGCTCCGGACCTACTCGCTCGGGATGAAGCAGATGGCGAAGCTCGCCCAGGCGATCGTGCACGGTCCGGAGCTGGTCGTGCTCGACGAACCGACCAACGGCCTCGATCCGGCCGCGCGCCGGCGCATGCTCAAGCTGATCGCCGAGATGAAGAACGAGCAGGGGATGAACGTGCTCGTCTGCTCCCACCTGCTGCGCGACATCGAGGATGTGTGCGACGAAGCCGTGATCATGAAAGACGGCCTGATCGTCCATCACTGCAACCTCGAGGAAGAGCGGCGGTCGAACCGGAGCTTCGTCGAGCTCGAGGTCACCGGCGACGATGGCAACCTGCGCGCATCGCTGCCCGAGATCGGGGCCGAGGGGGTGCCCGAGGGCCACGGCCGCTGGCGCATCGTCCTGCCGCCCGGGGTCGAGGTCGAAGCCATCTGGAGGCTCGTGGGGCGGCAGGATCTCCTGGTGCGGAAGCTCACACACCGCAGGGACACGCTCGAGGAGATCTTCCTGAAAGCCATGGGACACCTGGCACACACGCCTGGAGAGGGCCCGCCTTCGCCGCCTGGCGGCTTCGGCGAGGTCTCGCCGTAGCGCGCCTGGCACGACGCGCGCGAAGGCGGACGCGGCGGCGTCCTTCGGATCAAAGTTGACTACATGGCAGTCTACAAGCGAGGCTACCAGCGGTACGCGGGACCCCTCACGGGGCGATGGACCAGATTCCTGGTGTTGCCCCGCTACGCCTGGCGAAGGCTCTACCAGCAGCGTCTCGTCCTCCTGCTCACGATGCTGGCGTTCGTGTGGCCCGTCCTGTGCGCCGGCTTCATCTATCTCACGAATCACGCGGAGCTGCTGTACGGACTCGAGGAGGACTTTCGTCAGTTCATCCAGGTCGACGGCCGGTTCTTCTCGATTTTCATGTACGTCCAGGCGGGCTTCGCGGTCTTCCTCGCGGCGCTGGCGGGGCCGGGCCTGATTGCGCCGGATCTCGCCAACAATGCCTTGCCGCTCTACTTCAGCCGGCCGCTCACGCGCTGGAGCTACGCCCTTGCCCGGCTGACGGTGCTCGTCGGGATGCTCTCGGTGATCACATGGATTCCGGGCCTCGTCCTGTTCGGGTTGCAGGTGGCGCTGGCCGGCGCCGCGTGGTTCCAGGCGAACTGGACGCTTGGTGCAGGGATGGTCGCCGGGTTTCTCGTGTGGCTGCTGATCCTGAGCCTGGTCGCGATGGCCAGTTCGGCTTACGTGAAGTGGCGTGTCGTCGCAGGTGCGGTGAGCCTGGCGTTCTTCTTCATCCTGAGCGGCGTCGCCGAGATGATCGACAACGTCCTCAGGGTGACATGGGGGCACATCATCGATCCGGCCTGGGCGGTCAACCAGGTCTGGTGCGCGCTGCTGGGCGTCGAGCCGGTCGAAGGCCCTGGCCCAGGGGCGTCGCTGTGGGCGCTCGCGACGATGGCCCTGCTGCTCGTCGTGGTGATCGAGCGCAAGCTGCGGCCTGTGGAGGTGATCCGGTGAACAACGGCCGGATTGATCCGGTAGGTGCCCGGCCCTCAGCGCCAGCGCACGAGCGCAGCGAGTGCGACACGCGAGCCGCCTCCGCGCTCAGCACTGCGGCGCCCAAGGCGGAGCGGCCGATTGCGAACGATCCCGCGCTTGCCCGCCGTAGCCTTGGCGAAGGCGGGAAGCCCCCCGCGGTGATATTCGACGAGGTCTCGAAGTTCTACGGCGAGGTGCTCGGGGTGAATCGCGTCACGCTGAACATCCCGCCGGGCCTCACGAGCCTCGTCGGACCGAACGGCTCCGGCAAGACGACGCTCATGAA
>DASPFV010000229.1:0-14733 GCA_035620975.1 Vicinamibacterales bacterium
CCACATTGCCGACCTTCCGAATGTGGCAATGCAAGACCTGACCCCGGCGGTCAGTGCGCCACGGACACCACGTGCTCGCGGAGCAGATCCCGGCCGAAGTCGCCGTTGAAATCCCGCCAGACGCTGTGCACGTGATTGCCGTTGTTCTGGGTGTTGTCGTACTCGATCAGGAACGTCGGTCCCTGCACCCGGTAGTAGTGCTGCTTGCCCGGCTCCGTCGGCCCGGCCCAGGCGAACGCAATCTTCTCCACGCCGGCCTGCCGGATGGCGGCCAGGCGTATCGCGGCTACGTCCCCGGCCATCTGTGCCGTGTAGCTCTCGACGACCTTCATCAGCAGCTCGCGCTGAGAAGCCGTCATCGCCCCGGCGGCCAGCCCCGGCGGCGTCAGCGGATCGATCTTGACGGTCGTACCAGTCACGATGTCGTTCGGGGCAGTCGCATTGATGGTGGCTGCGGCGACCTGCTTCTCGTCGAGATCCGCCAGCAGAGCACGCGCCGTGTCCTCCATCGTTCCGAGGATGCGCAGGCCCTTCTTCGGTCCTTCTTCCCGGACCTCGGCGGGATTCGTTCCGAAGAACGCCGGCGTGTTGGCGACCAGCGCGTTGTCGGCGACGGTGAAGTGGAGCGAGACGTGGTGGCCCTCGACGCGCCAGCCCCACGCCCCCTTGGGCGTCGGCTGGCCGAACACCGTGAAGAAATACAGCTCCGGGTCCCGCACGTTGCGGCCCTGTCGGCCGCCGGAGTTCTCGATCGCGTGCAGAATCGTCTCGAGCTCCATGATGGCCGTGGCTGTCAGGTACCCGCGCTGGCCGAGGCCCGCCTTGAGCAATTCGTGCGCGAGCTTTCGCTGGACGTCGGTCATCTCCTTGATCGGCACGCCCTTGCGCGGGAACATGTTCGTGGGGATGAAGTTCCAGCGCAGCCGGTCTTCGTTGTCGAGGGCCAGCGTGGCCTGCTGCCGCTGGTCCGGGGTGAGGCCGTCGAGCCACTTCTGCGCCGCGGTAGTCATCGCGGCCGCGGTCTGTTGAGACGTCAGGGCGCGCTGCGCCGCGACCGCTGCGTGGAGAATCCAGGCCGTGCACAGCACAAGTGCCAGCGCGAGGCGGGGGGACCGGACGCGGATCATAAGCACCTCGTTTCCGCCGGGGCAGAAACTAGCACGTTCGACCACGGCTTGCAATCGTTTACAGCCACGGAAAAACCCGGACCCTAGGGGCATCGTAGAGCCACGAAAAAACACCGAACGAAGGCAGTCGCGGAACAACACGGACAGACACGGACCAGGCTGGGGGCGTCAGGTAGTCGAGAACGACCTTCCTGCGAAGATGCAACGGGCACCGGAGCGCCTCCCTCCTCTCAATTTCCCCCCTTCCCACTTCCCATTCAGGCGGCCTACTTCCGCGGCCGGTTCATCGTGCCGTCCAGCCCCCGTCGACGAACAGGGTGCTCCCGGTGACGTAGGTCGAGGCATCGGAAGCCAGGAACACGACGGCTCCGGCCAGCTCGTCGAGCTCTCCCCACCGGCCCATCGGGATTCGCTTCACGAATTCCTGGTACTTGACCGGATCATCCAGCAGCTGCCGGTTCAACTCGGTCCCGAAGGCACCCGGGCAGATCGCGTTGGCGGTGACGCCGGTCCCGGCCCACTCGAGCGCGAGTACCCGCGTGAGATTGATGATGCCGGCCTTCGACGAAGCGTAAGGGGCCCTCCCGGCAAGGGCGATTACGCCGAGCACCGAACCGAGGTTGATCACGCGGCCCCATCCGCGCTTCACCATCCCGGGGCCGATGGCGCGCGCGCAGAGGAACGGGCCTTTCAGGTTGGTATCAATCACGGTGTCCCAGTCAGCCTCCGAGAGCTGTTCAATTGGCCCGCGGATGTTCGTGCCCGCGTTGTTGACGAGAATGTCGACCGGGCCCACCTGCGATTCGACATCGGCGGCCAGCCGCTCGACGTCTGCCGCTTTCGTGACGTCCACGCCAAACGCCTGCGCGCGCCGGCCCGTGGCTGCGGCAATCTCTCGGGCAGCCTGTTCGCACGCAGCGATGCTCCGCCCGGCCAGCGCGACATCCGCGCCCGCTTCTCCCAGGGCCATCGCCATCGTCCGTCCCAGCCCTCTGGCTCCGCCCGTGATCAGGGCCCGCTTGCCATCGATTCGAAACGACTCGAGCACGTTCCTGTGCGCCACGCCTGCTCCTTGGTGTCAAAAACCGCTCGTCCTGATCCAGAACGACTCCTCCCAGACGCCGCCGGGTGGGACGCTCTGCAGCTCCTTGTACAGCCCCCTGTGCGCGAGGTTCATCGCATTCGTGATGGCGACCATGGGCTCGAAACAGATGAAGTTCTGGGCTGGTGTGGTGCCAGCCGCTCCGGCGGCCACCCTGGGCCGGGGGGCGTACACTACCGCCGCCCGGTAATTCGGACCGAAGACGACGTCGAGCTGCTGTGAGCGTCCCTTGACCGACATGACCGCGCGTCCGGACTCGTCGCGGACGAGGTCCCCGAATACGTGATCCAGATCGAAGTCCTTGAGCGAGATCCTGGCGGGATCCGTGAACATCTCCGCGATGGGCCGGGTCTCCCCGGTCGGAATCTTGTCAGGCGACAGAAGCCACTCGGTGCGCGCGCCGAGCGAGACGACCCAGGCATCGCGTGGCGAGTCGGTGAGCTGAAAGTAGGGATGGTAGCCAATCGAGACCGGCATGGGCTGGGCGCTCAGGTTCTCGATGCGTGTGGCGACCTCGAGCGCGCCCTCGCGAAGCCGATAGGTCATTTCGACCACGTGGGCGAAGGGGAACTGGGCCATCCAGTCCGGCTCGCGGTAGAACTCCAGCCGGCTCGTGATCCAGGCCGCCGACGAGTCGGCGCCCGAGCCGGAGACCTGCCAGCGCGAGGTCGACGAGAGGAAGCCGTGGATGGGTCGCGGCCCGCGTACATTCCCCAGCTCCGGGTTGAACGTGTAGTGGCGGCCGTTGGCGTAGAACCCCAGCTCGTCGAGCCGATTGGCCCAGGGGCCCATGAAGGGAATGCCGCTCAGGCGCGGCGCTTTCCTGAACTCCTCGACCGACGCGTACGGGAAGCGCAGGATTTCCGCACCTTTGACTTGCATGCTGACCGCCACGTTGCCCACCGAGGGAACGATTGACACGGTCGTGTCCGCCCGCGCATCCCGCAGTTCGAATACCGGACCCTTTTCGGTCACGGCGTAGGGCGACTGCGTCGCCGGCGCAACCGGGAGGATGGTGAGCGCGAACAGCCCGCAGGCCGCGGCGAGTCGGGTCATAGTGCCTCGATCGGGGCGCCATTGTAGCCCATCGTGGCGATCGAGCCCGGACCCCGCCGGCGTGAAGGGTGAAGGGCGAATCCCGTCCCGAGCCCGGTGCAGGGGGCGACACGGACGAAGCCCGCCCGTCGTATTAAGCTGGACGCGGATTGCCACCCTGAATCCTGAACCTTGAACCTTGAACCTTGCACCCTGAACCTTGAATTGAACCAATGAACTCCAAGCTGGCAGCGCTCCTCGGTGCGGCCCTGGTATTCGGTGTGGCGGGGCCGTCTGCCCAGAGCAAGAATCCCAAGGTGCTCGATATCTACGTAGTCGATACGGAAGGCGGAAAGGCCACGCTGTTCGTCGCGCCGTCCGGCGAGTCGGTGCTGGTCGACAGCGGGAATCCGGGAGGACGCGACACCGACCGGATCATGCTGGCCATCGAGGACGCCGGTCTGAAGCAGATCGACTATCTCGTGAGCACTCACTACCACGTCGATCACATCGGCGGCATGCAGGAACTGGCCAAACGGATCCCCATCGCCCACTACGTCGATCACGGGCCGAGCGTGGAGGAGCGGGAGCAGGTTCCCGACTTCCAGCAGGCGTATGCCGAGGCGCGCGCCAAAGCGAAGCACACCGTCGTGAAGCCGGGCGACCGTCTGCCGGTCGCGGGGCTCGACTGGAGGATCGTGACGTCGGCGGGGAAGGTCCTCGAGCAGCCGCTGCCTGGCGGCGGCGCGGCGAACCCGGCCTGCGCGACGTTTACACCCAAGGAGAACGCGCGCGACCCCGAGAACGCGCAATCACTCGGCAGCGTGATCGCGTACGGCCGCTTCCGGGCCATCGATCTCGGCGACCTGCTCTGGAACAACGAAGCCGATCTCATGTGCCCGGACAACCCGGTCGGGCAGGTCGATCTCTATCTCGTCACCCATCACGGCCTGGACGCGTCGGGGTCGCCACAGCTCGTGCACGGTGTGCAGCCGCGAGTGGCCGTCATGCAGAACGGCACCCGCAAAGGCGGCGCGGTTCAGGCCTTTCAGATAATGCGGTCCTCGCCGCGTCTTCAGGACATCTGGCAGTCGCACTGGTCCTGGAACGCCGGAGTCGAGCACAACTCTGCCGGCGTCTTCATCGCCAACGTCGACGATCCGGCCACGATAGCCAGCGTGCTGACCAACCCGCCTGGACCGCGGGGCGGGGGGCCCGGCCGCGGAGGCCCCGGTCCTGGCGCCACACCGCCCGCCGGAGGTGGCACCGGAGCGCCGGGCACGCCGCCGGCCGCGCCAGCGCCGTCGGCCGGGCCGCCACCAGCACCTGCGCCCTTCGCGGCTGGCCCAGGAACGCCGGGGGTCGCTCCCGCGCAGGGTCGTCCGGGCGGCGGCAGAGGGGGCGGGGCCGCGGCCGCGCACGCTCCCGCTTATTGGATCAGGATCTCCGCCCAGGCAGACGGCTCGTTCACCGTCACGAACGCACGAAACGGGTTCTCCAAGACCTATCCGCCAACGGCGAAGTGACGTTCGGGGGGCGGCGCCGTGCTGCCGCGCACCACGAGAGTGTGTGGCAAGGTGAGCGGGACCGGGTAGATCTCGGGGTTTTCGAGAATCATCAGCAGCATGCGTACGGTGCTCTCGCCGATCTCCCGCATCGGCTGGGCGATGGTCGTCAGCGGCGGATTGACATGGCTCGCGAAGCGGATATCGTCGAACCCCACGACCGAGAGTTCCTCGGGGACACGCACGTCGCGCGCCCGGGCGGCTTCGACGACGCCCATGGCCATCTCGTCGTTGAAGCAGAAGACGGCCGTCGGACGGTTCGCCGCTGAGAGGAGCTCCTCCCCCGCCGTCACCCCGGATTCGATGGAGAAGTCGCCCGGGATGATGATGAGCTCGTCCTCCGCGTGCTGCGCGGCCGCGCGCGCTCGCGTGCCGCGCAGGCGGTCACGGCTGAGCGGGCTCAGAAGCGGTCCCGTGACGACCCCGACCCGGCGGTGGCCCAACGCGTAGAGGTGATCCATGGCTTCGGCGGCCGCCTTGGCGTTGTCGATGTGGACTCCGGGAACGCCCAGGTGCGGGCTGAACTCGCACCCGTTCACAATCGGCGCGCACCGGGGTGAGAGTGTCCGGACGAGCTCGGCGGCGGCTTTCGGGAGACGGTGTCCGAGGAAGATCAGGCCGTCGGCCTCCTTGTGCTTGAGCATCTGCGCGTAGCGCTCCTCGCGCTTCGCGTTGTGCTGCGTGTCGCCCAGCAGGACAGCGTACCCGGCCCGCTGGGCGGCATCCTCGATGCCCTGCAGGATCAGCGCGAAGAACGGGTTCGAGATGTCCGGCACCGTGACGAGCAGCTTGCCGGACTTGAGCGTGCGTAGATTCCGCGCGGCGGAGTTGGGCGCGTAACTGAGATCCTCGATGGCCTGGAGCACCCGATCACGGGTCGTTGGGGTGACCACCTGCGGCCGGCTGAGCACACGGGATACGGTCGCGGTCGAAACCCCGGCACGCTTGGCGACGGCGTAGATGGTCGACACGGTCCCCCCGGGGAAAGGTGCACACATCATATGCGATTCACCTCGTGGCCCCCGCTGGCCGGCCGGTTACCTCGGGTTCGCCACGGTTGCATTGATCACCGCAGGCGCCTGTAGTACAAGCAATTAGCCGGCGCCGCGGCCGGCGTGTCCGCGCGGTGCAATCGATTGCAGTTTTCTCGAGGATCAGGAGCTGTTCGGAAGCCATGACGACGCCGAGACCCCGACCGCCTTCGTTCTGGATGGCTCTGTCGCTCGCCGTGCTGCTGGCGGCCGGCATCGTTGCGCTGGTGCCCGCCGCCCGGGGCGCGGCCGGCTCGCAGTCCGCCACCGCGCCCGGAGCCGCGAAGCCGGACGACAACCGGTTCACGCCCGTCGTGCTCGTTCCGCCCGGAGAGCTCGACGAGCCGATGACGTTCGACGTGGCAAGGGACGGCCGCGTGTTCATCATCGAGCGCAAGGGCCGGCTCAAGATGTACGACCCGGTCACGAAGACCGTGAAGCTGATCGCCACGATTCCGGTGAACACGAAGTACACCAACGCCGCGGGCGTGCAGCGGGAGGCCGAGGAGGGACTGGTCGGTTTCACCCTCGATCCGGGCTTCGAGAAGAACCACTGGGTGTACATGCTGTACGCCGACCCCGAGGTCACGAAGCACACGCTAGCCCGCTGGGAGCTGATCGGCGAGGAGCTGATTGCCGAGTCGAAAATCGTGCTGCTCGAGTATGGCGTGCAGCGCGAGCAGTGCTGCCACACGGGCGGCGGCATGACCTGGGATCGGCAGGGGAATCTCTACGTCACGGTAGGGAACAACACGGCCAACTCGCTCAGCGCACAGACCGACGAGCGCCCGGGCCGGACGCCGTGGGACGATCAGCGCGGCTCCGCGAACACCAACGATCTCCGCGGGAAAATCCTGCGGATCCACCCGGAGCCGGACGGGACGTACACCATCCCGGCCGGCAACCTCTTCCCGCCCGGCACGGCCCGCACGCGGCCGGAAATCTACACGATGGGCAACCGCAACCCCTGGCGGCCGTCCATCGACAGCCGCACGGGCTACCTGTACTGGGGAGAGGTGGGGCCCGACGCCAACGAAGACACGGAGATCGGCCCGCGCGGCTACGACGAGTTGAACCAGGCTCGCAGTCCAGGCAACTTCGGCTGGCCGTACTTCGTCGGCGAGAATCACGCGTTTCCCTATTTCGACTTCTTCAAGGGGCAGCCGCTGCAGCCGAAGGACCCGGCCAGGCCGATCAACGACTCCGTGAACAGCACGGGGCTGCGCGAGCTGCCGCCGGCGCAGCCGGCCTTCATCTCGTATCCGTACGGGCCGTCCGAGAAGTTCCCGGAGGTGGGCAGCGGCGCCCGCTCCGCCAACGGCGGGCCGATCTATCACCGGGCCGACTTCAGAGACGCGAAGCGGCCATTCCCGGAGTATTACGAAGGGAAGTGGTTCGTCTCGGACTTCTCGCGCGGCTGGATCATGGTGATTACCCTCGACGAGCAATCGAACTACGTGTCGATGGAGCGATTCCTGCCGTCCTACAAGCCGGTCGAGCCGATCGACGCGAAGTTCGGGCCGGACGGCGATTTCTACGTGCTGGACTACGGCAGCACCTGGTTTGCGAAGAGCCCCGACTCCCAGCTCGTGCGCATCGAGTACACCAGCGGAAACCGTGCGCCGAGCGTGCAGATCACGGCGGACCGGACCGGCGGCATCGCCCCGTTCAAAATCGCGTTCTCCTCGGCCGGGACACAGGACTTCGACGGCGATCCGCTCACGTACGAGTGGACCGTCGAGTCGGCGGAAGGCGGGGAGCCGCGGGTGTTCAAGGGGCCCAACCCGACGATCGGCTTCGACCGCAACGGCATCTACGTGGCCACGCTCACCGTGAAGGACCCTGCGGGGGCGGAGGGCAGCGCGTCACTCGACGTCATCGCGGGCAATGAACCGCCGCGCGTCTCGATCGACGTGACGCCGCTCACCAACCGCACGTTCTTCACGCCGGGGACGACGCTCAGTTACTCGGTGCAGGTGTCCGATCGCGAGGATGGCTCGCTGGCGAAGGGAATTGGGCCCGAGCAGGTGGCGCTCAGCATCGATTACGTTCCCGAGGGCTTCGACGTGGACGCGCTCAGGCAGGGACAGGCGCCCGTCGACGCGTCCACCCGCTTCGCCGTGGGCCGCGCGCTCATGGCCAGGAGCGACTGCGCCACGTGCCACAATCGCGAGGGCAAGTCGCGCGGACCCACGTTCGCCCAGCTCGCCGAGAAGTACCAGCCGGATGCCGAGACGCTGAGTCGCCTGGCGGCGAAAGTGCGCGACGGCAGCACGGGCGTGTGGGGCGGGGAGGTCATGCCCGCGCATCCGCTGATCACGGCCCACGAGGCGCGGGAGATGGTGCATTACATGCTGGGCAGCCGCGACACCGCCAGGCTGCCTCTGAGCGGCACTTTCACGCCGGCGATTCCCGAAGGCGACACCGGCAGGGGAAGCGTCGTCATCAGGGCTGTGTACACCGACAGAGGGGCGAACAAGCTCCCGGCGCAGACGGCGGAGGCGATGCGCGTCCTGCGCAGTCCGACGCTCAGCGTGTCGTCCGCCGACATCCAGAGCGGGGTCGTGGCAGCCACCGGCCGCGGCAACGCCGGGACGATCGTTCCGCGCGCGAACTCCCACATCGGCTTCCGACAGATCGATCTCACCGGCATGGGTCGGGCCGAGGTGATGGCGCAGGCGCCGCCGCGGGGCGGCCATGCCGGCGGCACGCTCGAAGTGCGCCTGGATTCGCCGACGGGGCCAGTCATCGGCCAGGGCAGCGTGGGTGGCGGCGGTCGCGCGAGCGGGCCGACGGCCAGCGAAGTGCAGGCGGCAGGTGGCCGCGCCGGCGGCCGCGGGCGGGGCCGCGGCACAGGCCCCGCACCGGTGGTCGTTCAACTCAAGCCGACGGCAGGACTCCACGACCTCTACATCGTGTTCAGGAATGCGCAGGTCACGGGTCAGCAGCCGCTGATGACCGTCTCGGGGATCACGCTCCTGCCGTGAGCTGGCAGGATGCTGACACGCATTCTGCAGGAACGGGATGCTGAAGAACGCATCCCGATGGGACACGGCCACCCAGCGCCTCCCCCGCGCGGCGCTGCTCATCGCGCTCGCCGCGGGCGCCGTGGCCCTGAGCGCGCGCGGGTTCTACGAGCCCGATCTCTGGTGGCATCTCGCTCAGGGGCGAGAGGATGCCGCCGGCCGGCTGGTACGCTCCAACGTCTTCAGCTTCCTCCACCCTGAGTACCGGCAGCACTACACCGCCTGGCTGTTCGACACGGTGGCGTTCGGCGCCTGGTCGTTCGGCGGCGGAGCGGCAATCCAGTCGCTGCAGGGCCTCCTGGTCGCGCTCGCGCTGGGACTGAGCTACATGGCCTGTCGCGCCCACGGCCCGCCAGCGGCGGCCGCTTCCGTCCTGCTGCTCGGCTTTTTCGTGATCGAGCCGCGCGCGATCCCCCGTCCCCATCTCGTGTCGCTCGCCGGCATGGCCGCCTGTTCGCTCGCACTGGCGCGGGCGCGCATGCGCGGCTCCGCCCAGCCGCTCTGGTCGACGATTCCGCTGGTCGCATTGTGGAGCAACTTCCACGTGGAAGCCGTCTTCGGCGTCGTGCTGCTCGGCGTTGCCGCCCTTTCGGAGTGGCTCTGGCCCCGGTGGTGGGCGCGTGCCGAAGCCGGCCGCGCGATCCTCATCGTGCTCGGCTGCGTGGTGGCGACACTGGCAACCCCGTACGGCTGGGGACTCTGGCAGTACCTCCTCGAAAACACCACCGTGCCCGCGATGCTCGACATTGCCGAACTTCAGCCGCCCTATCTGCCAAACTACCGGGCGTTCTGGATCTACCTGTCGGCGGCCGGGCTGCTGCTCGTGCTGCCGCCCAGGCGGTTCCACCCTGGCGACGCGCTCCTGCTGCTCGTGTTCGGCGCGCTGGGCGCCCGCTACCTGCGCCTCACGCCGCTCGTTTTCCTGGCCTCCGCACCCGCCGTGACGGCCAGGCTCGCCGCGCTGCTGGAGCACGGTCTCGATCGCCGCGCCCTGCTGATCACGGCCGCCGTGGTCGCCGCAGCGTCCTCGCGAGTGCCTCTGCGTGTGCTCGCCACGGAGCTGCGCGCGGGCGACGCGGCCGTGCGGCCGGTTGGTTTCTTCTCGGAAGGCGCGGTGGCGTTCGCGCGGCGAGAGGGGCTGAAAGGGCCGGTCTTCAACAGCAACAACCTGGGCGGTTATCTCGCCTGGTCGCTGTACCCGGACGTCCGGATCTTCCAGGACAGCCGGCTCCAGGCCGCTCCGCCCGGCTTCTTTCGCGCCATCGTCCGTGCATCCGGGCACCAGGAGACGTGGGATGCGCTCACCTCCCCGGTGGACTGGGCGGTGCTGTCGCTTGCGCGTCCAGGCGAGCTGTCGGGCGTCGGCCGTTTCCCGCGACGCACGTGGGCCACCGTCTACTGGGACGAAGCCGCCCAGATCGTCATCAGGCGAGGGGGCGCGTACGACACGCGCATCCACCGGAACGAGTACGGCGTGGTACTGCCGGGCGTGGATCCGTTCGCCATTGCCGCGCGGCTGCGCGCGGCCGACGCGCCGCGCATCCTGGACGAAGCGCGACGCAATCTCCGGGAAAACCCGCGGGGGTACCTGGCGCCCGCAGTGCTCTGCCTCTCCGGAGATGCCGCCGCCTGTGGCGAGCTGGATCGGCTCGCGAACGACGCGCCTGCGGTCCGGGACGCCGTGGACCGCGTCCGACGCGTCGTGGGGAAGGGTTGAACTGCCGCGGCGCGGACAGCCCCGCTCGCGGCGCGCTGGCAGCGGCTGTGCACGACCTTGTCAGATTCGCCGGACGCTGGCGGAGCCGAGTCTGACACGCAGTGAGGCTACTGCGCCGCAGTCACCGTCACGGACAACGTCGTCCGACCGATCTCGCCGCGCGTGTTGTAGGCCCAGCACGTGACTGTCGTGCGGCCCACCTTGAACGTCGAGCCGGATCGGGGCGAGCAGAACGCCTGAATCGTTCCGTCGACCTTGTCGGTGGCTGTCGCCTTGAACGTGGCCGTCGCGCCGGCCTCCGACGAGGCGGCAACGGTGACGTCGCCCGAAGACGTGACCGCCGGGGGCTCGTCGTTCTCGGGCACCGCGGGGATCTTGCTGCTGCAGTCGCCCGCCGGGCAGTCGTTCACGTCGAAGCAGCCGAGGTACCCATCGCCGGCATAGCCATCCGGGCACGACCCGCAGGTGCGTGACCCTGGAAGATTCTGGCACCGGGCGAAGCGGCTGCACCCGCCGTTCTCCGTTGCACACTCGTTGACGTCGACGCAGCCGGTCTCGGGCGATCCGCTGAACCCGGGACTGCAGCGATCGCCGCTCACCGGTGACGGAGCCGCGGGAGCGGACTGACCCTGAGCTTCGCCGGCGGCCGTCGTTCCGAACGCCGCGTTCAGCAGTAGGGCGAGGACCAGCCCGGCGAAGGTCTGACCGATCCAGGAGGGTAGTGCGGGGCGCATGGAACTCCTCTTAAGAAAAGCAGTTACTGTAGATCGATGTTACCGTCCGGCTCCCCCGAGCGTCAACGATCCGATTCAAAATGATGGGCTGGTGATGACCGCGCCCTGTTACTTCCTGTATGCTTCCGTGTCTTTTCCGTGTTCGTCCGTGTTCGTCCGTGGCGAACAGATCAAGTGGTGTCCGTGTTCGTCCGTGGCTGAGAGAATCCGTGTTCTTCTGTGGCGGAGGGGGGCGGCGTGAAACGGATCGGAATGGGACTCGTCGGGGCGGGATTCGTCGGCCCTCATCACATCGATGCGGTCCGGCGGCTGGGGTACGTGGACGTCGTGGCGGTGGCTGGCAGCAGCGAGGCATCGGCGCGAAAGAAGGCCGAGGCCATGGGCGTGCCGAAGGCCTACGGCAGCTACGAGGCGCTGCTGGACGACCCCGACGTGCACGTGGTGCACAACGCCACGCCCAACTACCTGCATTTTCCTGTGAACGCGGCCGCAATCGCGCGCAAGAAGCACGTCGTGTCCGACAAGCCGCTGGCGGTGACGGCGGCGGAGGCGAAGTCGCTGGTCGACCAGGCCACGCGCGCGGGCATCGTGCACGCCGTGACGTTCAATTACCGGGGGAATCCGCTGGTTCAGCAGGCGAAGCACGCTATCGCGGAAGGGCGCATCGGGGCCCCGAGATTCCTGCACGGCTACTACCTCCAGGACTGGCTGATCAAGGATACCGACTACTCCTGGCGCCTCGAGCCCGACAAGGGCGGCAGCTCGTCGGCCCTGGGCGACATCGGATCGCACTGGTGCGACCTGGCGCAGCACATCAGCGGGCTGCGGATTACGCACGTCCTCGGCGACATCACGACGGCCATTCCGAAGCGCAAGAAGCCGCGCGGCTCCCGCGAGGCATTCCAGGCTGCCGGTGCCGGAGAGGACGTCGAGGTCGTCGACATCGCGGTCGAGGATCTGGCATCTGTCCTGGTACGCTTCGATAACGGGGCGAAAGGGAGTTTCTCGGTCGGCCAGGTCTGTGCGGGTCACAAGAACGATCTCGTCCTCGAAATCTGCGGGGCGGCCGCATCGCTGCGCTGGCGCCAGGAGCACCAGAACGAGCTGTGGATCGGCCACCGGGACCGGCCGAACGAGATCCTGCAGAAGGATCCGTCGCTGCTCGATCCGCCGGCCGGCCGCTACGCGCACCTGCCCGGCGGTCACCAGGAGGCGTGGGCCGACGCGTTCTGCAACCTCATGAGAGACATTTACGGGTTCATCGCGGAAGGGCGCAAGCCGAGCGATCCCCATCCGCCCGCGTTCGCGACCTTCGAGGACGGCTACCGCGCCAATTGCGTGGTCGAATCCATCCTCGCGAGCGCCAGGGCCGGCGGAGTCTGGAAGCAGGTCGACTACTGAAGACATGCCCGCGGCGCGCGGCTTTCCGCAGCGGGCGCCGGAAGCCGGCAGCTGACCAGGAACAACCATGTCCATCACACCGTTCACGCCATTGTTCATGAAAGTGGGCGTCCTCACGGCGGCTCTCCAGGAGCTGACACCGCGTGAGGTGCGCGACCCCGATCCGGATCGCGCTATCGAGGAGTGGGTGGCGTTCGCCAGAGAGCTGGGAGCCGATTACATCCAGCTGTCGGCGGCGCTGCACCCGACCGAGACGGACGTGCCGCCCGAGGCGATGCTCGATCCGGTAGCGAACACGCTCGACCTCCGGAAGCCGTTCGACAACGAGCGGGCGCGCCGCGTTCGCTCCGCGCTCGAGACGAACCGCATCGGGCTGTCCGACGTCGGCTACTTCGACAATCTCCTGCACGACGATCCGGCGGTGCGCCGGAAGAAGCACGACTTCATGCTGCGGGTGTTCGACGCCGCAGCGCTCCTCGGGGTGAACGCCGTCTGCGGGTTCGTCGGGCGCAACCAGCGGCACAGCATGGACCAGAACCTCCTCGACTTCGAGGAGCAGTTCATTCCGCTCCTGAAGGCCGCCAAGGAGCGGGGGCTGACCTACAGGGTCGAGCAGTGCCCCATGCCCGGATGGACCACCGGCGACAACTGGCACAACAACATCGCGTATTCGCCGGGGACGTGGATTGCCCTGCACCGCATCTGCGAGAAGCACGGCGTCGGCGATCAGTTCCGCATTCACTATGATCCGTCGCACGCCATCCTGATGGGACAGGACACCCGATCGATCTTCCAGTACCTGAAAGACACGGGATACAACTTCCTGATCGGCGGGTTCCACGTGAAGGGCCAGGTCATCGACCCGAAGGGAGTGGCCGCCTGGGGCTACGGAGGTCAGACTGTCGAGCGCGGCGACTGGCACGAGGGGAAGCCTTCGGACAGGCCGGCCGACCAGCTGAACGCCTGGAAGAAGCAGATCGTCCTCTGCGAGCACGAGCTCCCCGGGACGGCCCGGCACGATCCGCTGGCCTACCTCCAGAATCGCTCCGTGGACTGGCTCGACCACCAGCTCGCGGCCAGGGAGCTCCTTCAGCTGGACGTCGCCAACACGCATCTCGTCGTCGAGCACGAGTACCCGAAGGCCCGGATCCAGGACCGGGAACGCCTCAAGCCGATTCTGCAGGGTTCGATCGCCTTTGTCCGACGGATCGACGAGGCCGCGGCCTGCATGTACGCGCTCCAGCACGAAGTCCTTGCAGCTCAGGCAATTCCTGTCCAGGGTGTCGGCCGCCAGGCCTACTGGTCCTGAGCCGTGTCGTGCCCGGCCATTCGCGAAGCCGGGCGCCGCCGCCCGGCTGAGTGGCTGGGCAAGGTCCTCTCCCTTGGGTCTGGCCCCTTGCGCAATCTGCCCGCACGCGAATCCAAGCCATTTGACGGGCTAATACGTCGAATCTAATCTAGTTGCACTAGGTACTGGTACGGTGCTACGGTATCGCCCTGGGCGTCACCTCAGCCGGCGGCGCCCTTGTACGACCACCGTGAAGGCATCCCCGCGGCCTGGGTTCGATGCTCGGAACCAGGCAGATTCTGGCCGCCCGAGGGTGCCGTGCCCGCAAAAACACTTCCACGGAGGGGAGGAGACCTGTGAGTGATTCTGGCCGGCTCAAGTCTCGACGGTTACGCGGTCCCATCGCCCTTGTGCTCGGGCTCGCCATCGTGCTGGCGGCGAGTTCGGCCCTTGCGCAGGTTTTGTACGGCAGCATCATCGGGGTTGTCAGGGACGCCCAGGGGGCCCTGATCCCCGGTGCGACGGTCACGATCGTCAACACGGAAACGAACCTCACGCGTGAGGCGACGACGAACGCGGAGGGGGCCTACAGCTTTACGAACGTCCTGCAGGGGCCCTATGACGTGAAGGTCGCCCTGACGGGATTCCGGGAGGCGGTTCGCACGAACGTGCCGGTGACGATCGGCCAGATCTCGCGCGTCGACATG
>DASPFV010000230.1:0-24071 GCA_035620975.1 Vicinamibacterales bacterium
ACGCCCGCGTGCAAGTGGCGTCCCTTGGACGGCATTAGAACTGACGCTGGTAATGCCGCTGCGTGGACGCGTGTCAATGAGAACGCGACACTTGTGTCAATGAGACCGTTGATGCCTGTCAATGACCAATGCATTGCATCATTGACAAGCCTCACGCTGTCATTGACAAGCCTCAGCCTGCCATTGACAAGCATCCCGCGATAATTGACCCAGCCGCCGTGATAGCAGCTAGTAGCTGAAGAAGAAGATGACGTCGATGCCGGCCCGTTCCACACGCCGCTGCGTAATGCGGTTGGCGGAGCCGCTGGTCTGCGGGGCGCCGGTGGCCTGCAGGCGCAGGAAGCTGGCGAGCTGGTACTCGATCATGAACTCGGTCGTGCTCTGCTCGCCGAACTGCTGGCGGAACTTCAGGAACGCGCGGTCGCCGATCTGCTGGCCGAGCGTGATGCCGGCGCCGAAATCTCCATCCTCCGTCGTGGTCGTGATCTCGAAGAGATCGAGGTCGAGCGCGCGGCCGATCGATTCGCCGAGCGGCGCGGCGATGAACCCGGTCGCGATGCCGCCGGCCGTGGCCGCCAGCGACGCCCGCTCCCCGCTGCCCAGCTCGTTGACCGGCCGGTTGAAGATGATCATGGCGAGAATGTCGGACTGCTCGAGCGGCGGCGTGCTCGTCAGTTCGAGCTGGGGGGCCCGTGTCGTCCCCGTGATGCGAATCTGCGCTTCGACCCCCGAATCGGGGATCTGCCGGACGGCCGTAATGTCGAGCAGCGGGTTGATCTCCGCATCGCCGGTGAAGCGCACCGTGCCTTTGCGGGAGAGCTCGAACCGGCGGCCCTGGAACGTGTAGGTGCCGCGGACGGGGTTGGCCGTCCCCACGATCGTCATGGGGCCGCCCGACTTCTTTCTCAGGCGCAGATCGCCGCCCACCGTGACGTTGATGTCTCCCAGGGCTGCGCCGGTCGGTCCGCCCGGCCGCAGGTCGTTCCCCCGGAGGACCAGGTTGTCGGGAATGACGACCCTTACGTCCATGCTCACCGGTGCGAAGGCGCCGCCCGGCGCCGGCGCGCCCTCGTCGGCCGGCACTGGCTCGGCAGGCGCCGCGCCCGTCGTCCTCGCGCGCGCGAGAGCCTGTCGCGTCGCCTCCTCGGCGCTGCCGCTCCCCGCGACCGTCCGTTCCGCCGAGACGACGGCCGGCATCGAGTCGACCTCGTACGGGTCGTAGAACAGCTGCAGCACCTGGTCCACCTCGATCCGGGCGGTGGCCGTGCGGATCTCTCCCTCGATGCGCGGGCTGCGCAGTTCGCCGGTGATCCGGATGCTGGAATCGAGGCCGACGTCCCCCAGCTCGTTGTCGATGACCTCGAAGTTCTTCGAGTTGATGCTCACGTCGACGGCGCCGACCTTCCGCTCGTGCACCGCGAGCTGCCCCGATACCGACAGCCTGGCGCCGTTCTCGTCGAGGATGTCGAAGGATTGGATGCGGACGAGGTCGGTCGTGAGATCGATGCGGGTGTCGAGCCCGGAGTAGGCCGTACCGCCGAGGGGAACGCCGAACGCGCCGTTGCGGATGTCGATGTGACCCTCCAGGTGAGGATCGCGGCCCGAACCGGTCACGCGCACGTCGGCCTCGATTGTCCCCGTCACGTTCGTCACCGAGGTCGTGAATCCCTGGATCAGCCCGAGACCGAGCGCGGTCGACTGGATCCGGAGATCGATGCGATCCTCGGGCGTCTCCTCCACGTGTCCGGCTTCGCCGCGCGCGAAGAGGGTCATGGGGACGGATCCGCGGGCTGTGATGGCTTCCGTCGGGGACTGCTGCAGCGTGGCGTCGAGCCCGATCCGATTGCCCTGGTAGTCGACGTCGGCCACGAGCGATTCGTACTGGTATGAACGGAACCCGCCCTCCCTGACCTCGACGCGGCCGTCCACGATGGGGGCCGCGCTGCTGCCGGTGATCGTAGCGTCCGCGCTCAGCGTACCTGTGAGGCCCCGCTCCTGCAGGAGCAGCTGCTCGAGCTGGGCGAGGTCGACGTTCGCCGCCTTCACGTCGAGCGTTCCGGTCGGCGTCTCTCCCTTGAGCGCCAGCGTCCCCTGCAGATCCAGTGACTGCGGACCGTTGACCAGCCGGATGTCGTCGACCGTCAGGCGATCCTGGCCGTACTGGATCCGGGGATCCCCGCCTCCGGCCATCCGCCACTCCAGGCCCTCCGTGCGGATCGCGAGCTCCGGAAGATGAATCTCCTGGTGATCGGGATGGAAGATCACCCGCCCCGTTGCGTCCAGCTCACGCTTCTGCTCCTGGAGGTTGGCCTTGAAATCGAGCTGGTGCGACGTGTAGGTGGTAGTGGCCGTGACCTCGTTCAGTTGAAGGCCCCCCGCCTTGACGAACGTGGCGGTGGTCGTCGCTTCCACCCGCGCGTCAGCGGGCGTCAGCTCCGGAATCGTCACGGTGTACGTGCTGTCCAGGTCGAGGGCATTGTTGTCGCCGTAGGTCAGGTTGCTGCCCTGCAGCGTGCCGGTGGTCGTGAGCGAGACCGCGTTGCCGCTCACACGGCCGTCGAGAATCGCCGAGCCGTCGAGGTCCTTCCGGCCGGCGAGACGCCCCAGCGCGGCGAGATCGGTCGCCTCGATGTGATAGGTCAGCGACGACTCCGACGCCCCATCGAGCGCGAGCCGGCCGGACGCGTTGACGGCAAGGTCCGGCGACGCCAGTTCCAGCGTCGTGATGTTCCCCACGCGGTTGGCATACTCGCCCTGGACGGTGGCCCGCTCGATCGTCAGTTCGCCGACCGACGAGCGCTCGATGTCAAGCCGGCCGGCGGCCTCGACGGACTCGGGCGTCAGCGGACCCTCGAGCGTCGCCAGTTCCACCCGCAGATCCGCCGATCCGGAGACGCTCCCCTCGAGATCGGCGCGTTTGGCCACGGTCGCGGGGTTCACGTCGGCAAAGCGCCCCTTCACGGTACCTTCCAGTGCCCCATTCCGGAGGTGGGTCTCGAAGGCGAAGTCGTCGAGCCGCGCTCCGGCCAGCGCCGTGTTCGACAGTACGCCGGAGGCATCCAGCGTCATGCGGTCGATCTTCGTGCCGGCGCCGGTCACGTCGAACCGGCCGTTGATCCGGCCCTCGTACAGGGGATCGTCCAGCGCGGCCACATCGAGGGCGCGGCCGAGACGCCGGAGATCCAGATCGGCGACGCCTCCCCGCGCCGTGTACGTCACGTCCCCCGCCCCCTTTGACGTGAAGCTCGCAATCGTGCCCTGCTCGATCGTGGCGCCCTCCACGGTGGACTGATCCAGGACGACTCGTCCGCTGATCGCGCGGCCTTCGCCCTTTATCTCGTACTCGGTCACCGAAAGGTTCGTCGCGAGGGCCGGGGCGCCCGTCGTGCGCGGCAGCGTCTCGAGATTGACGCGGTCGGCGCGCCCGCGCAGATCGAACGCCAGCGGGCGCTCGCCCGCCGGCAGGCGCAGCGCGCCCGTGGCTGTCGCCGACCCGCCATAGGCACTCGCCGCCGCGTGGAGCCTGAGTCGTCCGGCCTGGAACGAACCTTCCGCCCGCACATCGGCAGCTTCGTATCCCGCCGCCATCACCCGCGGCCCGGAGAAGCGGAAGGTTCCCGACAGCCGCTCGGCAGCCGGAAGGGCCGCCGGTTCGGACGCGAGCCGCACGTCCACGGTGGTCCGTCCTGTCAGGTCGCTGCGCTGCGCCGGATTCTTCAGGATCGGGGCGAGGTCGAGGCGCTCGGTCTGCAGCGTGCCCTTGACGGCGTAACCAGGCGCCTGGACGTCGGCCGTGACATCGCCGCGGATCCGGCCGGCGTCGGACTTCACGTCGAGATCGAGCTTGAGCTGCCTCGCCGGGCCGGACGCTTTGATATCGAATTCCGGCGCGAGCGGGTACCCCGCCGCCGCCGGCACGATGCGGCCGATTTCCGGCAGCGACACGCGCCCGGTCGCCGTCAGCTTCAGGACGGGCGTTCCCAGGTAATCCCGGATGACGCCGTCCACGTTCACCGCCGTCTCGGGGGAGCGCAGCACCACGTCCTCGAGATGCAGGTCGTCGTCTCGTACCGCGAGGCGCCCGGTGAGCTGGCGCAACGCGAATCTCGGCGAGCCGGTGCGGAAGCTCAGGTGCTCGACATCGACGCTGAACCGGACCGGCTCGTAGGCGAATGCCGCCCGGACGTCGAGGTCGGCGATGCGATCGGGCAGCCTGACAGCATCCGACGGCTGCCGGTCGTCCACGTCGACGGCCCCGTCCGAGACCCGGATTGCCTGCAGACGAACAGGCCGCCCGGGGCCTTCGCGGTCCGCTTCGCGCCGCCGCGGCTTGATGATGTGGCCGACGTTCCAGCCCTGGCTATCCCGTTCCAGCCGCAGACGGGGCTCCACGATCGTGATCTCGTCGAGTACGATGCCCTCGGAAATCAGCTGGAACACGCTGTAGTCGACCTGCAGCCCCTTGACCGCCACCACACGCGTGCCCGAGATGTCGACCGCGATGTCGCTGAGGTTCACGCCGAAGAACAGGTTTCCGCTCAGCGCGCCGATGGTGAGCTCGCCGTTCAGGTACTGCCTGGACTCGCGGACGATGTAGCGGCGGAGCCAGTCGCGGAACCATGGGGTCTGCGACACGATGAGCGCCACGGCTACCGCGCCGACGATCAGCGTGCCCAGGACCGCCACGACCTGCAAGACCCGACGGATGACTCTCATGGCCCCAGGCACCGCTTCCTTCAGAAGGCCTGACCGATGCTGAAGTGGAACCGGAGCGGCCGCGTCTGCTCCTCGCCGTTGATGATGAGCCCCGGGATCGGGTTCAGCTGATATCCCACGTCGAGGCGAAACGGGCCGACCGGCGTGTCGTAACGCAGGCCCGGACCGACGTCGTAACGGAGATCGTCCAGGTTGAAATTCCAGGGGTCGGACCAGACGTTGCCGCCGTCGAGGAAGAGCACTGCGGACAGCCGGCCGAACAGCGGCACGCGCACTTCGGTGGAGAAGTTGACGAAAGAGTGGCCGCCGACCGGCTCGCCATCCCCGCCCAGCGGCGAGACCTCGTACCGGCCCCAGCCGCGGAGCGTGGTGGCGCCCCCGAGGAAGTACCGCTTGAAGAACGGGACCATCGTGTCCTCGTCGCCGGCGGAGGATATCGAGCCCGCACGCGCTCTCAACGCGACCACCAGACGCGACCCGATGGTCTGGTAGACGCGGCCTTCGCCAGTCAGCTCGGTGTAGTTGAAATCCCCGCCCATCCACCGGCCCGCCTGCTCGAGGTGCAGGCTCGCGATGTAGCCGCGCGTCGCGTTCAGGAGGTTCTCGGTGGTGTTCCGCGCGGCATCGATGCTCAGCGCCGAAAGCCGCCCGCTCGCCTCCCCGGTCTCCGGGTTCAGGCCCAAAGCGATCAGCTCGTCACGGAAGGTCGGGTCGTTGCGGGCCTCCTCCGAGATCTTGTACCACTCCCACTCGTTGATGTAGGTCAGCGCCACGGTGGTCGTCGGACGCCGGCCGAACGCGGCCCCCCCCGTCCGCCGGAACTGCCGTGTGACCGTGGCTCGGCCTCCGCTCGTGGTCAGCTCGAAGGCGGGCTCGTTGGTGTGCCAGGCCTGACCGCTGAGGCCGAGCGAGTACCGCGGCGAGAAGAGATAGGGCTGATCGAAGTTCAGGCGCACGCCGCCATCGAGCGCCGAGTAGCGGGCGGTGACACCTGCGGTCCGTGCCCCGCCGAAGAAGTTCACGTGCCGCCAGTCCACCTCGCCGCGCGCCTTCTCCTCGGATCCGTAGCCGGCGCTGAAATTCACCTTCCGATGCTTGCCTTCCGTCACCGTCACGCGGATGGGGATCTCAGGGGCCTGCTCGTCGAGTCCGACCGGCTCGACGTTCACGAACTGGAAGAGCTCCAGACCATAGAGGCGTCGCTGGCTCTCGCGGAGCCGGCTCTGCTGGAACAGTTGGCCCGGCCGGAACCAGAGCTGCCTCCGGACGACCCGGTCCTCGACGCTCGAGTTGCCGCTGATCTCGATGGGGCCGAAGCGGGCGACTTCACCGGGCTCGGCCCTCAGCGTCACGACGCGCAGCCGCTCCGACGATCCCGCCGACTCGGTAACATGCACTTTGGCGTAGGGATGGCCCTGGTCGCGCAGCTCGTCGAGCGCCGCCTCCCGGCCGGCCTGGAGCAGGGCGCGGTCGAGGGGCGTTCCGGCCTGGAGTGGCAGCTGGTCCCGAAGCGCCTGCTCGCGCTCGTCCGGCAGCGGCTCGAACCCCTCGAACACGAGACGCTCGACGCGCAACGGCTGTCCCTCGTCGATGGTGATCGTGATCTTCACCGACGTCTGATCCTGGCTGAGCCGGACGTCGAACGATTTGATCTGGGCGTCGGGGTAGCCCCGATCGGCATAGAACGCCTCGATCCGCTTGAGGTCCGCCTCGAACTGCTGGCGACTGAAATACCGCTTTGTCCCCCACGGCAGGAACGCGCTCTCCGCCGTCGCAAGTACGGACTTCAGCTGCCCTTCCGAGACCGCGTGAATACCGTCGAAAGAGAGGTCGGCGACTTCGACCCCGCCACGCTCGTCCTCCTTGCATCCCAGCGCGCACACCAGGAGGCCGAGAGCCAGCAGGCGGAAGGTGAGCCGACGCATCGGAACTGGAGCAATCACAACCTGTACCAAGAGGGGACGAGCGAAGAGCCCGGGAAGGAAACGGCCGGCACGAATCCTCGTGCCGGCCGCTGCCGGGGAGCCCGATGGCCGCGGGGGACGGTTGGTGTGCGCTGCCGGTCAGTCCTCCGAAGTAATCCCGGGCTTGCCCGCCGAAACCGCGAGCATGATGCCCAGACCGGCCGCGATCGCCACCCCGATCACGATCCAGGTGGCCGAGATCTGCTGTAGCACGCCGCCGTACCACAGGGCGGCCAGTGCTCCCAAAACCAGCAGGAAGTAGCCGATGAGGTAGATGTGCACGTACCGCATGCCTGCTCCTGTTACTGCCGCACCCGGACGATCATCGCGGCCCGTATGTTGAGCCGCCGCGTCTCCTCCCGGGCGTTGTCGTGCTGTGGCCGTCCTCGCCGTCGCTCAAGCTGAGTGTCCGCAGCCGGTCGGCAGTAATGCACCGGCGCGTGTCTTCTGAGGCCGCCGGTTGTGCGGTCTGCCCGGCGCCCGACGTCTGAGCAGGCGCCGACGCTGTCCCGCCGGTCTGGGCGGACACCACCAGCGTCATCGGGACACGAGTCACCATTCCTGCAGGCCTTCCATCCCCTCCGGTGAGCTCCGCCCCACCAGGCGGCTGCCTACTCGCCGGTCCCTCTGATCTCTTCGCCCTGCACTCCGGGTTCCGGAGCGGGAGCGGGGAGAGCCGGCTCAATCAGGCGGCCACGGCCGCCGCGGCTGATCTGCCCGCCCTTGCGTCCGGCCGATCGGGCCTCCTCGGAGGTCCACTCGTGCGCGGTGCCCTTCTGGTGCGCGGCGCGCCCGCCCTTGCTGGCGATTTCGCGCTGCTTCTCGGGCGTCATCGACGCGAATCCCCTGCGTTCCTTGCGTTCTACGCTCATGTTCGCCCCTTTTCTGCGTCGTTCATTGCTACTCTCGATCCCGACCTCGCCGGATTGCCGACCGCGGACGAACCACATATGGAGACTGGTCCGGCTCCGCAGGCGGATCCTCGAGGGGCATGGGTGGCGGCTCGTCGGTCGGTGTGTCTGGCGCTTCGCTGTCGTCGTCGTCCTGGGCGCGCCAGCCGTTTGTCAAGGCGTCCATCCGAATCCTTCCCGCCGCCTGCTTTCGACGACTGCCGAGCCTTGGATCAAACGTTGTGCCACGTCAGCAATGCCGAAATCGACGCGGCACCGGCGTAAATCGTTGAAACAGGCCGGATTAAGCCATGAACTCGTAAAGACGGCGAGTCTGGCTGGAGTGATTCGCTACACGCTAGCATACACATGAGCCGACCCTCGCGGACGGGAAATGGGACGGGGGAATTGGGACGGCCTGCTAAGATCACCGTATGAGCGGTTGCGATCCAGAGCGCCCGGCCGACAAAGCGACGGGGACGGGGCGGACGGTATTCTGCCAGAAGTTCCAGAAGCCAATGCCAGGCCTCGAGACGGTGCCATGGCCCGGTGAACTGGGTCGCCGGGTCTACGAAAATATTTCCGCGGAAGCCTGGCAGCTCTGGGAAGAGCGGATGAAGATGATCCTCAACGAGTATCGACTGATGCCCTGGCAGAAAGAGGCGCAGCAGCTCGTGACGAAGCACATGGAGGAGTTCTTCTTCGGCGAGGGGGCGGCGCTGCCACCGGGCTACGTCCCTCAGCAGGGCAAGGGCTGACCCGGCGCCGCTCTCAGCGAGGCCCTGACCGTCAGGCCCTGACGGCGATCTCCCGCTCGATCACGATTTCGAGCCGCTCGTGTGCCTGCCGGAGACTGGCGACAGCCTGAGCCCCGGTCCTGCCGCCGGCAAAGATGAACCCGAGATAACTGCCCGCTTCCGGCAGCGGCTCCAGCAGCTGGTCCTTCCGCGCGGTGATGCGCACGTCGACGACGCCCTCGACGCGACGGGCCGCCGCTTCCCCTTCCACGCGCTTGAGATGGCCGCGGCGCGGAATGGGAATCATCATCACGGCCGACGCGTCCGGCGCCTGTCGATACCCGGCGACATTCTCGCCCAGGGCGTGCCGCAGCAGCACGTCCTCCAGCGAGAGCGCCGCATCGAACCTCAGCGCGCGCGAGCACAACCCGCCGATTGGACGGGCGGCGACCTCGAGCGGCGTGATTCTGACGCCATCCAGCCGGCACTCGGCGTGGACGGGTCCGTGCCAGAGCCCCAGCGACCGCGCCGCCCTCGCGACCGTGTCTGCAACCGCAGCCCGTGTCGAAACGTCGAGCGCTGTCGGCGTCACGTAGATCGTCTCCTCGAAGAACGGGCCATCCAGCGGGTCCGGCTTGTCGAACATGCCGAAGATCTGGATGCGGCCGCCCGTGAGCACCCCTTCGACGGCCACCTCCGCGCCCCCGACGAACCCCTCGACGAGCAGCACGTCCTCGAGTCCGGTGCGCGCGGCACGCACGTCCAGCCGATTCAACAGGGCGCGGATTCTGGCAAAGGCGGCGGCGAACTCCTCGGGCGAATCGGCGCGGATCACACCCCGGCTGCCGGAGAGCCCGAGCGGCTTCAGCACGCAGGGATACCTCACGCGCGGGTCGGCGGCAGCCTCCGGTATGGAGGCCCTCGTTGGAAGCGTGAAGTACCACGGCGCCGGCAGACCCGCGGCGGCGAATCGCGCGCGCGACTCGCGCTTGTTGGCGCTGGCCGCGGCCGCATCGGGAGAATTTCCGGGCAGATCCAGCGCTTCCGCGACACGCGCGGCCAGCACCGTCGGACGATCGCCCACCGCGATCACGCCGTCCAGCGGGCTCCGCCTCGCCTCCCGGAGGATGGCGTCGAGCGACCGGCGCTCGTCGTGGAAGCGCACCGGGACAGCCCGGTCGCGCCAGGGGTCGTCGAGCGTGTCGCACCGATCCGTGGCGTAGAGGAGTTCGACGCCGAGCTGGTCGGCAGCGTCGGTGAACGCGCGGAGCTGGTAGCCCGTAGTGGTCGACAGCAGCAGAACGCGGCGCCTCGGCATCACCTTGATCTCGAAGGTCTCCGGCTGTTCGCGCGCGCGGCTCGTGAACCGGGCGCTGGAAGCTATCAGATCAGAGCTACCTGCTCCGAAGTCGGTTCCGCTCAACAGTACCAGGGCTCGTCCAGGTACGGAACCGTCGCACGCGGAACCACGGGGGCGGAATCCTCCTTCTCGCGCGGGAGCCCCGCGAATTCTCGAGCGATCTCCCGGACCCGCCGGAAGACTTCGCGCCGCGGGGCGGTCAGCCGGACGCCGACCAGGCGGGCGACCTGCTGCTGCAGCCGATCGACGTCCGGATCCGGACTGCGCCAGGGATAGGTGAGCGTGCGGGCGTCGAAGGGCCCTGCCGCACGGTGGATGTCCGGCAGCTCCAGCAGGCGCGATCCCTGCGTGACGAGCAGCCGGATGGAGAGTTGAACGGGGGCGACATGCTCGACGAGATCCAGCCGATCGATGGCCTCGAGCAGCCGCCCATAGCCTGCGACCGTGGTCCACGGCGTGAAGGCGACGAACGTCGGCGCGACGGCGACGCCCGCACTCCGGCAGAGCGCGACTGCACGTTCGAAGTCCGCGGCCGTGTGCCCCTTCGCCAGGCGGGCGAGAATCGCATCATCCACCGATTCGGCGGCAGTGGTGATGAACGCGCAGTGCGAGTCGCGAAGCCGCGGAAGGTCGGCGGCGTGCTTCAGCAGGTGCTCGACCTTGATCGTGACGTCGTACGTCACCCCCGGGAACTCGCGCCCGAAGCCCTCCATGATTGCCCGCGCATGCCGGATCCCGTTGAAGAAGTCGGGGTCGCCGAACGTGACGTGCCGCGCGCCACGCTCCACCTGCGCGTGGATGTCGGCCATGACCACGTCCACCGGGACGATGCGGAAACGACCGTCGTAAATGGGAACGATGGGACAGTGGCGGCACCGATGCTTGCAGCCGCGGCTCGCCTCCGTGTAGCCGGCCACTCGCCTCGACCCGCCGATGCGGAGCTGCGCGTATCGCTCCAGATCCGGCAGCCCGCGCCGATCGGGCACCCTGAACTCGAGCCGCGGGACCGGGCCCGATCCCGCTGACGCGCCGACGGCGAGGTTGCGCAGGTCCGCCTCGAATTCCCCGGCGAGGACGTGCTCGACACCGCGATCGCGGAGGAGGCCTGCGTTCAACGGGGCGTACAGTCCATAAGCGCAGAGACGGGCGTCGGGATTCAGGGCCCGGACGCGATCGATGACGGGCAGCGCGAGCCGCGTGGCCGTGTGCATCGGCAGGAAGAACGCGATCAGCCCCGCGGCACGTACCGCAGGCTCGGGCAGTGGATCGCGCGAGAGATCCACGATCTCGACCTCCACGCCCGACTCCCGGAGCCACGCGGCGGGCGACGCCAGACCGAACGGCTGCCGCCCCATGTCGTAGGTCGAGATCAGGACGGCTCGCACGGGACGATCTTACTCCGGCCCCGGCGTGAAACGGCCGGGCTGAGCAGGCATTCACCGGGCACTGCGGTTGAACTGGTCACAGCGCTGGTGCGCGCGGGCGCGTCGCAAGCGAGACCCCCACCAGCGTGCCGATCGAGAGCAACAACGCGGGATAGACGGTCGCAAACCCGAACGGATACGCGGCTTCGCCGCCGCCCCGCGCGAGCGCGACGATCTCCCACACGAGCGTGGTGGCCATCCCGGCGACGATGGAGGCGGTGCCGCCCGCCGGGGTCGCGCGGCGCCACACGAGCGCGCCCAGCAGCGCCGGCGTGATCCCCGCGCCGTACATCGTGTAGGCCCAGAGCGCCATCGCGAGAATCGTCGGGAAGAAGTTCCCCGCGACGAACCCGACCAACCCGAGCACGACGACGATCACGCGCGTGTACGCCACGACCTGACTGTCGGTCAGGTGCGGGTTCAGGAAGCGCTGGTAGACGTCGCGAATGAGGTTCGTGGAGGGCGTGAGCAGAAAGCTGTTCGCGGTGGAGACGATGATGGCTGCCGCCCCGCAGAGGAGCAGGATCCCGAGAAACGGCGGCAGGACGCCGACGGCGACGCGGACGACGATGTTCTCCGACTGACCGGTGGTCAGCCCCGGAAGCACGACGCTGCCGAACACCCCGACCGAGTCGATGAGCGTCTCGACGACGATGGTCCCGATGATCCAGCCGATCACGGCCGTTCGCGCGGCCCGCTCGCTCTTCGCCGAGAAGAACTTCTGGTACATGTTCCCCTCGCCGAGCAGCAGGAACATGGTCGGCAGGAAGAGCGCCAGGGCCTCGAGGGTGCCGAGCTGGCCGAAGAGCGACACCTGGTCGGGACGCAGCTGGTCGAGGGCCGGCGCGAGGCCCCCGGCATGGCCGATCAGGAACCCGACCGCCAGGCCGACGCCGACGAGCATCATGAGGCCGTTGCCGATGTCGAGGTACGCCACCGACAGCATGCCCGCCATCGCGGTGAACGTGACGCAGAACGCCATCGTGATGAGCGCGCCGGTCCCGGGCTCGACGCCGGCCACGAGGTGCAGCAGGCGGCCGCCGCCGCGGAACTGGTAGGCCGCGATGGTCGTGTAGGCGAGCACCGTCGTGATCGTTCCCAGGATCCTCGCCGCGGGCCCATAGCGCAGCTCGAGGATGTCGGGCACCGTGTACTGCGCGATCCGCCGCACGCGCGGTGCGATGAAGTAGATGAGCGCGATGCCGACCCACGCACCGGCCGACTGCCACAGCCCGGGGAAGCCCACGCGGTAACCGAGCCCGGCCCCGGCGAACAGGCTCCCGGATCCGATCCACGTCGAGAGGAGAGTGAAGACCAGCACGCTCGCGGGGAGCGACCGCCCCGCCACCAGGAAATCGTCCCCGGTGTGGACCTTCCGCGAGCGAACGAGACCCACGGCAATCAGCACCGTCAGGTAGGCGATGATTGCGAGGAGGTAGATCGACATACGGCGAGGACACTAACACAACTCGCCATTTTGCTATGCTGTCGGGATGGTGCTCGAGAAGTACAAGCAGAAGCGCAACTTTCAGAGCACGCCGGAGCCGGCCGGCGACGAGCGCCTCGCGCGGGACCGCGCGAAGCGGGCGAAGCCGGCAGACGGCCTGTTCTTCTGCGTACAGAAGCACCTGGCGAGCCAGCTGCACTACGACCTCCGACTCGAGCACCATGGCGTCCTGCTGTCCTGGGCCGTGCCGAAAGGGCCGTCGCTCGATCCGAAAGTGAAGCGGCTCGCGATGCACGTGGAGGACCATCCGATCGAGTACGGCACGTTCGAGGGGGTGATTCCCGAGGGCTACGGCGCCGGCATCGTCATGCTCTGGGATCAGGGCACGTGGACGCCGGCCAGCCCGGATGTGGATGCCGCCCTGCGGAAGGGCGACCTGAAGTTCACCCTCGACGGCTACAAGCTCAAAGGATCGTGGGTCCTCGTGCGGACCGGCGGCCGCTACGGGGCCTCGGCCGGCGGGGGCGCGCGAAGCTGGCTGCTGATCAAGCATCGCGACGAGTGGTCCGGCGACCTGGACATCACCGACTTCGCGCCGCGCAGTGTCAAGAGCGACGGCGAGTTCGAGGACATCCTGGCCGCCGATCGGCCCGACATCTGGCTCTCCAACCGGCCGGCGCGCACCGGCGAGACGGGAGCGATGCTGGCCAGGATCGTCGAGCGCGCGCTGGCCCTGAAAGCGTCGAGCGGCAGCGCCGACGCGGCGGAGTCGCCCCCGCGATCGACTCAGAAGCCGGGGACAGGCGCCGCACCGAAGCGCGCCACGTCGCGGAAGTCCGCCCAGGGGAGGAGGGTAGCCCCTGCGAAACAATCCGCGACGAAATCAGTGAAGCGTGGCGCCAGGACGAAGACCAGCCGACGCACGTGAACCTGGAACCCGGAACCTGGAACCTGGAACCCGAACCCATGAACCCGGAACCATGAACCTGGAACCCGGAGGCGCTGGAGGATTCATGAAAACGCTGCTTGCCGCAACCCTGGTGGCGCTCTCATTACCGGGGCTCGCCGAAGTGACGAAGCTCGGCGCGGGCGTGTCGCTCGACGAGGCGACGCCAATCCGCGATGTCGTCGCACGGCCCGAGGAGTTCGTGGGCAGGACCATCCGCATCGACGGCGTGGCCACGGCCGTCTGCACGCATATGGGCTGCTGGATGGGAGTGGCCCCCGAGGGTGACGACCAGGCTCCAACGGTTCGCGTGAAGGTGGACGATGGGGTGATCGTGTTTCCCGTGTCGGCGAAGGGAAAGAAGGTCTCGGCGCAGGGTGTCCTCGAAGCGGTGGGCGGCAGCGCGGAAGCCAGGGAGGCGGCGGGCGAGCACGCGAAGGCCGACCCGAACGCGTCACAGCAGTATCAGCTCAAGGCCACGGGCGCGCTGATTCGATAACCCTTCGGACTGGCGTGCGATAACCAGGCCGACTCACCTGCCGACCAGGCGCTGCCAGTTCACGATGACGTGCACCGGCGGGATGAGCGGAGCCCCCACGAGGTCGTTCACGAGGATCTGCTCCCCGGTTTCCGAGATGCTGAGATCGGAGCGCCCGAAGAGATCCGGCACGCTCACCCGGAACAGCAGCATGGGCGCGCTCGGATGCAGCCGGCGTTCGGGCGAGAGCTCGACCGACATCAGCCCGCCGTCGCGCGCGAGGTAGATCAGCTCGCGGCCGTCCGCACGCCAGTGCGGATCCGCGCCCCCCTCGGTGGACATCTGCCATCGCTCACCGGTCTGCGGCAGCGGCTCGACGTACACGTCCTCGCGGCCGGAGTCCGAGGACACGTACGCGAGATATCGGCCGTCAGGCGAGAACTCGGCGTGCCAGAACTCCGCCAGCTTCGAGGCCTGCACGAGGGTCGGCTTGCCATTGCCCGACAGCGGCCGGATCCAGAGCCCGCTGCGTAGCACGGAGATCGCCAGCGACTGCCCGTCCTGCGACCAGTCTTCGACCAGCTTGTCGCCGGGCGACGAATCGATCAGTTCTTCCGGATCCGTCCGATCCACCGTCTTCACGTACACGTCGAACTGGGTGCCGCGCCTCGACGAGAACGCGATCCGCCGGCCGTCGGGGGACCACGCTGGCCGGATGTCCGCCCCCTCCTGGCTCGTGAACCGCGTGGCGGTTCCGCGCACGAGGTCGAAGAGCCAGATGTCGGCATCGGAGCTGCCAGCTTCGAGGCGCTCGACGGCGACGCGACGGCCGTCCGGCGAGAGCCGCGGGTGGCGATAGAACCCTGTCGGCGCCACGACCTGCAGCATCTGCCCCCGCCGGTCGTAGAGCTGCAGGCGCATGGATGCGAGGCCCTCGGACGGGCGATAGACCAGCACGCCGGTGTCGGAGACGTCGAACGCCGCGTCGCCGCCGGTGTGAACCCGCACGTTGCTGGCGAGCGGGATCGGCTCTCCGGAGAGCGTCTCCGTGCGCTCATCGAAGGCCTGCGCCATGAGCGCCCCGTCACGGACGAAGAGCAGGTGGCCGGATCTCGCGTAGACCGTCCTCGAGTACGCCGGCATCAGTCGGGTGTGCCGCTGCCTGTCCAGCGAGCCGAGGTACACGCCGGTCCGCTCGGGGTCGGAGCTGCGATTCAGGTACAGGAACCGGCGGCCGTCCGGCAGGAACTCCGGCCAGGCGTGCCGGTTCTCTCCCATGTTCGTGTCATAGACGGTCACGCGCGCGTGTCCCGTGCCGTCCGCGTTGATCCGATCGATTCCCGTCTCCGAGGCGAACAGCAGCGTGCCCGACGCGTTCCAGTCCCCACCGCGCGGATAGGGCACGTCGGCGAGGACCTCCGGCACCGCATCCTGGGTCATCGCGATCTTCATCAGCTTGCCGTCGGCGAAGAACCCGACGTGCTGCGAGTCAGGCGAGAAGAACGGAGTTTCCCGTCCGCCGTCCGCCGTGAACGGACGACCCTCCAGCGAATCGAGCGGCCACACCCACAACTCGGCCTGCCCGGCAGCCTTCCATCGTCCGAAGAGCACGGCGCGACCGTCAGGCGACACGCGGGGCCAGCTGGCATCGTTGTAGGGGGGCGCCAGCGTCATCCGGACGACGAGCGGATCGGGCGGCCGCGCGCCCCTGGGCCAAAGGGCCCCGAGCGCCGCCACGGCGGCGAGCGCCGCGGCGGCGAAGAGCCACGTTCGCCGGCCGATCCCGCGAGCCCGCCCGGCGGTGAGGACCCCTTCCGCCGCCGCTGCCGGCAGCGCGAGCACGTGCGTGCCGAGCGAGGCGAGCAGCGCGTGCTCGAGCTGGCCCACAGTGTGATGGCGCGCCCGGGGATCGGGTGAGCAGGCCTGCTCGACCACCTGCACCACCCCTTCGGGCAGCTCGGGCCGCAGGTCCCGGAGCCGGATGCGCTCGCCGGTCGCGTGAACGGCCTTGATCTCGGTGAGCGTGGCGCCCTCGACGGGATACCGGCCGGACAGCAGATAGAAGAGGAGCACGCCGAGGCTGTAGACCTCGCTGGCGATGGTGGCCTCGTGGCCTGCCAGCAGCTCCGGTGCCATGTACAGAGGCGTGCCCGACAGCTCCTGCGGGCCGTCGGGCAACAGGGCGCGAACGCCGCTGAAGTCCATCAGCACGATCCGCCCGCCGACCTCGCGCATGACGTTGTGCGCCTTGATGTCCCGGTGGAGCAGCGACGCACCGTGGAGCGACGAGAGCGCCCGGCAGAGATCGATGCCGATCCCCGCCACCTCACGCGCGCTCATCGGCCCCCGTTCCTCCACCATGGCCGCGAGCGTGTCGCCGTGGATGAACTCCATCCAGATGCCGAACTGCTCCTGGTCCTGCTCCGCTCCGTACACCGTGACGACATTCGGGTGGCGCACGCGGGCCAGGTGCTTGGCCTCGAGCAGCGGCGAGATGCCCGCAGCCCTCTGCTTCGTCAGCAGCTTGACGGCGACTTCGCGGTCGAGCTGGGTATCCCACCCGCGGAACACCGACCCGAACGCTCCGGCGCCCACGCGCTCGTACAGCACCAGATGCCGCCAGTGGCGGGTGGCCTCCGTGGGGCTCGCACTCTCACCTGATTCCTCGAAGGCGTGGGAAGGACTGCGCTGCGCTTCGACGACGGCCGCGAGTTGCTTCAGCGATTCGACGATCTGCTGCGTCTCGCGGTCGGTCGCCAGCCGATCCGCCTGGTTCCAGTCGACGGCTCTTCCTTCGGCGACGTCGGTCCCGAGCGCGACGAGCCAGGCGGCGTCCGGCCTGTCGCTCACACGGGCATCTCCGCGGCGAGCCGAATGAGGGCGCGGCTGACCGCAACGCGAGCGGCGACGACGGAAGGCTTTCCGAGCAGGCTGGCGATCTCCCCGTAGTCCAGTCCCAGCTCGACCCTGGCCACGACGAGCTCGCGATCGGTCTCCCGGAGCCGGCTGAGAGCCGATTCGTAGCGCTGCAGGGTCTCACGGCCGACGGCGATTTCGAGTGGCGAGGGGTCGCCCGAGGGCTCATCCTCGGGCAGCGCCTCGCCGAGGGGACGCCGGGCGGCTGATCGGGCGACATCGCGGACGCGATTGCGCAGCGCTTCGCACACGTACGCGCAGAACGCACGCTCGTGGTTGGGGGTGAACTCCTCGAGCCGGCGAACCGAACGGAGCAGCGTGTCCTGCACCAGGTCGTCCGTGTCGAGATGGTTCCTGGCGCCGGCCGGCAGACGGCCGTGCGCCCAGCGGCGCAGTCGCGGCAGGTATCGCGCACACAGCTCGTCGCGAGCCGCCTCGTCGCCGTTCTGCGCGCGCAGGAGCAGGGCGAGCGAGGTCTCCGCGCTCCGGCCGCCCTGGAGAGTGGTCAGCGACAAGGGGGGGCGGGAGTCGGGCATGGCGGCGTCAGCCGATCATACCTGCCGGCCAGCGGCCGTCCAAGAACGGCGCACGAGCGCGTGTCACGAATCGGGACAGGCGGATAGATACTGCGCATCCCGGATGGAAAACAGTGGTCGTATCCCAGTCAACCGGAGAATTGCCCGTTTGGACCACTGGAAAGCCGGATGGAAAAGAGGAAAGAGGAAGAAGAGGACTGGAACCGGAACGGGGGAACGCGACGCGCTGCACGGGACTCTGCCGAACGACGCCCGGCCTCGCCAGTCAGAGCAGCCGCCTCGCCAGGACGGCCCAGACGGCCTGGGCCAGGCGGCGTCGATCGTGCCTCGCTATCTGGGTGGTCGTCGAAGAGGCCACCTCGGCCGAACGGGTGGCCAGCCGGCGCCCCAGCTCCGGCGTCGTCGAGGCCACTCCACCGCTCGCCGCAGTTCCGGATCGCTGATTCCCAACCGCGGATCCCCGATCCCCGTTGCCCGATGCCTGATCGGCAATCGCCGACACCCAGAAGTCGCCCGTCACGACCTCGCACGAAGCCGGCACGTCACCGATCTCGAGGGGATGTTTGTGCTCCGCCAGGTAGCGCTCGAGCGTGGCGGTCGAGGGCCGGGCGGTGTTCACGAGCACGACGTCGACCGGCCTCGCGATGGTCGTCGAGATCTGCCGGATCGCGTCGGCCGCGGTGAAATTCCACATGCCCCGTCCTTCGGTGACGAGGTTGGTGACGAGGACGACGGGCCCTCTCACCTGCTGCAGGGCCTCCGACGCGCCACGCACGAGGAAGATCGGCATCAAGCTCGTGTAGAAGCTGCCGGGTCCGATCACGACCGCGTCCAGGGCCCCGATCGCGGCGGCGGTCGCCGGATGCAGGCGGACGTCGGGCTCGAGCCAGAGCCGACGGATGGCGTGGCCGGCCGACTGGCCGGCGTCCACCTCGACCTCGCCGCGGGTGCGCGTGCCATCGCCGTACTCGGCACAGATGCTCGCCTGCTCGATGCTGACTGGCCAGACGCGGCCCGCACAACCGAGCAGGGCGCGCAGGCCGTCGACGGCGGCGAGGAAGTCGCCGCTGTAGCGCTCCATCATCGAGAGCAGCAGGTTGCCCCCGGTGTGCCCGCGCAGCCGCTCGTGCCCGGGCATGGGCAGCCGCGCGAGGAGGACGCGCCTGGCTTCGCGCTCGTTGCGCGCCAGCGCGAGCGCGCATCGCAGCACGTCGCCCGGCGGGAGCACGCCGAGCTCGTCGCGCAACTGCCCGGAGCTGCCCCCGCTGTCGAACATGGTGACGATGGCGTGCACGGAGAGCCAGGGGTTGGCTTTCAGTCCGCCGAGGAGGCTCGGGAGACCCGTGCCTCCGCCGAAGCACCCGACGTTCAGGGTTCGCAGCTGCATGGATGCCCGCTCAGTATAATTGCGGCGATGGTTCCCGCCCTATCAGCGATCTCCGACGAAGAGCAGCGGGCGGCCGCGGCGCTCGTAGGCGATCTGCGCCGCGTGTTCGGCGTTCGGCTGCAGTCGGTGGTCGCCTACGGGCTCGACAGCCGCACGCCCGACGGTCCCCTCCATACCATGGCACTGGTGGATCGCCTGACGTTCGAGGACCTGGCGGCCTGTGCGCCGCTCGTCCGCGCCTGGGCCAGCCGCCAGCTCGCCGTGCCGCTGCTGCTCGGCCGGGACGAGTTCCTGAGATCCCTCGACACGTTCGCGCTGGAGTACAACACGATCGTCGCGGACCACGTCGTCCTCGACGGCGCGGACCCGTTTGCCGGCGTCCGGATTGCCGAGAGCGATCTGCGGCGCGCCTGCGAGCGGCAGGCGAAGAGTCACCTGATTCACCTGCGCGAGGGCTTCCTCGAGAGCGGGGGGGACGCGCGGGCGGTGTCGGGGCTGCTGGCCGAGTCGCTGCCGGCGTTCGAGGCGCTGCTCGTCAACATCGCGCGGCTCGAGGGGTCGGGCGGAAGCGGCGCGCAGGCGAACGCAGAGGCGGCGCGGGCCATCGGCCTTCCGGCAGCGCTGCTCGACGATCTCCTCGCCGCGCGCGCCGGCGGAACCATCGTGGAACCGTCCGCGCTGCTCGCGCGCTACGTGTCCGCGGCCGAGCGCACGTGGCGATACGTGGACGCGTGGCACGCGGGCGACCGTCCGCCGTCGGACCCTGCTCGTCCGTCGAGGTAGGAGCCTCTGCTGTCTTCCACCGGCAGAACTGTGGTTCGCCGCCAGATTGCCGGGGCCCTGCTCGTGACGAGCTGTGGTCTGCTCCTCACGCCGCCGGCCGCCGCGCAACCCGCGACACAGCTCCCTCCTCCCCCGCGACTCACCCGGCCGGTCAACGATTTCGCCAGCGTCATCGACGCGGACAGCGCGAGCGAACTCGATCGCCGCATCCGCGCGCTGCAGCAGGCCACGGGCGATACCCTCGTCGTGGCCACGGTCGAGACGTTCCAGCCCTACGCGGACATCCGCGAATACGCCGTCGAGATGTTCGAGAACGGCGGCGCCGGCATCGGCGAACGCGGCAAGGACAACGGCCTGCTGATCGTGGTGGCCATCGACGACCGCCAGGTCGGGATCGAAGTCGGGTACGGCCTCGAAGGCATCGTCACCGACGGCTTCGCCGGTCAGACCATCCGCGAGTCGATCCGGCCGGAGTTCCGCAACGGTGCCTATGGCCGTGGGCTCCTGGCCGGGACGACCCGCATCATCAACCGCATCGCCGAGGAGCGCAACGTCACGCTCGAGACCGTGCCGCGCAGCATCGTCCGCCGCGAAGCGCCCGTGCGCATCCCGATCGGCACGATCGTCTTCATCCTGCTGGTGATCATGCTCATCTCGCGCGGGGGCGGACGGCGGCGCCGGCGGCGGCGCTACTGGGGCGGGCCGTGGAGCGGGTGGAACAGCGGCGTCGGACCTTTCGGAGGCGGCTTCGGCGGAGGATTCGGCGGCTTCGGCGGCGGCGGGTTCCGGGGCGGCGGTGGCGGCTTCGGCGGATTCGGCGGCGGCCGCAGCGGCGGCGGCGGCGCGGCTGGAGGTTGGTAGTAAACTGGCGTCATGCGTGCAGGGCGGTCCGGCTCGTTCGTGCTGATTGCGGTGATGCTCGCCTCCGGATGCTCGTACAACCGCTTCACGGCCACCGAGGAAGCGATCAAGGCGAACTGGTCCGAGGTGCAGAATCAGTTGCAGCGCCGCAGTGACCTCATCGGCAACCTGGTCGAGACGGTGAAGGGGTTCGCGCAGCAGGAGCGCGATATCTACATCCAGATTGCGGAGTCGCGCGCGAAGCTCGCCGGCGCCACGACACCCGCAGATCAGATCGAGGCCGCCAACCAGCAGTCCTCCGCCCTCGCCCGCCTGCTCGCAATCGTCGAGAACTACCCGCAGCTCAAATCCAACGAGACGTTCATGCGGTTGATGGACGAACTGGCAGGAACGGAAAACCGGATCGCCGTCGCGCGCCGGCGCTACAACGAATCGATTCTCGAGTACAACCAGCTGCGGCGGCGGTTTCCCTCGAACGTGACCGCGAAGGTCTTCGGGTTCCAGGAATACCCGTACTGGGAAGCGCCGCCCGAGGCGCAGCAGCTCCCCAAGGTGGACTTCTCGCGATAAGGCGTTTGGCGTAGACTTCCCGCAGCTTTCACGCCCGGCTTCCGGGCTCTCACCCCGACATCGAGGAGAACGGTTCGCGATGTTCCAGACAATGCGAGGACTCGTGCGTGCGCGCCTGCTCGTCTGCGCGGGCCTCGGCCTGTGCGTGTTCGGCTGGCGGGGCATGTTCGCGCAGGACGGCCCGGATGCCGTGCCGGACCTCCCGCCCCCGGTGAACCAGTCCGACGACCCGCTGCTCAAGCGCTTCGTGTGGCGATCCATCGGTCCGGCCACGATGGGGGGGCGGCTCGACGACATTGCCGTGAACGAGAACGATCCGTCGGTGTACTACCTCGGGTTCGCGACCGGCGGCGTGTGGAAAACCGAGAACAACGGCACGACCTGGACCCCCATCTTCGATACCTACCCGGTTTCTTCCGTCGGCGACGTCGAACTGGCGCCCTCGAACCCCCGTATCGTCTACGTCGGCACCGGCGAGCCCAACAACCGGCAGAGCTCGTCGTTCGGCGGCGGCGTCTACAAGTCCATCGATGCGGGGCGGACCTTCACCTACGCCGGCCTCGAGGCTACGCAGAGCATCGGCCGCATGGTCGTCCATCCACGGGATCCCGACATCGTGTACGTCGCGGCGGCCGGGCACCTGTTCGGCCCGAACCCCGAGCGCGGCTTGTACAAGACGGCCGACGGCGGGAAGACCTGGACCAACACCAGGTTCATCGACAACGATACGGGCTTCATCGACGTCGTCATGCACCCGACCGATCCGAACACCCTGCTTGCGGCCTCCTATCAGCGGCGCCGGCAGCCCTGGGGCTTCAACGGCGGCGGACCGGGGAGCGGGATCTGGCGGACGACCGATGGCGGCAGGAACTGGACGCGGCTGACGGGGAACGGCCTGCCGACCAATCCCGTCATCGGCCGCATCGGCCTGGCGATCAGCCGCTCGCGGCCGAACATCGTGTATGCGCAGATCGAGGTGGGCCCGAGCGGCGGAACGGGTGCGGGTGTGAACGAGGACGGAAGTCTCGTTCCGCCAGGGCAGCGCGGCGGCGGGGCTGGCGGCGGCCGCGGGCAGAAGCCCGCTCCCACCGGCCCGGATCGCAGCGGCGTGTGGCGTTCCGACGACGGGGGGAAGACCTGGCAGTTCCGGAGCAACAACAACAACCGCCCGATGTACTACAGCAAGATCCGGGTCGACCCGAACAACCCGGACGTCGTCTACACGATGGGCGCCAGCGCGTACAAATCGGTCGACGGAGGGAGGACGTTCGAGGTCATGGCGGGTCAGAGCCACAGCGACCATCACGCCTTGTGGATCAATCCGCGCGACAGCCGGCACCTGCTGATCGGCAACGACGGAGGGCTCGACGTCAGCTACGACCAGGGGGCGACGTGGGAGGAGATCAGCCTGATGGCCCTCGGCCAGTTCTACGCCATCAGCGCTGACCTGCGGAAGCCGTACTACGTGTGCGGCGGCCTGCAGGACAACGGCTCCTGGTGCGGTCCGAGCGCCGTCCGCAACAACCAGGGGAGCACGAACGTCGACTGGTATCGCGTGGGCGGCGGCGACGGCTTCTACACGGCGAATGATCCGCGGGACTGGACGATCGGCTACTGGGAGTCCCAGGACGGCAACACGAACCGCTACAACCTGCGGACCGGCGCCAGCACGTCGATTCGACCGAGCGCGCCGCTGACGGAGGAGCAGCGGAAGCAGCTCGAGCAGCTGCAGCAGGCGGGAGGACGCGGCGTGTTCGGGGGTCGAGCGCAGCGTCCGCTCGGCAACGTGGTGCCCCCGCCGGAAGCCGGGACGGCCTTCCGCTTCTACTGGAGCACGCCGTTCATCCTGTCTCCGCACAATCCCGACGTCGTCTATCTGGGCGGCGATCGGCTGTTCAAGTCGCGGGACCGCGGCGACACCTGGAGCGCGTCCGCGGACCTGACGAACAACATCGGGCGCAACGACCGGCCGATCATGGGCGTCGAGGGGAGGGCGCCGATGGCCTCGAAACACGACGGCGCCGCGTCCTACAGCAACATCGTGACGATCAGCGAATCGCCGCTGGTCGAAGGCCTGGTATGGGCCGGGACCAACGACGGGAACCTGCAGGTCAGCCGTGATGGCGGCGCGACCTTCCGCAACGTGGCCGGAAACGTGCCAGGCGTGCCGAAGGAGACCCACGTCTCGCGAGTCGAAGCATCCGCCCACGATTCCGGCACGGCCTACGTGACCTTCGACGGCCACCGGACCGACGATCACCAGCCCTACGTGTTCGTCACCCGTGATTCCGGTCGGACCTGGACGTCCATTGCGAGCAACCTGCCGCGGGGCCACGTCAACGTCATTCGCGAGGACCCGAGGAACCCTCGTCTCCTCTATCTCGGGACAGAGTACGCCTTCTACGTCTCGCTCGACGGCGGAAAAACCTGGAAGCGGTTCATGAACGGACTGCCGACGGTGCGGATCGACGACATTCTGGTCCACCCGCGCGAGAACGATCTGATTGTCGGCACCCACGGGCGCAGCATCTGGATCATCGACGACCTGACGCCCCTGCAGCAGCTGTCGGAGGAGGTCACCGGGAGGGACGTGCACCTCTTCGACGTCCGGCCTGCGACGGCGTGGCTCAACGACTTCCGGAAGGCGGACGGCCTGGCCGCGTCCAAGCACTTCCGGGGGCAGAACCCGCCCGGCGGGACGGCCATCAGCTACTATCTCGGGGCCGATGCGACCGGGGACGTGAAGATCACGATCACCGATCTCGACGGCCGCGTCGTGCGTGACATGGAAGGCACGAAGCACGCAGGCATCAACCGGGTCCAGTGGAACCTGCTGCCGAATCCGACCGGGGGCCGGCAGGGACGCGGCGCGCGGGGCCGCGGCGCGCGCGGGCCCGTGTTCGTCCTGGACAGCGTCGTCGATCCGGGCACGTATATCGTCCGCCTGTCGGTCGCCGGCCAGGATCTGGTGAAGCCGGTGCTCGTGGAACCTGATCGGGCCTGGGGTCAGGTCTTGCAATGACGTACGAACGGCGCCTTGGCGCCGTTCGTACGTC
>DASPFV010000231.1:0-6601 GCA_035620975.1 Vicinamibacterales bacterium
CCAGAACGCGGCGTCCTCCTGCTCCGTGAACCCCATCATCTGCGTGATGATGGCCACTTTCTGAGCCCGCACGTCGCTCCGCAGCAGCTCGGCGTATGCCGTCAGGTTCAGTTCCTTGTCGTCCGCGGCCGTCGGCGGGGCGTTCGACTGGGCCCGGGCCAGGCCGCCGCCCAGCAGGATCAGAAGAATGGTCGCGGCCAGGATCCGTCGATGCACAGCAGCCTCCAGAAAGGTCAGCCTCGGCGAAGCGAGGACGAGGGGTGCGTCGCGGCAGGCCTTCCTGCACGCGTTTCGGTCCAGCGAAGGCAATTGTCGATCCACGGGCACGCGAGAAATCGCCGCCCGGGAAACTGCGGGGAGACAAGCCGTTAGGCCGGAAGCACCCGCTTCCTGCCCCGGCGCGGCAGCCAGTCTCTCAACCGCCCGGTAGCAGATCACAGCAGGCTGTGACCGGCGCCACCGCCCGCTGCCCTGGCGGCAGCACGGGTTTCTCGAATCAGTGGCCCGGCAGCAGGGCCCTGCGGGGAGTGAGTCTTGCAGCGTTCTAGGTTCAAGGTTCCACGTTCCACGTTCCAGGTTCCAGGTTCCAGGTTCAGGTTCCACCGGCCTGAGCGAGAGCGACTTGCTGCAGGCCGCAGGGTCGCCGTAGAGTAGGGCCCACGACACATGACAGAGGAGGACACGTGAAGAGCAGACTGATCCTCGCAGCAGGCGCCGCCGGCGTGGCGATCACGTTGAGTGGGAGCCTCCGCGCGGCACCGGGGGCGCAGGAGAAAACGATGCCGCTCCCGGTGCGGCTGTCGGCGTTCGCCGTGAACATGAGCACGGTGGCGCCCGGCACCACGGCGGTGATGGACATCAACATCACCCGCTGGACGACACCCGAGGAGCGTGAGAAGCTCATCACCACCGCCGTCGAGAAGCGGCCCGATGACCTGCTGCGTGCGCTGCAGAAGATGCCACGCCACGGTCGGATTCGCATCCCCGGGTGGGTCGGCCCCGATCCCCACAACGCGCGGCTCGGCTGGGACCTGCACTACACGTGGAATACCCCCGGGGAAGACGGCGGTCAGCGCATCGTCATCGCCACCGATCGGTACATCGGGTTCTGGGAAGCCAGAAACCAGCCCCGCACCATGGACTATCCCTTCATGCTCATTGAAATCCGGCTCGACAGCAGCGGCAAGGGCGTCGGCAAGATGGCCGTAGCGACGAAGATCGAGTTCAACAAAGAGACGAAGACGATGGTGCTCGAGAACTACTCGAGCGAACCGGTGCGGCTCAACGAAGTCAAGATCGAGAAGTAGGCGGAGAGGCGTGGCCATGCTCCGACCGGCTCGGGGACTGATCGTCCCGCTCATCGGCGTGCTGACCGCGCTCGGCGGACCGGCCGTCGCGCAGAAGCTCGAGGTGAAGTCACACGTGGATCCGAAGGCTGACTTCTCGGCCATCCGGACCTACGCGTGGCTGCCGCCGGCGCCGGCGGTGCGGGCCGTCGCGCCGGACGCGGTGAGCAATCCCACCCTGACGCAGGAGGCGCTCGGCCCCCACATCGTCGCGGCGGTGGACAAGGAGCTGGCGCGCCGCGGTCTCACGGCCGGCGACCGTGAGAGCGCCGACGTCCACATGGTGTACTTCGCGGCGTTGACGGTCGGCTTCAATCAGTCCTATCTCGGCGAGCATTACGGATACATCACGGGGTGGCCGTCGCCCATCCCGCCGGGCCTCGCGCCCAGCACGGCGATGACGGTGCACGAGAAGGGCACCGTGCTCGTGGACATGGTGCAGCGCGCCGCCAAGCGCGGCATCTGGCGCGGGAGCGTGGTGACCCGCATCGATCAGGAGAAAACGCTTCAACAGCGGATCGCGCGCATCGGCGAGGCTGTCGAGCGCATGTTCGAGCGGTTCCCGATCAGGCCGCGGAAGTGACCGCCGGACCCCACCCCTGCTGCTGATCACAGTGCTGATCGCGGCTTCCGCCAGGCGGGGCCGGCGCGCGGGCCATGCTCAGTGCGCCGTCAGCCCTTCCGCCCGGAAGATCCCGCAGGCCTGCTCGACGGCTTCCTGCGAGGGCGGCTCCACGTCCTCGAGCGTGTAGGTCAGCCCGAGCTGCTTCCACTTGTATCTGCCCATCTGATGGAAGGGCAGCACGTCCACCCGCTGCACGTTGCCCAGGCCCGCGGCGAACGCCGCCGTCTTCGCGATGTCCTGCGGATCGTCCGTCAGGTCGGGCACGAGCACGTAGCGGACCCAGATCGGGCGGCGCCGTGCGGCGAGGCGCGTGGCGAACTCCAGGGTCGGGGCCACGTCCATGCCCGTCAGCTTCCGATGCCGCTCGGGATCCCAGGTCTTGAGATCGAGCAGCACGAGATCGATCGCGTCGAGCTCGTCATCCGTCAGCCGGTCACCGTAGTAGCCGTTGGTGTCGAGCGCGGTGTGCACCTTCATCGCGTGCACGGCGGCGAACAGCTTGGCGGCGAACCGATGCTGCATGAGCGGCTCACCCCCGCTCAGCGTGAAGCCGCCCGCCATCACCTTGAGGCCGTGGCGGTACTTGCGGATTTCCTCGGTCGCCCGCGCGATGGTGACCGGGATGCCGTTGCTCAACGTCCAGGTGTCCGGATTGTGGCAGTAGAGGCACCGCCACATGCAGCCCGTCGTCCACGCGACCACCCGCACGCCGGGACCATCGACCGTGGACCCGGTCGTGAAGGAATGCAGGAACCCCATGTCGCCGGTCGCGAGCGCCGAGTGGACGTCGGATTCCGGCACGTCCCTGCCCAGGTTGACGCGGAGCTCGAACGGGCTCTTGGCTTCGAGGGAAGTCTGCGCGAGCATGTTTTCTCCGGCTCTTGGCTCTTGGCTTTTGGCTCTTGGTCTAGCTTCCATGGAACGTGCGGTTGATGACGTCCATCTGCTGTTCGCGCGTGAGCCTCACGAAGTTCACCGCGTAGCCCGACACGCGGATCGTCAGATTCGGGTACTTCTCCGGGTGGTCCATCGCGTCGAGCAGCGTGTCGCGGTTGAGGACGTTCACGTTCATGTGGTACCCCGTGCTCCCGAAGAACGCGTCGAGCATGGCCGTCAGGTTCGTGATGCGATCCTCTGCGATCCGCCCGAGGCCGCCGGGCACGAGCGACGCCGTCAGCGAGATCCCGTCGGCGGCGTCGCGGTACGGGATCTTGGCGACCGACGCGGCCGCGGCGTGGATGCCGTGGCTGTCGCGGCCGTGCATCGGGTTGGCGCCCGGCGCGAAAGGCTCGCCCCGCCGGCGGCCGTCCGGCGTATTGCCGGTCGCCTTGCCGTACACGACGTTCGACGTGATCGTCAGGATCGACTGCGTGTGCATCGCGTGGCGGTACGTCGGGTACTTCCGCAGCTTGTTCATGAACGTGCTGACGACCCACCCCGCGAGCTGATCGACCCGGTTGTCGTTGTTGCCGAAGAGGGGGAACGTCCCTTCGGTCTGGTAGTCGGTCACCAGACCGGTCTCGTCGCGCACGACCCGCACCTTCGCGTACTTGATGGCCGACAGGCTGTCGGCGACGACCGACATGCCCGCTATGCCGAACGCCATGGTCCGCAGGGGCGCGTAGTCGTGGAGCGCCATCTCGAGCCGCTCGTACGCGTACTTGTCGTGCATGTAGTGGATGATGTTCATCGCGTTGACGTAGACGCCCGCCAGCCAGTCCATCATCCCATCGAAGCGATCGATCACGTCGTCGAAGTCCAACACGTCCCCCTTCACCGGCTCCACGACCGGGCCGACCTGCTCGCCGCTGATTTCGTCGCGGCCGCCGTTGATGGCGTAGAGGAGGCATTTGGCAAGGTTCGCACGCGCGCCGAAGAACTGCATCTGCTTGCCGAGCTGCATCGGCGACACGCAGCAGGCAATGGCTCCATCATCACCCCAGGCCCGGCGCATGGTCTCGTCGCTCTCGAACTGCAGAGAGCTGGTGTCGATCGCGACCCTGGCCGAGAAACGGCGGAAGCCGTCGGGCATCCGCGGCGAATACCAGATGGTCAGGTTGGGCTCGGGCGCGGGGCCGAGGTTGTAGAGCGTCTGCAGCAGGCGGAAGCTCGTCCTCGTCACGAGCGTCCGGCCGTCGTCCCCCATGCCGCCAATGGACTCGGTGACCCAGGTCGGATCGCCCGCGAACAGCTCGTCGTACTCGGGTGTCCGCAGGAACCGGACGATGCGCAGCTTGATGACGAAGTCGTCGATGATCTCCTGCGCCTGCGACTCGGTCAGGACGCCGTTCGCCAGGTCCCGCTCGAAGTAGATGTCGAGGAACGTCGACGTCCGTCCGAGCGACATCGCGGCGCCGTTCTGCTCCTTCACGCCGGCCAGGTAGGCGAAGTAGAGCCACTGGACGGCCTCTTTCGCGGTCGAGGCCGGCCCGGCGATGTCGAACCCGTAGCTCGCGGCCATCTGCTGCAGCTCTTTGAGGGCGCGGATCTGTTCCGACAGCTCTTCACGGTCCCGGATGATCTCGTCGGTCGAGTACTCGCGATCGAGCGCGAGCCGCTCCCGCTGCTTGTGCTCGATGAGCCGCTTGACGCCGTAAAGGGCCACCCGACGGTAGTCGCCGATGATTCGGCCGCGACCGTAGGCGTCGGGCAGCCCCGTCAGGACATGCGACCTCCGGCAGCGCCGGACGTCGGCGGTGTACGCGTCGAAGACCGCTTCGTTGTGGGTCTTGCGGTACTTGGTGAAAATCTCGACGAGCTGGGCGTCCGGCTCGTAGCCGTAAGCCTTCAAGGCGCTGAGCACCATGCGAAAACCGCCGTTGGGCATGATCGCGCGCTTGAGCGGCGCCTCCGTCTGGAGCCCGACGATGACCTCGTTCTCGCGGTCGATGTAGCCCGGCGCGTGCGCGGTGATCGAGCTCGGAACCAGCGAGATGTCCAGCACGCCCTTCCGGCGCTCCTCCACGAACAGCTCCTTCAGCCGGTTCCAGATCCCGACCGTGCGGAGTGTCGCGGGCGCCAGGAATGTCTCGTCCCCGTCGTACGGCGTGTAGTTCTGCTGGATGAAGTCGCGGACGTTGATCTCCTTCTGCCAGAGTCCCGACCGGAAGCCCTGCCAGGCAGCGGCCGTACGTCGGGTGGCTTGTTCCTGCACGACGGTTGTGGACATCTCATGCTCCTTCGCGACTCCGGGTTCCGGGGTTCCTGGTTCCGGGTTCCAGGTTCCAGGTTCGGTTCCAGGTTCCGGGTTCCGGTTCCGGGTTCCGGGTTCAGCCCCAGCTCCTGGCCGTCAGCTAGTCAGTCGTCACGCTCGGACCTTGGGCGGCGAGTTGCGACTCCTGTCGGCCGCCGACCAGGCCGAGCAGCCTCCCCGTGTGCCTGGCGATGATCAGCTCCTCGTTGGTCGGAACGACCCAGGCCGACACACGGCTTTCCGGACGCGAGATGCGAGGTCCTCCGGCCGCATTGGCGGCGGCATCCACCTCGATGCCGAGCCAGGCCGACGCTTCGCAGATCCGTCGGCGGATCTCGACGGAGTTCTCGCCGATGCCCGCGGTGAACACCAGGCCGTCGACGCCGCCCAGCACGGCGGCCAGCCCGCCGATTTCCTTGGCGGCGCGGTACACGAAGTAGTCGACGGCCAGCCGCGCGCCCGGCTCACGGCTGTTCAGCAGATCGCGCATGTCGTTGCTGATCCCGGAAATGCCGAGCAGCCCGGACTTCTTGTACAGAATCGTCTCCACTTCCTTCGCCGACAACCCCAGGGTCTGGAAGAGGTAGAGGACAACGCCGGGGTCGAGCGCGCCGGGGCGCGTCCCCATGCAGAGGCCGTCGAGCGCCGTGAAGCCCAGGGTGCTGTCCACGCTCCGCCGGTTCTTCAGCGCGCACAGGCTGGCGCCGCTGCCCAGATGCGCAACGATGACGCGCCCGCCGGCGAGCTCCGGCCCCACGGCCGGCAGCACGGAGGCGATGTACTCGTACGAGAGACCGTGGAACCCGTAGCGCTGGACCCCCGAGCGGCAGATGTCGCGCGGGAGCGGCACCACTTCGGCAACCGGAGGCTGGCCTCGATGGAAGCTCGTGTCGAAGCAGGCGACCTGCGGCACGCCCGGGAGCCGCTCCGCGACCGCCTCGATGGCGGCCAGGTTGTACGGCTGGTGCAGGGGTGCCAGCGGTATCAGCGCGCGCAACGCCTCGATCACCTCCGGCGTGACGATGGTAGGGCCCACGAAAGTGGCTCCACCGTGCACGACGCGATGGCCGACGCCGAGCACACGCGCCCCGCCATACCGGGACCGCATCCAGCCGGCCAGGAAATCCAGCGCGCCCCGGCCATCGCGGACCGACGCGTCGAGTGGCTCGTCCGCGACCCGCTCGCCGGCGCCGTTCCTCGCCGTGAACCGGGGCGTCGTGCCTATCCCCTCGATCTGCCCCCGCGCTTCGAGCCCCCAGCCTTCGGGTGCAGCGCGGCTGTAGATGCAGAATTTCAGACTCGACGAGCCCGCGTTCAGGACGATGGCGTAGTCAGACATGATCACGAGCAAGCGAAGTCAGCGCGCGCCCGAATCCTTCCGCCTGAAGGCGGAAGCCACAATCCTTCCGCCTGAAGGCGGAAGCCACAATCCTTCCG
>DASPFV010000232.1:0-36004 GCA_035620975.1 Vicinamibacterales bacterium
CTTCGACGGCTGGACGCTTCGTGGCGGTGTCCAGCTCACGATTGTCGGCGGGCGTGTGCTGGCCGGCGCGACGTCTGCCGTCGAGGCGAGGCCGGGCGCGTGATCCGCGAGTCCCGATCCCCGATTCCCGGCGCCCGGTCCCTGATCCCTGGCGAGGGGCTGCAGTGAACCGCCGCGACGAGCTGCGCCGCAGGGCGCTCGAGAAGCTGGAGCAGTTCGAAGTGCTCATGCGGCAGGGCCACTTCGATTACGGCAATGGATATCACGGGCGGGTGTACCTCAACCCGCACCGACTGTTCCGGTATCCCTCGACCATCTGGCAGCTCGCTCAGGATCTGCTCGAGATCCTGCCGACCGACCTGCTCGACAGGACCGAGATCGTCGCCGGCCCGGCCACCGGCGGGGCGCTTCTGGCGCACACGCTGGCCGGCCTGCTGGACGGCAGGCGCGCGCTCGGCCATCCGCCCTGCAGCTTCGCCCCCTTCACGCCCGGGCCTGACGGCCTGGTGCTGCGCGGTTTCTACGCCCGGACCATGGCGGGCCGCCGCGTGATGCTGGCCGACGACGTGCGGAACACGGGCAAGACGTTTCAGCGCTGCGCCGAGCTGGTGCGACAGGCCGGCGGAACCGTGCTCGCCACCGTGGAGATCTGCGATCGCCTCGAAGCGATGGTGGAGACAGGTGTGCCGAATTACGCCCTCGCGGAGTATCCCGCTCCCGAGAACTACCCCGCAGGCGAGTGTCCGATGTGCCGGGCGGGCGAGCCGATCACGAGCTTCTGAGGTGCGGCGAGTGCCGGAGAGCAGAACGGTCGTCGTCAGCAGGGACGGAGGGGGAGCGGCCGCGGTTCCCGCAGGCCGGGTGTCATCGGTGACCGGCCTTCCCCTCCCGGCACTCCTGCAGGAACTGTACGACGACTACAACAGTGAGGACTCCGCCGCCGATCCCGTCCATCGCGTCCGTCCCTACGCCGATCCGCGCGATCGTGAAGTCGCCGGGTTCTGCGCAGCCGCGCTCGCGTTCGGCCGCGTGGCGAGCGTGCTCACCTCCATCGATACCCTCCTCGGGATCATGGGTCCGCACCCGGCCGCGTTCGTGCGCCGGTTCGACCCGGCCGGCCCGCACCCGGAGCTTCGGCGCATGGTCCATCGCTGGACGCGCGGCTCGGATCTCGTGGCGCTGCTCTGGGTGCTCCGCCAGATACTGGATCGGTCCGCCAGTCTGGAGAACTTCTTCCTCGAAGGGATGCGGATCGACGCAGCGGACGTGACCGAGGCGCTCGACAGCTTCTCGCGGCGGGCCCTGGCGCTCGACCTGCGCCGCGCCTACGGCCGCGTGTTGCCGAGACGCCCCGGCGTCTGCTATTTCTTTCCGCGGCCGTCCGCGGGGAGCGCCTGCAAGCGCCTGAATCTGTTCCTGCGCTGGATGGTTCGGGCCGATGCCGTCGATCTCGGTGTCTGGACCAGGGTGCCGCCCTCGAAGCTGATCGTGCCGCTGGACACGCACGTGATCCGGCTGGGCCGCTGCCTGCGTCTCACGCGCTACGCCAGCCCGGGGTGGCGGATGGCGGCGGACATCACCGCGTCGCTGCGGGCGCTGGATCCGGTGGATCCGGTGCGCTTCGACTTCGCCATCTGCCACGTCGGCATGCGGCATGGCTGCGGTTTCGGCCGACCCCAGGGTGATCGTCGATGTCCGCTGAGAGGCCTCTGTCACCCGCGCGTACGCCGGGCGCGATGAAAGCCCCCGCCCTGGTCCTCCTCGCCGTGGCCGCGGTCGCCGCCGGATTCTTCGCCGGCCGCTGGAGCCGGAGCCGCGTCCTGCTCGTGGAGGCCTCCCCGCAGGGCATCATAGCCCTGGTCCGCGAGCAGCCCTGCAGCGATGGCGTGTGCCAGAGCCTCTGGATCGGGCAGTCGCCCGAGTCGGTCAGTCGGGTCGCCACCCTGCGCAGCACCGAGTACTGCGACGAGATAACGTGGGCGCCGGACGGCATGCGCGTCGGGTTCCTCGTGGGAGGCTACCAGCTTCGCCTCTACGATCCAGGGTCGCTCGCGCCCGCCGGGCAGGTCAGCCTCGTCGGACAGGACGCCACGCCCACGACGCGGATCGCGCGGGGCGTGACGTTCTCGGAGAACGGCCGGGCCGTGACCTTCGACGACTGTCCCCGCGGCCATTCGGGGTGCCGTTCAGGGCTCGTGGGTCTGCCGGTGGTGCGCGGGAAGTAGCGGCGCAGCACGCGGGCACGACCGGCAATTCCAGCCGTGACGCGTGCCTGCCACCGTAACTCCCGGACGGTTTACGAGCCGCTCAGCTCCAGATCTTCCTCGTGGTGCGGGTGCAGCGCGACACGCTGGTAGATGCGGAGCGTGCTCTGTACCATGCGCTCGGCGGTGAACCGCCGCCTCGCGCGCGTGAGACCGGCACGCCCCATCCGCCCGCGGAGCTCGCCATCCGTCAGCATCGTCACGATCGCGTCGGCCATGGCACCGGCATCGCGTGGCGGAACGAGGAGGCCCGTCTCGCCGTCGACGACCACTTCGGGGATCCCCCCGGTCCGCGTGGCCACGATCGGCTTGCCACAGGCCATCGCGTCGAGAAGGGACGTGCCCAGACCTTCGGTGACGGAGCTCATCACGAAGACGTCGAATGCCTTGTGGACCGAGAGCACGTCGGGGCGGAACCCGGCCAGGAGCACGTGCTTCTCGAGATGGTGCTCGCGGATCTGCCGCTCCAGCGAGGTACGCAGCTCGCCTTCCCCGGCGATCACGAACCGCGCGTCCGGTACACGGCGGACGACCTGCGCCGCGGCGTCGATCAGGTGCCGCTGGCCCTTGTGGGGCACGAGCGCTGCCACGTTGCCGACGAGCGGCGCGTGGTGCGGCAGCCAGAGCTCCTCGTGCAGCTTCGCGGGCGGCGCCGCTTCCACGCGGCCGAGATCGATGCCCTCGTGGACGGTCACCGCCCGCGCCGGCGGCACGCCGTCCTTGAGGAGGAGCTGCCGGATGGCCTCGGATGCGCAGATGAAGCAGTCCACCTGCCTGTATTTCCAGCGCGACAGCGCGGTGCCGCGCAGGCGGAAGTCCACGCGCCGCGATGCGACGAGCGGCGGCTTCGTGAGCTGCGTGCTCATCGAGAGCGCCAGCGCGGCCATGGCGACGGCGTGCGGATCGTGCGCGTGCACGATGTCGGGTCCGAGCTGTTTGACGAGCCTCGACAGGCGCCACGCGGCGCCCAGATCCATCTCCGTCCGTGGCGCGAGCGGAATCAGGTCCAGCCCTTCCTCCGCGCGCTGCCGCAGCTCTCCGCCCGGATGGGCGACGAGCATCGTGCGATGGCCCAGGGCGCGGAGGCCCAGGACCGTGACGAGGACCTGGTTCTGGCCCCCGCGCCACGTCCGCGCCGTATCGATGTGGAGCGAGAACATCAGGGTCGGCCGTCTGCTCCGGACAGTCCGCCATCGGGCTCCCTGCGGTCGTGCGCTTCCGTGCGGGCGCCGGCCGCCACGGCCGCCCCGGGGAGCTCGCCCGGGCGCCGCCAGCCGTGCTGCAGCTCCCAGAGCTTCACGAGCTTGAGAAAGACGTAATAGGAGTTCAGCGTGGAGACGAGGAACCCGGCCGCACCGTTCGTGAAGCCGCGGCGGAGCACGTAATTCCGCAGGAACGCCACGGGGGGGTGCAGCACCAGCTCGAGGATCGTCGTGCGCCGGCCTTCCTCGGCCCACTGCTCCGCGGCCAGGGTGGTGTAGTGATCAATCGACGAGATGTGATCCGAGACGTCGCGGTAGGCATAGTGCTCGAGGTGGTGCTCGAGGCGCCCGGCCGATCCCTCGAGCTCGAACGACTCGTGCACGCGCCGCCTGTTCCAGCGGCCGGCCCGGCGGTCGTACAGCCGCAGCTGGTAGTCCGGATACCAGTCGGTGCCGTGGAGCCAGCGGCCCAGATACCAGGTGACGCGTGAGATGCGATAGCCCCTGGCGGCAGGCCCGCGCCCCAGCAGCGCCTGGATCTCGGCGGCGAGCGCGGGGGTCACCCGCTCGTCCGCATCGATGGAGAGGATCCAGTCGTGCGTCGCGAGGCTGGCGGCGTAGTTCTTCTGTTCGCTGTAGCCCGGCCACTCGCGGATGTCGACGCGCGTCGCGAACCGCCGCGCGATCTCGACGGTCTCGTCGGTGCTGCGTGAGTCGACGACGATGATCTCGTCCGCCCAGGCCACCGACCGCAGGGCCGCCTCGATGTTCGCCGCCTCGTCGCGCGTGATGACCGTCACGGTCAGCTTCACGCGCGAAGTCTAACATTGCCGATTGCCGATTGCGGATTGCCGATTGGATCGGGCGATTGGGGAGTGGGGGATTGTTGATTGGCGATTGGGCGATTGCCGATTCAGGGCTGACGACTGGGTGAGTGCCGATTGTCGAGTGCCCGATTGCCTGATTGCCGAGTGCCTGATTGTCTGATTGTCGAGTGCCTGATTGCCTGATTGCCGAGTGTCGGCCTCGGTAATCCATTTCATCCACCCGACACTCACTTCCGCCCACGCCACTTGGACAATCACTCTCCAATCACACAATCGCCAATCAACACTCCGGCAATTTGACAGTTGCTCGATTCACTCGGCAATCCGCACCCGGCAATCGGCAATTACAGGCCCGCCGGCACCGACTGAATGGCCTCGAAGTTAATCAGTGCGCGGTTGTAGGCGATAATCGCGTTCAGTTCGGCCTGGCGCGCGGTGGCGAGGTCTCGCTGGAACTGGAAGAGCCGGAACGAGTCCGAGAGGCCAACCTCGAGGCGCTTCTCCTCGGCCTCGAGACTGCGCTCGGCCAGCTCGCGGGACTTGCGGGTGGCCTCGACGCGCTTGAGCGTGGTGGATACCTGGCGCCCGGCCTCCCGGACCTGGCGCGCGATCTCGACCTCGAGATCGCGCATCGAGACCTGCGCCTGCTGGCGCTGCAGGCGGCTGGCGGCCAGCGCCGCATCGGCGACGCTCGTGCCCAGCGGATAGCTGATCGCGAGCGACACGGTCCAGTTGCGGAAATCGTTCCCGAACACGTCACGCAGGACGTCACCGAAGCTGCGCTGGGATTGTGCGATGATGGGCCGCGGTCCACCGGCCTCCGGTTCCGGGCCGTACTGATACCGCGTGCCGCCCACGCCGGTCACACCGTAGCGGGCCTGGAAGTCGAGCGACGGCAGTTTCTGGTTCTGATTGAACTTGATCGAGATGTCAGTGCTCTCGATCTGCTTGCGCAGCTGCGCGAGGTCCGTCCGGTTCGTCAGCGCGTTCGTGATCGCCGATTCCACGTCGAGCGCCCGCTGCGTGAGCAGCGGCTGCTCCGCGGGTTCGAGCCGGGTCGTCCAGAAATCGGGCTGGCTCGGGTTCATGATGAGCGTCCGCAGCGCGTCTTCCGTCGCCTCGATATTGCCCTGCTGGACGATGACGTTCTCCTCGTTCCTCGCAACCTCCGCCTCGGCGGCCACGATGTCGATCGGCGCCATCGTGCCGACCTCCACGCGCCGCTCGTTGTTGCGGAGCGCCTGCCGCGCCAGATTCAGCGACTGCTCCGCGACCTGCAGTCCCGACATCGCTGCGACCAGATTCAGGTACGCGTTGCGGACGGCACGCGACGTCTGCGTCACCCGCTCCGCGAGCTGGATGTCGGCCACGTCCTGCTGGTTCTGCGCCTGGAGCACCGACTGCCGGAGGCTGTCGATCCGGAAGTCGCGCAGCAGCGGCTGGTCGTACTGGAAGTTCATCGTCGAGCCGAGTTGCGGGCTGAACACCGCCAGCGGCTCGTCGGATGTCGCCCGGTAGCCGTCCAGCGAGGCGGTGTAGCTCCCCCCCATCCACGGCAGGTTCTGCTGCAGGCCGGCTCTGGAGCTGAAGTTGCCCGACGTGACCGTCGCGGCGCCGCCGGTCTGCAGGAAGTTCGTGGGCGGGGCCGTGTTCGAATTCCGGCTCGTGCCGGCGAAGAGGACCGGCCGGTAGACCGCATACGCCTGGGACACGGCGAGCGCCCGGATCTGCGGGCTCAACCGCTCGGTCTGAATCCCCAGGTTGTTCTCGAGAGCCATCTTGACCGCTTCGTCCTGACCGATGCGCAGCGGCGCCGCAGCCGGTGTCGCGGGGGCCGGAACCTGAGCTGCCGGCTGCTCCTGAGGCGTCTGTCCGGAAGCGGACACCCCGAGCCCGGAAGCGAACAGTACGATGACGGGCACCAGCGCCCCCGTGCGCGGAAGGATGCCCGATAGACGTTGATCGAAACGCATTGCAGGTCTCTCCAGAAAAGCGATGGGTCACCGACAGGGACCTCGAATAGCAAGAACCGGGGCCGCGCCGTATACTACGGGGTTCACACGGGTTCCCCGGGGCTCAACAGGTTTCAAGACGTTCGTGGAGCCCTGGCGGTTCGCACAGGACTCCAGTCCTCCCGGCGCGGGTGATCTATGCGTCTCTACAGCCTGGCATTGACGGCAGCGCTGGTCTGTGCGCCCCCCGTGTCCACGAGCTCTTCCGTCAGTCGCAGCTCACCCGCCGCCCAGCCAACTCCACGACTCGAACTCACGGTCGACAGCATCATGCGCGGTCCGGACCTGGTCGGTTACCCGCCCACCGCGCTTCGCTGGTCCGCCGACTCCGGGAAGCTGTACTTCGACTGGCGCAAGCCCGGCGAGGACGAACCAGCAACCTACGTCGTCGGCCGCGCGGGCGGTACGCCTGTCAGGCTCGCGCCCGACGAGAAGAAGCAGGCAGTTCCTGCCACTGGCCGGTGGGACGCGGCGCACCGGCGCATCGTGTCTGTAGACGGCGGAGACATCGTTCTGGTTGACGGGACGACGGGCGAGCGCCGTCAGATCACCAGGACCGTCGGCGCCGAGTCGAACCCGCGGTGGGCGAGGGGCGGGACGCACGTCACGTTCGTCCGCGACGGCAACCTCTTCATCGTCCCCGTCGATCCGGCTGCGCCAGCCCTCGTGACCCAGCTGACTGACGTCAAGCCGAGGAAGACGGAGCCGCGGCTGACCGGGAGCCAGGCATTTCTCGAGCGCGAAGAGGAGAAGCTCATCGAGTTCGTCCGCGAGCAGAATGCACGACGCCGCAAGCAGGAAGAGGAGGAGAAGAAGGACCGGCCTCCGTCGTTCGAGCTGGGCGACCGGCAGACCGCGATGGATCTGATGCTGTCGCCCGCCGGCACGCACGTGTTCATCCTCGTCGCCGAGCGGCCCTCGGGCGCGAAGGCCACGATCATTCCCAACTACGTGACGGCGAGCGCGTACACGGAGGACATCCAGGCCAGGACGAGGGTGGGCGATACGCAGGAGCGCCGGCTTCTCGCCTCGCTCAATCTCGAGACCGGCAAGGCCGTCTGGGCCGACGCCAGCTTTGCGCCGCCGGTGTCCGAGGAGGAGCGCCCTGCCGAGGCGCAAGCCACCAGGGCCGACGATCGCCCCGGCGGTAAGGCCGTGCGGGAGGTCCGGTGGGCCATGCCGATCGTGGCCGAAGACGGCCGCTTCGTCGTGGCGGCGGCGCGGTCGGCCGACAACAAGGATCGCTGGTACGTCGTGCTCGACCCCGACACCGGGCGAACCCGGGTCATCGATTGGCTGCACGACGATGCCTGGGTGAGAGAGGCAGGTGGCGGGTCTGGCAGCAGCACGATCGAGTTCATGCCGGATCAGCGAAGCGTCTGGTTCCTCTCCGAGCGCGACGGCTGGATGCACCTCTATACCCTGGACGTGACGCAGGAGGAGAGCACGCCGCGGCAGCTGACGTCCGGACGGTGGGAGATCGCCTCCGCGGATCTCTCGAGGGACGGAAACACGTTCTTCGTCACGAGCACCGAGACGCATCCCGGCGAGCGGCACCTCTACCACGTGCCGGCCGACGGCGGTGCCAGGACGAAGATCACCTCGATGGTCGGGTCGCACAGCGCGGTGGTCTCGCCGGACGAGTCGATGCTCGGCCTTGTCTACTCCTACAGCACGAAGCCGCCCGAGGTGTACCTGATGCCGAACTCGGCCGGTGCGGCAGCCACGCAGATCACGACGACGCCGACGGCGGAGTGGCGATCCTTCGCCTGGATCGACCCGAAGGTCGTCACCTACCGGGCGCGCGACGGCGTCGAGGTCCACGCGCGGCTGTTCACGCCCGAAATGATTGGCGCGCGGCGGGCCCCGTCGCGACCCGGCGTCGTGTTCGTGCACGGGGCCGGGTACCTGCAGAACGCGCACCGCTACTGGTCCACCTACTTCCGCGAGTACATGTTCCACAATCTTCTGGCGTCCCGCGGCTACGTCGTGCTGGACGTCGACTACCGGGCCAGCGCCGGCTACGGGCGTGACTGGCGCACGGCCATCTACCGGCACATGGGCGGAAAGGACCTCGAGGACGTCGTCGATGGGGCGAGGTACCTGGCGGCGCACGAGCGGGTGAACCCGCGGCGGATTGGCCTCTACGGCGGCAGCTACGGTGGGTTCATCACCCTGATGGCGATGTTCACGACGCCGGACGTCTTCGCGGCGGGGGCTGCGCTCCGGCCGGTCACCGACTGGGCGCATTACAGCCACGGCTACACGTCGAGCATCCTGAACGTCCCGCACGAGGATGCCGAGGCGTATCGCCGCAGCTCACCGATCTACTTCGCCGAAGGGCTCCGGGGCGCGCTGCTCATCTGCCACGGCATGGTGGACACCAACGTCCATTTCCAGGACTCGGTGCGGCTGGTCCAGCGTCTCATCGAGCTGCGGAAGGAGAACTGGGAGCTCGCGGTCTACCCTGTCGAGAACCACGCGTTCAGCGAGCAGACCAGCTGGGCCGACGAGTACAAGCGGATACTCGAGCTGTTCGAGAAGAATCTCCGGGTACGTGACGGCCGGAGCGCCGGCTGAGATCCCGGGATCGCACGGGCTGTGCCGGAGGACGCGCGGCGGAACCGCGGCGAGTTGAGCATGGACGAGGAAGCCGTTCTCGATCTGTTCCGGAAGTCCGGAGCCCTCCTCGAGGGGCATTTCCGCCTCTCGTCCGGGCTCCACAGCGATCGCTACCTGCAGAGCGCGCTGGTCCTGCAGTACCCGGAGTTCGCCCATGCGCTGGGGCAGGCTTTGGCCGAGCGGACCCGGCACCTGCAGCCGACGGTCGTGCTGTCGCCGGCGCTGGGCGGCATCGTGATCGGTCAGGAGGTCGGCCGCGCCCTCGGAGTCCGGGCGCTCTTCGCGGAGCGGCAGGATGGTGCGCTCACGCTGCGCCGGGGATTCACGCTGGCGCCCTCCGATCGCGTGCTGGTCGTGGAAGACGTGATCACGACGGGGGGATCGACGCGCGAGACGGCGGCGGTGGCCGAGGCGATCGGTGCGCACGTGGTCGGCGCGGCGGCGATCGTCGATCGCGGCACTGATCCGGCCCGGTTCGGCCTGCCGCTACAGTCGCTCGTACGCCTGGACGTGCCGGCGTATCCGCCTGAAGCATGCCCGCTGTGCGCCTCCGGGCTGGCGATCGTCAAGCCCGGGTCGCGTACCTGATCGCCCGCACGGCCACACTCGTGCGCAATCTCAAGCTGACCATCGAGTACGAGGGCACGAACTACGTCGGCTGGCAGCGGCAGCCGGCCGGCGTCTCGATCCAGGCCCTGCTCGAGGATGCGCTCGCGCCGATTGAAAAGCGAGCCGTCGTGGTGCACGGCGCGGGCCGCACCGATGCCGGCGTCCACGCGCTCGCGCAGGTGGCCAGCGTCGAGGTCGCGCTGGCGCTCGACGCGGAGACCCTGCAGCGGGCCCTCAACGCCGTGCTGCCGGCGGACGTCCGCGTTCTGGCGATCGCGGAGATGCCGGCGTCCTTTCACGCCCGCTTCAGCGCCATCTCGAAGACCTACGAGTACCGGATCGTGAACGCGCCGTACGTGTCGGCCTTCCTGCACCGGTACGTCTGGCACGTGCCGCAGCGGCTCGACGTCGACGCCATGCGCGAGGGCGCGTCGGCGCTGGCCGGCCGGCACGACTTCGCGGCGTTCCAGGCCGCCGGCACGCCGGTCGAGTCCGCCGAACGGACGATCCACGAGATTGCCTGGAGCGGCGGGGGCGGGCCGCACCAGCCGCTCGTCCTTCGTGTGCGAGGGGACGGCTTCCTGCGCCACATGGTGCGGGCGATCGCGGGCACGCTCGTGGATGTCGGCAGCGGCCGCTGGCCGGCTTCGCACGTGGCGAGCATTCTCGCCTCCCGCCGGCGCGTCTCGGCCGGACGCTCGGCGCCGCCACCGGGACTCTTCCTGGTGGAGGTCGGGTACCCCGCGGAGCCTTGAACCCGCGCTGGCAGACCCTGTACTATCAGGAAATTGCCACGGCAGAGCATCGGCACCGCGCAGCCCCGGCCTGCCCCGCCCGCCACACATGGCGCTTGAAGACATCCTCGCAGTCGTGCCGGCCGGCTCCCCCGACGAGGTGCTCGTCCGGCAGCTGGATTTCGATCGGCTGCCTCGCCACGTCGCCGTGATCATGGACGGCAACGGGCGGTGGGCGGCGCAGCGCCACCTCCCCCGCGTCGAGGGGCACCGGGCGGGCATCGATTCCGTCCGCGATGTCGTCGAATCCTCGGCCCGGCTCGGCATCGAGGTCCTGACGCTGTACGCCTTCTCGGTCGAGAACTGGAAGCGGCCGCCGACCGAGGTGTCGACCCTGATGGCGCTCCTGAAGCGCTACCTGCGACTCGAGCTCACGACGCTGCTCAGCAACAATATCCGCTTCCGCGTGATCGGGCGGGCCGACGAGCTGGCGCCCGACATCCGCCGGGAGCTGGTGATGGCGGCGGAGAAGACCGCGCGCAACACCGGCATGCAGTTCAACATCGCGCTCAACTACGGCGGGCGCGCGGAGATCGTCGAGGCGGCCCGTCGGCTGATCGCGGCCGGGGTCGCGCCGCACGAGCTCGACGAGCAGCGCTTTGCGGGCTGTCTCTACACCGCCGGACAGCCCGACCCCGACCTCCTGATCCGCACGAGTGGAGAGATGCGCGTCAGCAATTTCCTGCTCTGGCAGATCGCCTACGCAGAGATCTGGGTGACCGACACGCTCTGGCCGGATTTCCGCCGGCGCGATCTCCTCGAGGCCATCCTGGCCTATCAGAAGCGCGACCGCCGCTACGGCGGCATCACCCACCCGGTCGGGGCCGGCCGGTGAGACGCCTTCTTCGGAGCCGGAGGCATTCCGTTCATTCCCGTTCCTGATGTCGCGGCTGCTGAGCGCGGTCGTTCTGCTGGTGCTGGTCGTCGGAACGATCTGGCTGCTGCCGCCGGCCGCGACCGTCGTGCTGGCGGCGTGCGCCGCGGGCGTCGCGTTCACCGAGTACGCGCGGCTGGCGGCCGCGCTCGGCGCCCCCGTACCCTCGGTGGTCACAGGCGCGGCGGTCGTGGGGACGTGCCTCGCGATGGGGTCGACGGTCGTCCCGGTGGAGCTGGTACTCATGTCGGCGGTCATCGTGATCGGGTCGATCGCAGTGGCGGCCGGCCGCCCCGGGTCGGGCATCCTGCAGGGCGCGGCCGCAGCGGCGTGGGCGATTCTGTACATCGGCGTCCCGCTGGGCTCGCTGGCGGCGGTGCGGGTCGTCGCCGGGCGCGAGGCCGTCCTCCTGCTGCTGGCCACCCTCGTCGTCAGCGATTCCGCGCAGTTCTACTGCGGACGCGCGTTCGGGCGGACACCGCTGGCACCCGCCGTGAGCCCGAAGAAAACTGTCGAAGGGGCGATCGGCGGGTGCGTGTTCGGTACGGCGGCGATGGCCATTGGAGGCGCCTGGGTGTTCCCGGGCGCGTCCCGTCCGATCCTGCTCCTGCTGTCAGCCACCATCGTGCTGCTCGGCATTGTCGGTGATCTGTTCGAGTCGCTGCTGAAGCGAAGCGCGGGCGTGAAGGATACGTCCGGGCTCATCCCCGGTCACGGCGGCATGCTCGACCGGATCGACAGCTGGCTGTTCGCCAGCCCCATGTACTACGTGTTCGCGCGGTACCTGCAGGTCTGAATGAAAGGCGTGGCAATTCTCGGGGCGACCGGATCGATCGGCCAGAGCGCGCTGGCCGTCGTGGAGGCGCACCCGGCGAAGCTCCGGGTGGTCGCGATGGCGGCCGGCGGGAACGTCGAGCGGTTCGCGGGCCAGGCGCGGCGGTTCGCCCCGGAGATGCTGGCGATGGCCAGCGGGGCTGCGGCAGCCGACCTCACGCTCGCGCTGTCGCAGGGCGGCGGCCCTCCGGCCGAGATCGTCTCCGGCCCCGCGGGGCTGCTGGCCGTGGCCACGCATCCTCACGCCGACATCGTCCTGTTCGCCTCCTCGGGCACCGCTGGGCTCGACGGCGTCCTGGCCGCCATCGAAGCCGGGAAGACTGTCGCGCTCGCCAACAAGGAAGTCCTGGTGATGGCCGGGGCGATCGTCATGGCCGCGGCCCGGCGCCGCGGCGTCGCCGTGCTGCCCGTCGACAGCGAGCACAACGCCATCCATCAGTGTCTCCATGGCCGCCCGCTCCACGAGATCCGCCGCCTCATTCTCACTGCTTCCGGGGGGCCGTTCCGCGGGCAGCCCCTGAGCCGTCTGCAGGAGGTCAGCCCGGAGGACGCTCTGCGCCACCCGACGTGGCGGATGGGCCAGAAGATCACGATTGACTCGGCCACCCTCATGAACAAGGGTCTCGAGGTCATCGAGGCTCACTGGCTGTTCGGCGTCTCGCGGGCGCAGCTCGAGGTGGTGGTCCACCCGCAGTCGATCGTGCACTCGATGGTGGAGCTCGTGGACGGTTCGATCATCGCGCAGCTGGGCGTGACCGACATGCGCCTGCCGATTCAGTACGCGTTCTCCTATCCCGACCGCTGGACCGCGCCGCTGCCCTCGCTCGATCTCGCCGCGAGCGGCCGCCTGGATTTCGAGCGGCCGGATCTGACCTGCTTCCCGTGTCTCGGTCTCGCCTTCAGGGCCCTCGACGGCGATGCCGGCCTGCCGATCGTGCTGAACGCGGCGAACGAAGTGGCCGTGGCCGGATTCCTCGATTCGCGTCTGAGCTTCACGGGCATCCCCGACGTCATCCGGCGGACCATGGATGCGTACGAGGCCCAGGCACCCTGGCCGGTTACAGCTCTGAGCGAGGTACGGAGTTTGGATCGATGGGCGCGCGGCTTCGCGGCCCGCCTGAGCGGTCTGGTACAATCAGAGACTTAGCGCCAGGGGTATCGACTTGACGACAATTCTGTCCTTCGTTTTCGTCCTGGGCGTGCTGATATTTGTCCACGAGCTGGGGCATTTCCTCATGGCTCGGCGGATTGGTGTCAGAGTCCTGACGTTCTCGCTGGGCTTCGGCCCCAAGCTGCTCTCGTTCCGCCGTGGCGATACCGAGTACTGCGTCAGCGCGATTCCTCTGGGCGGCTACGTGAAGATGGCCGGCGAGAATCCCGAGGACACCCGCACGGGCGCGTCCGACGAGTTCCTCTCGAAGGGCAAGTGGCAGCGGTTCCAGGTGCTCGTGATGGGACCGGTGATGAACCTGGCGTTCGCGCTGGTCGTCATGGCGCTCGTGCTGTATCAGGGGGCGCAGGTCCCGGCGTACCTGGAGCGTCCGGCGGTCATCGGTGTCGTCATGCCAGACTCGCCGGCGGCGAAGGCCGGCCTTCAGCCGCACGACGAGATCGTGAGCGTCGACGGCAGGCTGGTGCCGACCTGGGAACATTTCGCGATGGCGCTGATGCCGAAAGCCGGCCGCGACGTGAACCTGCTGATTGAGCGCGAGGGGCGGCCATTCACCGTGAGCGTCGTGCCCGACGCCGTGGACAAGTTCGAGATCGGCGACATCGGCATCCTCCCCCTGGTGTTCCCGCAGATCGCGGCGGTGAATCCGGACACGCCGGCGCAGGAGGCTGGCCTCCAGCCGGGCGACATCATCCTGGCGGTCGGCGCCGAACGGGAGGTGTCCCAGCCGAGAGTCATCGAGCTGATTCAGGCGAGCCAGGGTCGCCTCGAGCTGGAGGTCCGACGCGCCGGCGAGACGAGGACGATCACGGTTCAGCCGCGGAAACTCGATGACGACAAGCTCAAGATCGGCGCCGTCATCAGCCGGGCCGATTTTCGAACCATCAAACCGGGTCCGATCGAGGCTGTCAGGCTGAGCGTGGAACAGAACTGGAAATGGACGCGGCTCATCTTCGAGACGCTCGCCGGCCTGTTGACGGGCGCCGCGTCGGTGAAGCAGCTCATGGGTCCGGTCGCCATCGCCCAGGTCTCGGACGCTGCGGCGCAGCAGGGGTGGGTCGAGCTTTTCGGCCTGATGGCGATGATCTCGCTCAACCTGGGGCTGCTCAACCTCATGCCCATCCCGGTCCTGGACGGCGGCCACATCGCAATTCTCGCCATCGAGGGCCTCTCCCGCCGCGACTTCAGCATGAAGGTGAAGGAGAAGATGCTGCTCGTCGGCTTCGTCCTCCTCGTGACCCTCATGGTGACCGTGATCTACAACGACCTCACGCGCGTGCAGTGGATCGAGCGATTCATGATCTGGCGCTGATCCGCTTCGCGGATTCAGGGTTCCTGTTTTCGCTGTCTTGCCAGCTCCGCCTCGGCCGCGATGTAGCCGAAGGCCGGCCACTCGGCCGCGTGGCGCTCCACGATTCGCCTGAACAGCGGCAGGGCCAGTTGCGGGCGACCGTTGTACAGGTGCCAGTTGGCGACGCCGTACCCGATCGTGACCGCGTCGAGGCCCCCCTCCGCAACTGAAGCCATCAGCCCGTCCGCCTGTTCGAGTCCCTTGTACAGAAGCAGGAGGCGGTGATACGAGCCGTTCTCGATGATCTCCATCTCCCGCGTCACGGGCTCGAGCACCGCGTGCGCTTCGCCGGGCCGGTCGAGCCGGCGCAGCGTCATGTAGAGCCAGTGCGCCGCGGCAACGAGCATGTCGGGATTCGTCGACAGGCGGTGGCATTCCCGGTAGGCTGCGAGCGCAGCCTCGAGGTCTCCGCGGAGATAGTGCGCCAGCCCCAGGTGATAGTAGATGTTCGTGTGGAGCGTGCTCGTCGGGATGTTGCGTGCGTTCGGCTGGCCGTCGGGCTCCACCTCGTCGGGCCGGCCTGCCACGAGCGCCACGGCGCGGGAGAGATCGGCGGCGGCGTTGTCGAACTCCCGGACCGTGATGTAGCGGTGCCCGCGGTGCCGGTACATCCTGGCATCCTGCGGGTGGCTCGCGATCCCGTCCGTGAGGATCTGGATGGCTTCACGGTACCGTCCGAGGTAGGCAGTCCGCCGGGCGAGCCAGACGAGCGCGTCCGCGCTGCCGGGATTCCGCGCGTAGACGTCCCTCGCCATGGCCAGGTTCTCCTCGAGCGCCTTCCGCCGCTCGGCGGGAATCGGCGGCGGCGCGAGGGGTGCTCCCAGCAGGGACGTCGCTTCGCGGTCCGCCTGGGGCGACACTGACGCCGCCAGCACCAGAACCGCCACGGCGCCTTTCGTAGCCGGCATGGACGACCTCCGCGGCGATTCTACTCCCGGCCCTGTTTCCCGCCCGCGTGCAACCGACGACTACAATGGCAGCAGCGATGCTCACGAAGCTCCGCGACCTGCGCCAGGAATTCCGGCCGATGTTCACGCTCGCCGTTCCCGTCGTCCTGGCGGAGCTCGGCTGGATGACCATGGGGCTCGTCGACACGCTGATGGTGGGACGGATCGGCCCGGAGGCGATCGGCGCAGCCGGCGTCGGCAGCTCGGTGTTCATGGGGGTCGTGATCTTCGCGATGGGACTCCTGCTCGGGCTGGACACGCTCGTGTCGCATGCCTTCGGCTCGGGCCGGCTCGACGACTGTCATCGCTGGCTGGTGCACGGCATCGTGCTCGGGACGTGTCTGGCCGTGCCGCTGACGCTGCTGCTCTGGTGGATTGTCAGCGGTCTCGATCGATGGGGGCTGGATCCAGCGGTTCTGGGCCTGACCCGCGGCTACCTCGACATCCTGGCGTGGAGCGCGGCGCCGCTGCTGCTCTATGCCGCCTTCCGCCGCTATCTCCAGGGGATGGGCGTGGTCCGGCCCGTGATGATCGCGCTCGTGCTCGCCAACGTCGCCAACGTCATCATGAACTGGATCTTCATCTTCGGCCATTTCGGCGCGCCGGCGCTCGGCGTGCGCGGGGCGGCCTGGGCGACGGTGGTGGCGCGCCTGGTCATGGCGGGCTTCCTGCTCGGGGTGATCGTCTACCGGGAGCGCGGGCGGCGGCCCGGTCTGTTCCAGACGTCGCTCCGAGTCGACGCGGGGATGATGAGACGGCTGCTGACCGTGGGTGCGCCGGCGGCCGGCCAGATTACGCTCGAAGTAGGCGTGTTCGCGGCGGCAACGGCGCTCGCCGGACGGCTCGCGCCCGCCGCGCTGGCCGCGCACCAGATCGCGATCAACATCGCCGCGTTCACGTTCATGGTGCCGCTCGGCATCGCGTCGGCCGGCGCCGTCCGTGTCGGCCACGCTGTCGGCCGCCGTGATCACGTCGCTGCGGCGCGCGCAGGATGGACGGCGCTGCTCTTCGGCATGGTGTTCATGTCTGCCGCCGCTGCCGCGTTCGTCCTGGCGCCGCGCATGCTGATCGGCGCGTTCACCTCCGACGAGCGGGTGCTCGGGATTGGCGTGAGGCTGCTGATGGTCGGCGCCGTGTTCCAGCTCTTCGACGGCATGCAGGGCGTGGCGACGGGTGTGCTGCGCGGTCTGGGCGACACGCGCACGCCGATGTTCTGGAACCTCGCCGGCCACTGGTTCATCGGTCTGCCCTGGGGCTACGCGCTGTGCTTCGTGCTCGGGTTCGGCGTGGTCGGCCTCTGGTGGGGGCTCTCGACCGGGCTCATCATCTGCGGCGTCGCGCTGCTCTGGGCCTGGTCGCGGAGAATCCGCGCATTCGGGCCTCGCGAAACCTTCGTGGAATCGCTGCAGCGTCGGGCGAGTGCGTAGGAGGTCCGGGATCGGGATCCGGATCCGGAATGGGGAGTCAGGCCGGGGAGATCCGGGTCAGCCAGGGAGGTGTTGTGACGCGACGCTCCGGCTTCGTCGTGGCGGCGGTCGTGCTCGGAGTCGCAGCGCTGGGCTGCGCGGGATCGCCGCAACGGCTCAAGCTCGCCGCCGGGCCTCAGGGCGGCACATGGTATCCGCTGGCCGGGGCGCTCAAGAACGTCCTGGAGCGCCACGTGGGCGGCGCGTGGGTGCAGGTCGTCCCGGGCGGCGGCGTCGCCAACGTCATGGCTATCGAGATCGGCCGGGCCGACCTGGCTCTGGCGAACTCGGTCTCCACCGTGGACGCGCTGAACGGTGAGCGGCCGTTCAAGGCGCGAGCCAGGAACATCTGCAACCTCGCCACGCTCTATCCTCAGTACTTCCAGGTCGTGACGCTCGCCGGCTCGGGAATCGACAGCCCGGCCGCCTTCCGCGGCCGTGCGCTCGCCACGCAGCCCAGGGGGAACACAGGCGAGGCGATTACCTTGCACCTGCTCCGCGCCTACGGCCTCACGTACGCCGATCTCTCGCGGGTCAGCTTCGGCAACTACACCGACTCGGTCACGCTGATGCAGGATGGCAACGCGCAGATCTTCACGCTGGGCACGTCCGTGCCCGCCAGCTCGGTCATGGAGCTCGCAAGCGCCCGGGCCGTGGAGCTCGTCGGCATTCCCGACGACGGGCTGAAGCGGATGCAGGCGATCAATGCGGGTTACACGCGCACGGTGATCCCGGCGGGCACGTACACCGGTCAGGATCGCGACGTGCCCACCATCGGGTATGCGACCCACCTGATCGGCCGGTGCAGTCTCGATTCGCGAGTCGTCACGGAGATCCTCACCGGCGTGCTCGTCAGCCTCGACAGCCTGTCCGCGGTCACCCGGGCGATTCGGCAGGCCAGCCCGGCCAGCATGAGCGCCGACATCGGCGTGCCCATGCATCCGGCGGCCACCGTCTGGTATCGCCAGCATGGCGTGGAGCTCGTGACGGCGCGGTGACCACCGCCACATCCCGCCGGCCGATCCGCCGGCTCATCACCCTGGTGGGCGTGGCGATGTCGGGCTTTCACCTCTACATCGCCTGGTACGGTCCACCCGATGCGATCGTCCTGCGGAGCGTCCACGTGGCGTTCGCGCTGGTGCTCGCGTTCCTGACGCTGCCCGGCGGCCGCCGGGGCCGGCTCGACGAGCCCGGCCGGGTCGAAGCCGTCCTCGTGGCCATGAGTCTCGTTGCCTGCGGTTACCTGGTCGTCGAGCGCGAGTACGTGACCGAGCGCATGATCTACGTGGACGCGCTGTCCGGCGTCGACTGGGTTCTCTCGGTCCTGGCTGTTCTGCTCGTCCTCGAGGCCACACGCCGGGCCGTCGGCCTCACGCTCCCCCTCACGGCGCTCGCCTTCCTCGCCTACGCCGTCGTGATTGCCGGTGCCGACCTGGAACAGGTGGTCGAACAGATGTACCTGACGACGGAGGGCATATTCGGCATCCCGGTGTACGTCTCGGCGACCTACGTGATGCTCTTCATCCTGTTCGGCGCGCTGGTCGAGCGGACGGGCACCGGACAGCTCCTGATGGACTTCGCGATGAGCCTCACGGGGCACACGGCCGGCGGTCCCGCGAAGGTGGCGTGCGTCGCGAGCGGGCTGTTCGGCACCGTCTCGGGCAGCGCGGTCGCGAACGTGATGACCACCGGCACCTTCACCATTCCGCTGATGACCCGAGTCGGCTACCGTCCTGCCTTTGCCGGGGCCGTCGAGGCCGTTGCTTCGACGGGTGGACAGATCATGCCGCCCATCATGGGCGCCGCCGCGTTCATCATGGCGGAGTTCCTGGGGGTCAGCTATCTCCAGGTCACGCTCTACGCGCTCCTGCCGGCGCTCCTCTACTACTTCGCACTGTTCCAGTCCGTCCACTTCGAGTCGCGGCGGCTCGGGATGCGGGGGCTGCCTCGCGAGGACCTGCCGCGCACCGTCCGGGTGTTGAGCGAGCGCGGTCATCTCCTCCTGCCGCTCGTCATCGTCGTGGCGACGATGGCGGCGGGGTACAGCTCGCCGTTCGCCGCGGTGTGCGGCATCGCCGCAACCATCCCCGCCGCCGCTCTTCGCCGCAGTACGCGCCGGCATCTGCGGCTCGGCAACCTGGTCGAGGCGCTGGAGGCCGGCGCGCGCAACACGGTGGCCGTGGCGCTTTCGTGCGCCTGCGCCGGCCTGGTCATCGGCGTGATCTTCCTGACGGGTCTCGGCCTCGAGTTCACGAATCTCGTCCTGGCGGCGGCCGGCCGCCACCTGCTGGTCGCGCTGCTCCTGACGATGATCGCGGGCGTGGTGCTCGGGATGGGAATGCCCACCGCGCCCGCGTACATCATGCAGACGGCGCTGCTCGTGCCGGCGCTGATCCGGCTCGGCGTGCCCGTCGAGGCCGCGCACCTGTTCGTGTTCTATTTCGCCATCCTGTCGGCGATCACGCCGCCTGTCGCGCTGGCGGTCTACGCCGCGAACGGGATCTCGCGGGCGGCGTTGTGGGAGTCGAGCGCCGCCGCGCTCCGGCTCGGCGCGACGGGCTTCATCATTCCCTTCATGTTCGTGTTCGGCCCGGCGCTGCTGATGGTCGGCCATCCGGGCGACATCGCGATTGCGGCCGTGACGGCCACGGCGGGCGTCACGTGTCTGGCGGCGGGCCTGTTCGGGTATCTGCTGGCCCCGGCGTCGAGGTGGGAGCGCGTGCTGCTCGTCTCGGCCTCGCTCGTTCTGATGAAACCCGGGCTGTACACGGATACGCTCGGGGCCGCTCTCGCGGGCATCGTCATCGTGCGGCAACTGCTGCCGGCCCGGCGGCGGGCATCACAGGCTCCCGTTCAGCCGTTGTAGTCGCCACCCGGACAGCTCGATCTGGCCCGTTGCGGGGCGTGCGACAGGGGCCGCGCGGGAGCTGAAGAATTCAATCGTTCCTGGCCGGTAGTAAGGGCACCCGCCTTGCTACGTTCTGGTCCCAGGAGGGATGCATGGCAGACAAGTCTTCGAGACCGAAACCTCACGGCGATCCGCTGCAGGAGGTCGTGGAGGATAACCGGGCGCAGCAGGAGAGCGATGCCCCGCCGGATGCGACCGTGGATCCGGAGACGTCCAGGGGCTTCGAGGAGAAGGGGCACGACAATACGGCACACAGCCGCAACGACTGAGGACGCGGTCAGGGTGTCGGGACGGACTTCCGAGGGTAGCGGGTCGTCACGTACTCGTCCACGAGCTCGCGAAACGCCCGGGCCAGCTCATCGTAAGTACCGCGAAGCGTCGTGTAGTGCTGCCCGTCGATGAAGACAGGGCAGTTCGGGGCCTCGCCGGTTCCAGGCAGGCTGATCCCGATACTGGCAGCTTTCGACTCTCCGGGGCCATTGACCACGCAGCCCATGACCGCGAGCGTCATCGTTTCGACACCGTCGTACCGGGTCTTCCACTCCGGCATGCGTTCGCGGATATACGCCTGCGTCCGTTCCGCGAGCTCCTGGAACGTGGTGCTCGTCGTCCGCCCGCAGCCGGGGCATGCCGTGACGCTGGGCGAGAACGACCGCAGGCCGAGCGCCTGCAGCAGCTCGCACGCGGCGTAGACTTCTTCGCGGCGGTCGCCACCGGGACGAGGCGTGAGCGAGACGCGAATCGTGTCGCCGATCCCTTCGTGCAGCAGGACGCCCATTGCGGCAGCCGACCAGACCAGGCCCTTGGTGCCCATCCCGGCTTCGGTCAGCCCGAGGTGCAACGGCTGGTCGGTTCTGCCGGCCAGTTCCCGGTAGACGGCAATCAGGTCCCGAGGCCGCGACGTCTTGCACGAGATGATGATCTGATCGCGGCGCAGCCCCGACTCGAGGGCCAGCCCGGTCGACTGCAGCGCCGACAGGACCATGCACTCGTTGATGACCTCCTGGGAGGTGAGACCACGATCGCGGTCCGTGTTCTCCTGCATCTTCGCGACGACGAGCTCCTGGTTGAGCGATCCGCCGTTCACGCCGATGCGGACGGGCTTGCCGTTGTCGCGTGCGACGGCGCAGATCGTGGCGAACTGCTCGTCCCTCCGCCGTCCGGTCCCGACGTTTCCGGGATTGATCCGATACTTGTCGAGGGCACGCGCGCACTCGGGATAGCGCGTGAGGAGCAGATGGCCGTTATAGTGGAAGTCGCCGATGAGCGGCGCCGTGATGCCGGCGTCGAGCATTCGCGATTTGATCTCGGGGACTGCGGCCGCGGCCTCCGGCAGGTTCACGGTCACACGCACCATCTCGGAGCCTGCCTCGGCGAGCTCGATGCACTGCTGGGCCGTGGCCGCCGCGTCGGCAGTGTCCGTCATGGTCATGGATTGCACCACGACCGGGGCGCCGCCCCCGATCTGGACAGACCCGACGCGGACGCCGACTGTGCGGTGGATCCTGACGGTTGCCATGCGGATTCCACTCGATTGTACACCTGCGTCCACGGGCGGTGCCCGGGCCGGGCCCTCACGGTGAATCGCGCGAGGGCCGTTCGTCGTCCAAACTCACCAGGACGTGACGGTTGCAGGTGGGGCCGGAGCGCGGGCCGGAATCTTGCAGTAACCTCGACCGATACATTGCGAGGAGAGTCAATGACTGCACAACGACTGGTGAAGGCGATTCTGGTGGCCTTGGCGCTGATGCTGGCCGTGCCGGCCGGCGCGCAGACGAACGTCACGACGTCGGACATTCAGCGGTTGCAGGACGATGTGTATCAGGCCAGTCTGGACGTCTCCCGGATGCGGAGCACCGACAGCAGCGGCGCCTCGCGGCTGCAGGACGAGCTCGACGATCTGCGCGACGAGGTCACCTACCTGAAGGTCAAGCTGCGGAAGGAGGGCAGTGTGAACCGCAGCGAGTACACCGAGCTGCGGGACCGGCTGCAGGATCTCCGGTCGCGCGCCCGCGGCGAGGGCCCGGCGCGCCGGTCATCGACGGGAGCCAGCACGGGCGGCGTGTACGGGGATTCGCGCGCCGATGACCGCAGCACGACCAGCCCCACCACGCGCACGGGCAGCCAGAGCGGCATTCCCGTCGGCACGGAGGTCGACGTGCGGCTGCAGTCGCAGCTCAGCTCCGACAACGCCCAGGTGGAAGACAGGTTCGAAGCCACCACGATGGTCGATCTGTCCGAGGGCAACCGCGTGCTCATCCCGGCCGGATCCATGATGCGCGGCATCGTCAGCTCGGTGGATCGCGCGTCGCGCACCGACAGGAAGGGGAGCCTGACGGTGTCGTTCGATCAGGTCACGATCAACGGTCGGGCGTACCCGATGCGCGGCACGGTGACGCAGGCGCTCGAGAGCGAAGGGATCCGCGGCGAGGTAGGCCGGATCGGGGCCGGATCCGCCGTGGGCGCGATCATCGGCGGCATCATCGGCGGCGTGCGCGGCGCGCTGATTGGCGTGCTCATCGGCGGCGGCGGGACGATGGTGGCGACCGAAGGGAAGGACGTGACCCTGCCGCCCGGGACGATTCTGCGCGTCCGGCTGGACACGCCCCCGCAGATCCGATGAGCCGGCACGATCAGGCGCGCGCGACGGCGTTCATCGCCTCGCGCGCAGCCCTGACGGTCTTGTCGACGTCCCGCACGGTGTGGGCGGCCGAGAGGAACCACGCCTCGAACTGGGAGGGGGGCGGGTAGATTCCCCGCGCCAGCATCTCGCGAAAAAACCGGCCGTAGGCCGCGGTGTCGGCGCCGAGTGCCGACTGGAAATCCCGGACGGCCTGGCGGGTGAAGAACGGCGTCAACAGCGATCCGAAGGCGTTCACCTGGAGGGCGACGCCGGCCTGTCGGGCGGCCTCGGCCAGGCCTGCCGCGAGTCGACTTCCCAGCTTCGCCAGGTGCCGGTACAGCGCCGGCGAGAGCTCCTCCAGGCACCAGAGGCCGGCCGTCATCGCCAGCGGGTTGCCCGACAGCGTGCCGGCCTGGTACACCGATCCAGCGGGCGCCACGAGCTCCATGAGGTCCGTGCGGCCGCCGTAGGCGCCAACCGGCAAGCCGCCTCCGATGATCTTTCCAAGACACGTCAGATCGGGCCTGACCCCGAACACGCGCTGCGCGCCGCCCGCCGAAACCCGGAAGCCGGAGATCACCTCGTCGAAGATGAGCAGCGCGCCTTCACGATCGCATATCCGCCGCAGCCCCTCGAGAAAGCCCTCCTGCGGCGGGACCAGCCCCATGTTGCCGGCAATCGGCTCGACGAAGACCGCGGCAATCCGCCCATCGTGCTGCTCGAACAGCCGCTCGACGGACGCGAGATCGTTGTAGCGAGCCAGCAGCGTGTCGGCGGCCGCTGCGGCGGTCACCCCGGGGCTCGTCGGCACGCCGAGGGTCATCGCTCCGGATCCAGCCTGCACGAGGAACCCGTCCGCGTGGCCGTGATAACAGCCCTCGAACTTCACGATCCGGTCGCGCCTGGTGGCGGCGCGAGCGACGCGCGCCGCGCTCATGGCCGCCTCGGTGCCCGACGACACGAATCGCACCCGCTCGAGCGACGGCATCAGCAGGGCGACGCGCTGGGCGAGCCGCGTCTCGAGCTCGGTAGGGGCGCCGAAGCTGGTGCCCCGCGCCGCGGCCGCGGCGAGCGCCTTGAGGAGCCCCTTCGGCGCATGACCGTGTATGAGCGGGCCCCAGGACATCACGTAATCGATGTAGGTGTGGCCGTCGACGTCGGTGAGGTGAGCCCCGCGCGCCCGCTCGACGAACACCGGTGTGGCGCCGACCGAGCGGAATGCGCGGACCGGGCTGTCGACGCCGCCCGGGAGGATCCGGGACGCTGCGGCGAAGAGCTTCTCGGAACGCGCGTAACGTGATCCCGAGCGAGCCATCCAGGGCACGATATCACGGGCCACGGAACAACACGGGCCACGGAACAGCACGGACGGACACGGACGCGGGCAACGAGCGGGAGCGCGTCACCCTGATCATTGGCGGCGAGAATCGGAACGGGGCTCGCGCGGGGCATCTGAGATATACGCACCGCGCGCGCGGCGTGAAGCAACCTGCGCGGCTCTTCGTCGGTGATCCACAGATTGGGGGACGGCCGATTCGATGCGAAGCCGATTGTAGTGGGAGTATCCTGAGGACGCCGCCGGCCGCCGTGCCGCACGGAGCCTCCATGCACAACGATATCGCCTGCGCGATTCGCGCCCTGCTGAGGGCGCCGGGGTTCACGGCCACCGCCGCCCTGACCCTGGCGCTCGGCATCGGGGCGAACACGGCGATCTTCAGCGTCGTGCATGCCGTGCTCCTGCGGCCGCTGCCGTTCGCCGAACCCGACCGGCTCGTCCGCCTCGACGAGGGCCGCGCCGATCGCCGTCTCAACGTGTCCTACCCGAACTTTCTCGACTGGCGCATGCGAAGCCGTGTGTTCGAGGACATGGCCGTGTGCCTGCCGTTCGGCAGCGCCGTCGTGACGGGACCGGAACGCGCCGAGGTGATCTCCACGGCAAAGTCCGAGGCCCGACTGTTCGCCGTGCTGGGCGTCCGGCCCCGGCTCGGGCGGATCTTCCGCCCGGAGGAGGAGGTGCCGGGCGCGGCCGCCGTCGTGCTGATCTCGCACGCGCTCTGGCTGCGGCGCTACGGCGGGGCCGGCGACGTCGTGGGCCGTGCGCTGACGCTCGACGGCGAGGCGGCGACCATTGTCGGCGTGCTGCCGGCGGAATTCCGGCTGCTTGCTGCCGACGTCGTGTACCCGCTCGGGCCGCGGCTGCGGAGGATCGACGCCGACCGGGCGAGCCATGCCGGGTTCTTCGCGTACGCGCGGCTCAAGCCTGGGGTGGACGTCGCCCGGGCGCAGGACGAGATGAGCGCCATTGCCGCCGATCTCGAGCGTGAGCATCCGTCGGCGAACGCACAGATGGGAGTCTTCGTCACCCCGCTCGATGAGTTCCTGCTCGGCGGCGCGCGGCCGACGCTGCGGTTGCTCTCCACCGCGGTCGGGCTGCTGCTCCTCGTCGCCTGCGCGAACGTGGCTAACGTGCTCCTCGCACGGGGGCTGCACCGGGGCCGCGAGACGGCCGTCCGCGCCGCCCTCGGCGCCAGCCGGTTCCGCATCGTCCGTCTCTTCCTGATCGAGGGCGTAATGATCGCGGGTGCGGGCAGTGCGGCTGGAATTCTCGTGGCGTCGTGGGGCGTGCGGATCGTTCAGGCCAGCCGCGCGCTGAACCTGCCGCGGGCCGCCGATATCGCGATCGACGGCCCGACCGTGCTCTATGCCGTGGCGTTGTCCGGCGCGACCGTTCTGCTGTTCGCGCTCGCGCCGGCCCTGCAGCTCTCGCGCGGGGACGTGATGGCGAGCCTGCGACAGGCCGGGGGGGTGGCTGCCGCGCAGCGGGGCAGCGCGCGCCTGCGTCAGCTGCTGATCGCCTCGGAGGTCGCATTGTCCCTCGTGCTGCTCGTGGGTGCGGGCCTGATGCTGCGGTCACTCGCCGTGCTGTCCGCCGTGGGTCCCGGCTACGACGCGGAGCACGTCCTGGCCGTCGACATCGCGCAGTCCGGCAGCCGCTACGAGGATCCGGACGTTCTGCGGCAGTTCGCGGTCGAGCTCGTCGAGCAGGCGCGCCGGCTGCCAGGCGCCGCCGGGGCGGCGCTGGCGTTCGCGCCCGACGCGCTCTGGACGCCCCGCATCAACCGGATGGACGCGCCGTTCGCCCCCGGACAGGAAGCGGCGCCCTTCGCTTCGGCGGTGACGCCGGCGTACTTCGCGACATTGGGCATCCCGATCCGCCATGGCCGGGTCTTCGAATCCGCGGACAGCGGCGGCGCGCCCGTGGCCGCAGTGGTCAACGAAGCCTTCGTGAGGGAAGTGCTCGGTGGCGCCGAGCCGCTCGGGATCGGCCTGACGGCCGAGGGCATTCCCGAGATGGCCCGGATGGAAATCGTAGGCGTCGTGGGGGATACGCGCAGGCTGGGCCTCGCCGGCGGCATCAGACCCGAGCTGTACGTCAGCTACGCGCAGATGCCGGTCTCGTATCCCACCCTGTTCGTGCGGGCCGTTGGAGGAGATCCGCTGGCGCTCGCCCGCGCGGTCGATCAGCGGGTCGCCGCGATCGATCCCGGTGTGCCAACGGTCCGCCCCCGGCGGCTCCTGGACCAGCTGAGCGCGTCGACGAGCAACCGCCGGACGATCGGGATCCTGCTCGGCCTCTTCGCGGCGCTGGCGCTCGGGTTGACGGCGGTCGGCATTGCCGGCATGGTTGCATGCGTGGTGGCCCAGCGGACCCCCGAGATCGGCCTGCGCATCGCCCTGGGCGCGCGACCATCGAGCGTCTCGCGTCTGGTCGTCGCCGGCGCCATGGTGCCGGTGCTGGCCGGGATGGCGGTCGGAGCGGCGGCGACGTGGCCGTCCGGGCGGCTGATCCGCTCGTTTCTCTACGGCGTCGCGCCCGCAGATCCGTGGTCGCTGGCCGTGGCCGCCGCTACCCTCGCGATCGTCGCCCTGTGCGCCGCGTGCCTGCCAGCCCGACGAGCCAGCCGCATCGACCCGATCACGGCACTCACCCGGTAGCGAGGCGCCGAACCATGAACCTGGGAACCCCGAACCCTGGCGCCGCAACCCGGCCGCTGAACCCTGAACCCTGAACCGGAAACCAGGAACCAGGAACCGGGAACCTGGAACCCTGAACCTGGAACCCTGAACCTGGAATCGGGAGCCGATCAGCCCGCAAGCACCCGTGCCGCCTCGCGGGCGTAGTAGGTGATGATGATGTCGGCGCCGGCGCGGCGGATCGCGGTCAGCGTCTCCATCATGGCTCTCGGCTCGTCGATCCAGCCGTTGCGCGCGGCGGCCTTCAGCATCGCGTACTCGCCGCTCACGTGATAGGCGGCCGTCGGCAGCCCGAACGCGTCCTTCACCCGCCGGATGACGTCCAGGTACATCACCGCCGGTTTCACCATCACGATGTCGGCTCCCTCTTCTATGTCGAGCTCGACTTCGCGCAGGGCCTCTTCGGAGTTGGCGGGATCCATCTGATGCGAGCGCCGATCACCGAACGCGGGCGCGGACTCCGCAGCCTCGCGGAACGGGCCGTAGAATGCCGAGCAGTACTTCGCGGCGTAGGACATGATCGAGACGTGCGCGAAGCCGGCGCCGTCGAGCGCGGCGCGGATCTCGCCCACCCGGCCGTCCATCATGTCGCTGGGCGCAACGATGTCGGCTCCGGCCGCTGCGTGTGAGACCGCCGCTTTCACGAGCTGTTCGACGGTCGGATCGTTGACGATTTCGCCATCCAGCACGATCCCGCAGTGGCCGTGCGAAGTGTACTCACAGAGGCAGACGTCGGTCACGACGAGCAGATCGGGCACCTGGCGCTTGAGCGCCCGTACGGCTGACTGGACCGGGGCCTCGGGATCGTAAGCGGCCGAGCCAATCGGGTCCTTCTCCTCGGGCAGCCCGAACAGCAGCACGCCGGGGACCCCCTCGGCTCTGGCCGCGGCGGCCTCGCGCACCGCTTCGTCCACCGAGAGCTGGAAGACGCCAGGCATCGACGAGACCTCACGTCGGCGTCCCTCGCCCGCGCAGACGAACAGCGGGTACAGGAAGCTATCGGGCGAGAGCCGGGTTTCGCGGACGAGCGCCCGAAGCGAGGCGGAGCGGCGCAGGCGCCGCGGCCGGCGCCGCAGGCCGAGATCCGTCCGGCGCGCGGTTTCGGAGACTGGTGGTACGGAGGCATGTCTGGTCGTCATGTGGCCACCCCGGCTGGTCCAGCGGGCTTCGCGAAGTGGACGACCAGCGCGTCGACGAGATCCGGAATCGTGTAGCGCTCCGGCATGACGGTGGTCGCAATGTCGAGCTGCTGTGCCGCCTCGGCCGTGACGGGACCAATGGAGGCCACGACGGTGGTGCGCAGCAGGTCGGCCGCCTGCTCACGGCCGAAGATGGTGGCGAAGTTGCGAACAGTGGAGGCGCTCGTGAAGGTCACGGCGTCGATCTCGCGATCGAGCAGCATCCGGTAGATATCGTACTCGCCGTCACCCTCGGCGGTCCCGAGCGTCGTTCGATAGGCAATCACCTCGACGACGTCCGCGCCGGCGGCGCGCAGCTCGTCGGCGATCAGCTCGCGGCCGATGTCGGCGCGCGGCAGCAGGAATCGCATGTCCCGGAGACTGCCGCTGCCCCGGAGCGCCTCGGCCAGCGCTTCGGCGCGGTACTCCTCGGGCGTCAGATCCACCCGCAGCCCGTACCGGGCCAGGCGCGCCGCCGTGGAAGCGCCGACGGTGCAGAGTCGCACGCCTTTCAGCTCGCGCACGTCGGTCTGGGCCAGCAGGCGTTCCATGAAACGCTCCACGCCGATGGCGCTGGTGAACACGATCCAGTCGAAGCTCGACGCCTCGGCGCACGCGCGATCGAGCTGGCCCATGTCCTCCGGCGGGGCGATGTGGATCGTGGGTGCGGGGATGGCTTCCGCCCCGCGCTCCTCCAGCATCTCGATCAGATCCCCGGCCTGCTCGCGCGAGCGCGTCACGACGATGCGCCTGCCGAAGAGCGGCCGCTCGTCGAACCATCGCAGGTGGTCGCGGAGTCCGGCCACCGGGCCGATGACGAGGAGTCCAGGTGAGCCGTCGCGGGCCTTCGACGCGATGTCGCCGAGCGTGCCCTGCACCGTCACCTGTGACGGGAGCGTCGCGTCGTAGATGAGCACGGCGCTCTCCTCGGCAGGGCGGCCGTGCGCCAGGAGCTCGCGGGCGATCATGCCGATCTGCCGGACGGCCGCGTAGCACACGAGCGTGCCGGGCAGCCCTGCCAGCCGCCCCCAGTCGACCTCGGGCGTCGTGTCGCTCTCGCCCTCGTGCCCGCGCACGAAGACCACGACGTCCCCTGCGCCCGGGTACGTGACCGGGACGCCGGCGTACGCCAGCCCTCCCACCAGCGCGGGAATTCCGGGCACGACCTCGAACGGGATGCCCTGCTCGTGCAGGAACATCGCTTCCTTGCCACCGCTGTCGAACAGGAACGGGTCGCCCCATTTCAGGCGCACGACGGCGCGTCGCTCGCGCGCCTTCTCCGCGAGCAGGAAGCAGATGGCGTCCTGGTCGGTTGCACGGGGCGCCGCCGCCCCCACGTCGATCTGCTCGGCCCCGGAACGCGCGAGCCGCAGCAGCCGCACGGGAACCCGATGGTCGTACACGACCACATCCGCTGCCTGCAGACACCGCCGCCCCCGCACGCTGATGAGCGACGGATCCCCGGGCCCGGCGCCGACGATATACACACAGGGGCTTGTCATAGTGCTCTGTCGCCGCTCACCCCTCCCGCTCGCACGTCGCGGCTCGCGACGACCGCGGGTTGTCAGTGTCGACCATCAGCTCGCCGGCTGCGGGCCTGCGATACGGCCATTCGCAGATCTCAATCCGCAAGTCCCCGGTTCGCAATGCCCAATCGCCAACACCAATCCTCAACCCCACGCACCGAATTCAATCGGCAATCCGCAACCGGCAATCGGCAATTACCGATTTCTGACTTCCTCCAGAATCTCGACCGCGCCGGCCGCGGCCAGCTCGCCGGCCGCCTGGCGACCCACCTCGGCCGGGTCTGCCGCCCTGGCGCGGATGCGCGACCGGACGACCCGCTGCCCGTCGATCGACATCACGACGGCGTGCAGATCGATCAGCCCGTCGACTAGGAGCGCGAGCCCGCCAAGCGGAAGCTGGCATCCCCCGCCCAGGGCCGCGACCAGTGCCCGCTCGGCAGCCAGCGCACGACCGGCCGCTTCGTCGTGGAGCGAAGCCATCGCGGCCCGTGCCGTCGCATCATCGGCACGGATCTCGACGGCGACGATCCCCTGGCCTGGCGCGGGAATGCAGTGTTCGACAGGGACCGGCGTCGCGATCCGGGGGCCGAACCCGAGCCGGCGCAGGCCGGCCGAGGCCAGCACGAGCGCCTGACACTCGCCGGAATCGAGCTTGCGCAGGCGTGTGTCCACGTTGCCGCGGATCGGGAGGAACCTCGCCCCGGGTACGAGGACGGTGAGCTGCGCGACACGGCGCACGCTGCTCGTGGCGATCGCCGGCCGCGAACCCAGTTGCGCGAGCACCTCCTCGAACGTGCCCGCCGGCGAGCCATCCGGCAGGACGATCGCATCCCTGGGATCCTCGCGTGGCAGCGTGGCGGCGATCGACAGATCCCGCGGGAGCTCCGCAGGCATGTCCTTCGCGCTGTGCACGGCGGCGTCCACGTCGCCGCGAAGCAGGGCGTCCTCGATCTCCTTCACGAAGAGCCGCTTGCCGCCGGTTTCCGACAGCGGTGCATCCTGGAGCTGATCGCCGCTCGTCCGGATGACTACCAGCTCGGAGCGCACGCCGGCCCCTTCGAGCCGCGCCGCGACGGTTCGGGCCTGCCACAGGGCGAGCGCGCTGCCGCGAGTTCCGATGCGGAGGACTCCCGTCATCGCGCCTGGACCTTCGGCGGCCGGCCGCTTCTCGGGGCACCGTCGCTTTCGCTGGATTCCTCCACGCTCCTGGCGCGGCGCTCGTCGACGGCCAGCGAGAACAGCCGGTTCAGCGCGTCCGAGTACGCGACGACCATCGCATCGTCGGTCACCGCCTTGAGCTGCTCGGTCGGGGTCAGGAGCAGCTTCTCGACGATGAGGTGGGTGATCTCGTCGAGCCGCGCCCGCGCTTCGGGCGGCAGGCTCGACATCTTCGGGCCGAGCCGGTCGAGCTCCGCCAGGCGGATGGCCTCGAACCGCTGGCGGAGGGCGACGACCGTGGGGATGATCTCGCGGGACTGCAACCACGCGGCGAAGCGCCCGACCTCCTCGTCGACGATTGCGCCGGCCCTCGCCAGCTCCCCGCTCCGCCGGTTCAGGTTCTCCTGCACGATTCCCTGCAGGTCGTCGATGTTGTAGAGGAAGACCTGGTCGAGATCGCCGACCGCGGCCTCGACGTCGCGAGGCAGCGCGATGTCGATCACGAAGAGCGGACGGCTGCGGCGCGGGCGCATCGCCTCCTCGATGCGGCTGCGGGTCAGCACCGGCTCGGTGGCGCCGGTGGCCGTGATGACGATGTCGGCGGCGCCAAGGGCGACGTCGAGCTGGGCCCAGGGCACCGCGCGGCCGTGCAGCTGGCGCGCGAGGCCATCGGCGGTCGCGAGCGTCCGGCTGGCAATCGTGATCTGGCGCACCTGCTGCGCCCGCAGGTGGACCCCCGTGAGCTTCGCCATCTCGCCTGCGCCGAGGATCAGCACGCCGAGGCCCGTGAGGTCCCCGAAAATCTTCTTCGCCAGCGCGATCGCCGCAAAGCTGACCGAGACGGCTCCCTCGCCGAGGCCCGTCTCGTTCCGGACGCGCTTGCCCACCGTGAAGGCCGACTGGAACAGCCGGTTGGTCACTGCGCCCGTGGCGTTGAGAGACTGCGCGGTCGTGAACGCCGTTTTCACCTGGCCCAGGATCTGCGGCTCCCCCACGACGAGCGAGTCGAGCCCGGCGGCGACGCGGAAGAGGTGACGGGCGGCCTCGGGACCACGGTGCACGTACAGGTGCTCGACGACGCGGCCGTGGTCGATCTCATGGTAGTCGGCAAAAAATCGCGCGATGTGCTCGGACGCCGCGTCCGATTCGGCGAGCGCGTAGACCTCGGCGCGGTTGCAGGTGGAGAGCACGACCGACTCGGGGCCGATGCCCCGTGCGGCCAGGGCCGTCAGCGCCGACTCCAGGCCGCCCCGCGCGAAGTCGACCACCTCGCGCAGTTCGACGGGCGCGGAACGATGGCTCAGGCCGACGGCGAACAGGCGCATGATCGGATCAGAAGTTGTGGCTCGTCGTCAGAAAATAGCCCACGGGCACGAAATTGAGCAGCACGATGACGAACGCGATGGCCGACAGCCAGGCCGCGCGCCGGCCGCTCCACCCGATGGCGCGGCGCGCGAACAGCGCGAAGGAGTACACGCCCCAGCTGAGCAGGGCCACCAGGATTTTGGGGTCTCCCATGCCCATCGCCTGGGCCCGGGGATCTGGAGACGCCTGAATCTGGGTGGCCCAGATCACGCCGGCCGTGAGCCCGATGGTGAGGAACGTCCAGCCGATCGTGATCACGCGGCCGTTCATGACGTCGAGCACCTGCAGCGACGGCAGCCGGGCGTAAAAGAACCCCAGGTGCTTGGCCTTGATCTCCTTGAACAAGAGCACGTAGGTGACGCCCAGGACGAAGGCGAGCGCGAAGCTCGCGTACGCGAACAGCACCGACACGATGTGCACGGTGAACAACGGGTGCTGCAGCAGGGGCGGCCGCGGACTCACGGTGGGATCGAGCGCCGGAATCACGTAGAGGACAACCAGCAGGACGGCGACGAACACCCCCATCGCGCGCTCGTCTGTGGTCAGCTCGACGTAGAGATACGAGAGTCCGAGGAGCCAGATGAAGGCCGAAATGGCCGCCGTGGTGCCGACGAGCGGCGCGTGCCCGGCCTGCACGGTCTGCATCCCGATCAGGAACGTGTGCGCCAGGACGGCGCCGGCGAGCAGCGCCGTCGCCAGGCGGCCGGTCCTCGGATCGCGCCAGGAGAAGTGCGCCATGTACGCGGCGGCGGCCGCGGCGTACAGGATCAGCGGTACCAGGTGCATCTCAGGCTACTGCGCGACCGGCCCGTAATAGCCTTGCCGGGTCCGGGCCGACAGCCCGGGGCGGGTCACGCGAACCACGATCCGGCGCCACGCGCCGTTGCGCAGCGGGTTTCTGGACGTGTAGGCCAGGCTGTACTGGTTCGACAGCTCGTGCGAGATCTGCTCGTAGATCTTCGGGAGCTCGGTCACGGACGTCACGAAGAATGCCCGGCCGCCGGTCTCGTTCGACAGCTGTTTCAGGACGAACTCCGCCTCCTTGAACTCCGTGCGCATGGAGCTCGACGGCTTCAGGCCGATGGCGTAGATTGCCGTCTCCGAGCGCTTGGCGAGATCGAGGACCTCGTCGTAGGCGACCAGGCTGGATGTGTCGTCTCCGTCGGACAGCACGACGATGGCCTGGCGCCGAATCTCCTCGGCCGACTGCGCCCGCACTTTCTTCAGTTCCTTCAGCGAGATGTAGATCGCATTGTAGAGCGACGTGGAGCCGTTGACGCTGGTACTCCGGATCGCCTTCTCGAGCGCCGCGGCATCGTTCGTGAACGTCTGCAGAATCCGAACCTGGCTGTCGAAGTCGATGACCTCGGTGACGTCTTCGGGCTTCATCCGCCGGGCGAAGCCGACCGCGGCTTCCTGCGCGGTCTCGAGGCGCTCGTCCATGCTGGCGCTCGTGTCGAGCAGGATGGCCAGCGCGATCGGCTGCTGGATCCGCGAGAAGAACGTGATGTTCTGCTTCGCGCCGTCCTCGAAGACCTCGAACTCCTCCTGCTCGAGGTCCATCACGTACCGTGGCCCATCGGTGACCGTCACGCTCAACGTGACGAGCTCGACCCCGGCCTTGAACCGCTGGCGCGCGGCGAGCGCGGTCACCGCGCAGGCCACGACCACCAGCACGGCAGCGTGACGCGCGGCTCGTGAAGTCGCCTTCATCTCACTGCCCCGTCCACCTCGGCGCGTACACCCTGGTGTCCGGGCGCGATACCGAGACCTCCAGCTTGCGCGGCGGGATGAGCGTCTCGGGTCGCGAGTACGTCACGACGTACTGGTTGAGGAGCACCTCGGCGAGCTGTCGCAGGCGCTCGGGAATCGCCCGGCTCGTCAGGAGCTGTTCGCGGCGGCCGCCGCTTCGCTCGGTGCCTTCCGCGATCACCATGTTGCGGTTGCGCATCTCGTCGTCCAGGGACGAGCCCGGCGAGCCGATGGCCAGCACGTACAGCGTCGCGCCGGACTTCTGCAGCTCCTCCAGCACGGGCTCGTAGTACCGGTTGCTGAACTCGACGCCCGCGTCGATTGACAGCGCCACGATGACCTTGCGGTCAGCCTCGCGGCGCGCGAGACCGCGCGACACTTCGACGAGGCCGTCCATCAGGTACGCGCCGGAGCCCGGACGGGCGAACATCCGGTTGATGGCCTGCGTGAGCTGCTCGGTGCTGGTCGTGTACTCGACGAGCGACGCCGGGCGTTCGCCAACCGTGGCGAGGGCGATTTCGGCCTTGCCCTCCAGTCGCTTCACGAACGCGGTCAGGCCCTCGCGGAGATCCTGGATCGCCGATTCGGCCGCCTGGCTGTCATCGATGACGATAGAGAGAGTCAGCGGGACCGTCGCCGGGCCCGCCTTGAGCACCTCGCGCGCCACGCCATCCTCGCGGACGCTGAAATCGGCCGCGCTCAACCCCTGCACGGGGTTGCCGCCCGAGTCGATCACGCTGGCGTACACGTCCCGCGTCCTTGCTGGAGCCTGTCGGCCTTCGTTCGGCTCGGCCGGAGGCGTTGAGGACGGGACGGCCAGCGCCGCCACCAGGAGGAGCGGCCAGTGGAGGTGTGTCATGGGCGTGTTTAGAATCTTCCGGCAGTATAGGCGCTGGCCGACGGGAGCGTCAAGCAATCACGGCCGACAAAGCCCTTGTAATTGAGGAGTTTGCAGCCGGTCCAGCGCAGAAGCACGCGGCACCCGGGTTTGAACGGCTCCGCCCGGCGGCGTCGGGTAGACTCCAGGAAGTGGATTCGAAGCCTCCGCCACGGAAATCCCTCGCCGATACGGTGCGCGTCCTGGGCGCACTGAGCACGGTGGGGTTCGCCTTCGTGCTTGCGGTCGTGCTTGGCGCGTGGTTCGGCTGGGTGCTCGACAGCTGGCTGGGCACGAAGCCGTGGCTGTTCATGCTCTTCTTCTTCTTCGGGCTCGCGGCGGGCATTCTCAACGTGTACCGCACCGCCGGACGGTTCCTGAAGTAGTGAGTACGGGCGACCCCCTCCCACGCGTCGAGCGCACGGCGCTGCTCGTATGCGCCACGATGGCCGTCGTCGCGCTCGGGCTCGGGGTCGAGGGACGCCGCGCGGCGCTCGGCATCCTGGGCGGCGGACTGTTGGCGGCCGTCAGCTATCGTGGCGTCAAGGCCGGCGTCGACGGGCTGACGGCGCTCGCCGCGGGTGCCGCGCCCCCCTCGCCGGCGCGGCCGAAACCGGCGCGGATCGTGGCCGTCCTGGTGCTGCGGTACGCTTTACTCACTCTTCTGGCGTACGTTATGATTGCGCGTTTGCGCCTGCACCCGCTGGGGCTGCTGGCGGGCGCGTCCTCGGTCGTGGCGGCGGTTTCGATCGAAGCCGTCCGCCTCCTCATGAAGAAGTCCTGATATCGCTGGCGGGCGCGGTTCTGGCGTCCGGCCCGGACGGGACCGGCAGCCCGCGCAGAGTCGCTCCGGCCCCGGGCCGGCCGCGTCGACGCGCGCAGCAACGCGATGTATGGAGAAGCTGGAACACCCACTCTGGATCGTGCACGCGGTGAACGCGATCCTCGGTCCCGTGGTGCGCGCGGCCGGGGAGGCGATGGGCTATCACTTCCATCATCCCGACGAGCCGATCCCGAACTACATGGTGATGATCCTGCTCATCCTGGCGTGCCTGACCACGCTGTGTCTGATCGTCCGGTCACGGCTGAGCGTCGAGCACCCCAGCCGCTTCCAGATCCTGCTCGAAGACGGGGTGAAGGCCGTGCTCGGGCTGCTCGACGAGTGGATCGGGCCGGCCGGCCACCGGTACCTGCCGCTCATCGGCACGCTGGGCATCTTCATTCTGCTGGGCAACTACATGGGGCTCGTGCCGGGCCTGATGGCGCCAACCAGCAGCATCAACGTCACCCTGGGCTGCGCGCTCACCATCTGGGTCTACTATCACTACCAGGGCATGAAGGTGCAGGGCATCGGGCCCTACTTCAAGCACTTCGCGATGCCCCCGGGGGCGCCGGCGTTCATCGCGCCCATCATGTTCCCCATCGAGATCATCAGCCATCTTTCGCGGGTGATGTCCCTGTCCCTGCGCCTCTTCGGGAACGTCTTCGGCGAGGAGCTGGTGATCATCATCCTGTTCAGCATCATCCCGTTCCTCGTGCCGCTCCCGATGATGTTCCTCGGGCTCGTCACGGGCGGCCTGCAGGCGTTCATCTTCGTGCTGCTGTCCAT
>DASPFV010000233.1:0-3747 GCA_035620975.1 Vicinamibacterales bacterium
CGAGCGTTGGCCAGGTAGTGAATGATCATCGAGCGTTGAATGTCGGTGTAGGCGTCAACGGACACCGCGGCGTGCGGCTGGACACGTCGGTCACATCGCCGCCGACCGCAGCAGCGCCACCAGTCGATCCATGAACGCGTCGAGCCCGTTCGCCTCGACGGCCCGCGCGCGTACTTGGGCGCCAATCTGTCGCCGGGCCGATTCTGGCAGATCGAGCACCCGGTCGAGCGTCGCCGCGAGCCCTGCAGCATCTTCCGGCGAAGAGAGGCGGAGCCATGGCGCCGAGCCCTCGACCAGGCCGTCGAACGAAGGGGATGCAACGATTGTCGGCGTGGACGCCATCATGCTCTCGAGCGCGGCCTTGTCGAAGAGACCCGAGGGGCTGAGATTGACGGCCACGGTCGCGCGCCGATAGAGATCCCTCACCCCTTCCCTCGACAGCGGGCCTGTGAAGATCACCCGGGACTCGACGCCCAACTCCGTCGCCAGTTCGGGCAGCCTCCGGGCGTACGAGGCGTCCTGGCCGTCGGGCACGCCGCCGGCGAACGTGACGCGGGCAGCCGCGTAGCGCGGCGGCAGTTGCGACAGGGCCTGAACGAGCGTGTGCTGATGCTTGATCGCCGAGAGACGTCCGACGAGCACGATGAGCGGCGGGGAGTCCGCCGCGCAATTCGGATCCGGCGAGAAGAATGCCGAGTTGACACCGTGGCCGAGCACCCGGAGCTTCGCCGTCCGGAGGGGGAAGCTGTCGCCCACTGCCGTGGCGACAAAGGTGCTCATGGCGGTGGCGATTCGAAGCTCCGTCGAGGCCTGGCGGTGGACGTACCACAGGACCACCGGTTTGCGGCCCGCGAGCGCCGCCGGACCGCCGGCCACCACGAAACGCGGACTCATGTGCGCGACGATCACGTCGACATCCCGAATGGCGCCTGTCACCCGTCGCTCGAACTCGACGAGGCGCCGCACCCGGCTTCGAGCGCGAGTCGCACCGAGATCAAGGATGCGCACGTTCGCCGGCACGACCGGCGCGTCGGCTCGCAGGCACAGCACGTCGAGCCGTTCGACGCGGGCCGCAAGCGCCGCGACCCAATCCACAGCGAACGACAGCACCGGATCCGCCGCGTCGAGCGCCTGGGTCAGCATCAACACACGCATGGTTCATTCATGACGGATGTCCGCGTGCGCTACCGCCTCGATCTCGGCGAGGATGGCCGCCGCCTGGGGCGGCCAGGAGAACTTCTCCAGGCCCACGGCTGTTCCAGCGGCCAGCCGCTCTTGCGTGCCATCGGCCAGCGCGCGGCGCAGCGCATCGAGGAGCGCCCCGCGATCGGGATGCGGGACCAGCAGGCCGTTGACCTGGTCGATCACGATCTCGGGATTGCCGCCGCGATTGCTCGCAATGACCGGTGTGCCCGCGAGCAATGCTTCCAGGATCGTGTGCGACAACCCTTCATACGCCGAGTAGAGGACCAGATAGTCGCACGCGCGAAGGTAGTGCCGGAGGGTCTCGCCCGAGGCTGCGCCGACGAACTGCACCCGGCCGGGCCGCGCCGCGGCGTGCGCCACTAAAGCTGCCTTTGAGGGCCCCTCTCCGGCCACGACGAGCGTCACGTCCGGCAGGTGCGCAACCGCCTCGATCAGGTAATCGACACCTTTCCAGGCCGTCAGCCTGGCCGCGGTGAGCACGTACCGTGCATCGGGCTCCCATCCGAGTGCACGGCGGGCTTCGCGGCGATCGACGGGCGGCCGCCCCGGATCGGGCAAAGCGCTGTGAATCACCCGCACGCGGGCGGGATCGACACCCCATCCCTCGACCATCGCTCGCAGGTATTCGCTTGGGACGATGACGCGGTCCGCTTTTCGCGCTTCGCGAGCGCGCAGCCACTTCAGGTAGCCCACGCGCGGACCATAGCGCCGGCGCTGAAATCGATCGATGTCCTCCGTCGGCGCGACGAGCCCGCGGTTGACCGAACGTTCCCACGCTCGATCGCCCGGAACACGCAGCACGGTCGGCCGCGGCGGCCCCGGGCGTGGAAGACCCAGCGAGGCGGCGTACACCACGTCGCCCCACCGTGCTCCGCGGCGGTACGCGGCGCCGTACCGCAGCTGGCGAACCAGCAGAGCATCAGGCGGCACCCGCGTCACCGGCACGGGCGAAGGCTGGTCATTCGACGTTCCGTACGCCAGCACGCGGACGTCGTGGCCGCGCCCCTGGAGCGCGGGAAGCAGGTGCGACAAATGCGTCGCCGGCCCGCCAATATCCGGCGGGTAGATGCCGGACGCAACGAAGACCCGCATACGGGGATGCTGGCACAGTCCGGGGGGACCCGCAATGCGCCCGGAGCCGTATCTCGAGGCGAAGCGCTGCCGGAGCGCTCTCCCTGCGGCGCGCGGTTCCTGCCTGACTCAGCACCCGAGCGCACGCTGCAGTGCGCGGGCGCGATAGGCGAAGATGCGCCGCACCTGCAGGTGGACGAGCGGTGCGGCCAGCTCGCCCACCGGGAAGAACGGAAGCTCGTAGGCCACCGCGTCGTGCATGCGCGTACCTTCGGACGTTTCGACGAACAGGTGTTTGTGGAGCCAGCTTCGATACGGGCCTTTCAGCTGCTCGTCGACGAACTCCCTCGGCGGGTCCCATACCGCGATCCGCGTGAGCCACTCGAACGGCACACCCATCAGCCGAAGCCGATACCTGATGAGCGTGCCCTGCGCCATGGCGATCGGCGGGGGCGTGATGATCTCGAACCTCAGCTCGGGCGGCGTGATGATCTCCAGATTCGCGGCGTTCGCGAAAAAGGGAAACACCCGCTCCCGCGCAAGTGGCAGCTCCACGTTCGTCCGGAAGCCGTGCGCGCGGCTCATCTCGTTTCCTGGCGAATTCCGCTCATCGACCTCCAGGCCCGGGCGCTCCAGCCTATCAGACGTCGGGGAGGGTGGAACCACTCCCAATCTTTCAACTCCCGATTGCCAAGGCATCAGCCTGTTCGAACTTGGGAGGGACGCTCTTCAGGCGCCGAGCAGCCGGCCGGCGGCTCGCCGGGCGAGCGTGCGAGTGCGTCCCGTGACGAACACACGCAGGAGTGCGCGAACGGGCAGCGGCATGCCCGACGGCGAGTCGGAGGACCCGAACCAGCCCTGGAGCGTCTCGACCGGCGTCGCGCGCAGCTCGTCGACCATCGCGACGCGGTGCACGCAGCCGATCGTGCAGTACGGCGCGCAGGACTTGACCGACGCGTGCTCGCGCCGCAGATCGTCGGTCGAGTACTGCGCGAGCGGGATGCCCGGGCTGCCACGCTGCTGCGAGCAGTAGTGGACAAGCCCGTCCTCGCAGATATACAGGTAGCGGCTGCCTGCGCGGCAATGCCAGAGGTGCGGCTCGCCGCCGGCGAGCGCGTCCTGGAAGCGGTTGTACCGGTCGAAGGAAAAAAGCGGCCGATCGAGCGCCGAGACCTGGCGCAGCACCTGCCGCTCTCGACCGGTCAGCGGCTGGAGCTGGCCGCGCTCGTCGTGAATGATCCCGACCGTGCACTGGAAGCCCAGATCCCGGGCGCGGCGCGCGATGATCAGCGCGTCTTCCGGATGCGGCATGCCGCCGCCGAGCACGGCATTGACCGTGACGTCGAACGCCGCGAACCCGGCGAGCCATCGCAGCTTCCGATCGAGAAGCGTCAGGCTCTTCTTCGACACCTCGTCCGGGTTGACGTTGTCGACGCTGATCTGCATCGAGTCGAGCCGGACATCGTTGAG
>DASPFV010000234.1:0-99642 GCA_035620975.1 Vicinamibacterales bacterium
TGTCGCCGTCCGCGTCGTAAACGTAGGTGTAGGGCTCGGCGAGCGAGATCCACAGCCGGCCGTCCGCGTCGACGGCGCCCGCGCGGACGGCTGGACGCACCAGCGGCACCACCAGGCCGTCCTCGGTCCGCCAGCGTGGCCAGGAGGTCGGCCGCGTCCGGATGTACTCATCCAGCTCGATTCCCTGGATATGCCGCTCGAACACGAGGTTTCCCTTCGCGTCGTACTTCCGGAATGCCGGCTCGCCCGCGACGAACACGTAGAAGTAGCCGCCTGCAGGGTTGGCAAGGACCAGCCCGGCATTCAACGCCAGGTGCACGTCCCGGTCCGCTTCGTGGCCCGTCGGCCGAAGCGCGCCGAAGGCCCGGATCGTCCGGCCGTCGACCGCGTATTCGTTCACGAGCGACCCCGATTCCGGGCGGCTCATGAGGACCGCCGATCCCGTGTACTCGAGCGACGCCACGCCGTTCAGCACCAGGCCGTCGAGGATGATGAGCGGGAGCTCTCGGGTGGGCAGTGAGAAGCCCCCAAGACTCGCGCCAGTTTCGAAGAAGATCTGCACACGTCCCTGGCCGAACGGTGCATCGGCCACGACGAACGTGCCATCCGCCGCGAGATCGAACGCCAGCGGCCGGAGGATGCGGCCCGGCTCGGCGCCAATCTGGATGATGGTCCGCGCCGAATCGCGCGAGGGGGGGACGGTCGAGACGGCATGCGCCCGCCGATCGAAGACGAAGAGGGTGCCGTCGCGCGCCTGCTCGCAGGCGGCGAGCTCCGCGAAGCGCCCCGCGATGTGCGCGGGCAGCGCGCGGATTGACTGCAACGTCTCGACGGGCAGCGCCGCGAGCCCCAGCGACGTAGCGAGCAGAACAGGCAGCAGCACCGGCCGTTTCAGTAGGCGGCGATCTCCCTGATGGCCTCGAGCACGTCGGCGGACTGCGGGAGGATCGCCTCTTCGAGCGCCGGATAGTAGGCGACGGGCGTGTCGAGCGCGGCCACCCGGCGGACGGGAGCGTCCAGGTGCTCGAACAGCTCGTCCGCGATCCGTGCGGCGAGCTCCGCACCGAACCCGCAGGTCAGCTGGTCCTCGTGCGCGATCACGACGCGGCTGGTCCGCTTCACGGCGGCCGCGATGGTCGTCCAGTCGAACGGCATGATCGTGCGCAGGTCGATCACCATCGCGCTGATGCCGTCCTTCTCCGCCTGCTGGGCCGCGAGCAGGGAGCGTTGAACGAGCGCGCCATAGGTGAGCACCACGACGTCGGTGCCCTGGCGCCGGACGGCCGCCCGGCCGAACGGCACCATGTAGCCAGGGCCCGGGTATTCCGCCTTGTTGTACGTCTGGCGATACAGGTGCTTGTGCTCCAGGAACAGGACGGGATCGTCACACCGGATCGCGGTCCGAAGCAGGCCGGCGGCGTCCTGGGCGTTCGACGGGAACGCGATCCGGATCCCGGGGCAGTGCGCGAAGATGCTCTCGCCGGACTGGCTGTGGTACGGCGCCCCGCCGCGCAGGTACCCGCCAATGGCGACGCGAATCACCACCGGGCAGGAGAAGTGATTGTTCGAGCGGTACCGCATCATGGTCAGCTCGTCGCGAATCTGCATCATGGCGGGCCAGATGTAGTCGAAGAACTGAATCTCCACGACCGGCTTGATGCCGCGGGTCGCCATGCCCGTCGCGCGCCCGATGATGGCGGCCTCGGCGAGCGGTGAGTTGAACACCCGGTCGCTTCCGAACGCGCGCTGCAGGCCGTGCGTGACCTTGAAGACGCCGCCCTTGCCTGGCACCGAGCCGAGGGACCCGGGCCGGCTGCAATCGGCGACATCCTCGCCGAAGACGACCATCCGGGGCAGCCGCGCCATCTCGTCCTTCAACGTACGATTGATCGCCGCCACCATGGTGTCGGGGCGCCCCTCCGGCTGCGGCTCCGTGTCGAACGCCGGCGAGGTCGGGTCGATATCGGGCGAATACACGTACAACGTGGCCGTCTCGGGCGTCGGCTTCGGAGCCGCGATCGCCGCGTCGGCAGCCTCGGTGATCTCGCGATCCACCCCGGCGAGGATGTCCGCGAGGTCCTCCTCCGTGGCCAGCTCGTCCTGCTTCAGGAGCATCGCCAGGCGTACGATCGGATCGCGCTTGGCCTCCTGACTCCGCTCGTCCGCCGTCTTGTACAGCCGCTCGTCGTCGGACAACGAATGCGAATAGGGCCGTGTGACTCGAGCGTGCACGAGCGCAGGTCCCTTGCGAGCCCGGGCGTGCCCGACGGCGGCGCGCATCGCCCGATGGCTGGCGGGAAAGTCGGTTCCGTCGATGCTCTGCACGAACAGGCCCGGGAAGGACGACACGAGACGGGAGATGTCGCCTCCCGGCGTCTGGACCTCCACCGGCACCGAGATGGCGTAGCCGTTGTCCTCGACCAGGAACACGACTGGAAGCCGGCCGAGGCAGGCGGCATTCAGCGATTCCCAGAACTCGCCCTCGCTCGTCGTCCCATCGCCCGCCGACAGGTACACGACCTCGTCGGGCTGGAAGCGCGACTGTCTGTCCTCGATCTCCGTGATCTTCTCGTACAGCAGCCCTGCTTCGGCGCATCCGATTGCCTGCAGGCACTGCGTGCCGGTCGGGCTGGACTGCGAGACGATGTGGAGCTTCCGGTGTCCCCAGTGCGAGGGCATCTGCCGCCCTCCCGAGCTTGGATCCTCCCGTGAGCCGACCGCGCTCAGCAGCATCTCGAGCGGCGTCATACCAAGCGTGAGGCAGAGCGCGCGGTCGCGATAGTAGGGGTAGAACCAGTCGTGGCCGGGCTTGAGCGCTAGGCCTGCCGCCACCAGCACCGCCTCGTGACCTGCACCGCTGATCTGGAAGAAAATCAGGCTCTGATTCTTGAGCTGGATCTCCTTGTCGTCGAGTCGCCGCGAGAGCACCATCAGGCGGTAGGCCCGGAGCAGATCGTCCCGGGACAGGCCTGCCGCGTGCTCGGACGCCGTCCTCGCCTTGGTGCTCCGCCCGTTGCTGACCGCCGAACCCTTCATGCCAGGAACACTCCCTGCGCGTTGGTCTGCCAGATGAGAGGAATCGTCGACCGCTGAACGCGACATTATAACATCCGGCTTTGTGGCACCCGGCTCCACCGCAGGCCGGAACTGCACGGTCCTGCGCGCGGCCGTCGCCCGCGTTCCTGCGAAGATCGTTGACTTGTGCCCCGGGACACGGCCAGCATGTGAGACGACGCGGCGGCCAGCATCGGCGCGAAGGTCGGCTGGTGCGGGGCCTGCAGCGCCGCGGAAGGACCGATCGAGTGAGCACGCCGGCCGTGAGCCTGCACCGATGGGACGAGATCGCCCTGGAAAAGGTGACCGAGATGATCTCTCGCAAGATCGTCACCGGGCAGCGCGAGATGGTCGCGCAGGTCTATCTGAAAAAGGGTGCGCTCGTGCCCATGCACGCCCACGAGAGCGAGCAGATGACCTATGTGCTCCAGGGGGCGCTCAAGTTCGTGATCGGAGGGGAGGAGATCACCGTGCGGGAAGGAGAGGTCCTGCACATCCCCTCCTGGGTCGAGCACCAGGCCGAGGCGCTCGACGATACGTTCGAGCTCGATCTCTTCAGTCCGATCCGGCAGGACTGGCTCGATCACACCGACAGCTACTTCCAGAAGTAGGGATCGGGAATCGCGAGCGGACGTCAGTGGACGTTCCGGTCCCAGTCCGAACGGCCGCCTGAATACACGTCGAAGCGGCGGCGCATCCGGTTCATCTTCCACTTCAGATACCGGTACTTGATTTCGGCGCTGAGCCCGCCCCGGCCGCGGTGAAGGTAGAGATAGCCGAAGAGCAGACCACCGAGGTGGGCCGCGTGCGCGACACCGTCCCTCCCGCCGCCCACTGATGACAGGAACGAAATGGCCCCGATGATGAGCACGAAGTACTTGGCCGGGATCGGGAACAGCAGGAACATCAGAATCGGACGGTTGGGGTAGTAGGTCGCGAACGCGAGCAGAAGCCCGTAGAGAGCGCCGGACGCGCCCATGGTGAGCGAATAGTAAATGGGGGCGGTCACGGCGAACGGCAGCAGCGAGGCGACCACCGTGGTCAGCGCCGCCCCGCCGCCTGTCACGGCGTAATACCTGAGAAAGTTCCGCGTCCCCCACATCCGCTCGAGCTCGACCCCGAACATCCAGATGCCGAGCATGTTGAACAGGATGTGAAACATGTCCACGTGAAGGAACATGTAGGTGACAACCTGCCAGATCCACAACTGCTGCAGCACGGCCGCCGGGCTCAGGCCGAGATAGACGGCAATGGCGGGGAACACGAACGTGAGCAGGAACATCCCGACGTTGGCGAGGATGATCCACTTGACCGCTGGCGAGATCGGCCCTGGCCCGAACGAGTAGTGAACGCCGGCGGGAGCGTAGCGAGACATCGTCGGTCCGACCAGCAGCTATCGTACCACAGCGAGGTCAGACCTCTGCTTCAGGTACGCCACCGTCGAGGACGGTAGTAGAGGCGGCGTGCCGGGGATGGCTGGGCAGCGGCAGCGCGCAGGCGGCGCCGAGCAGCGGCATGAGTGAGAGGCCCGCCAGGGTCCGCTCGATCCCAATCCGGTCGGCGACCATTCCCACGAACGGCACGCTCAAGCCGCCGGTGCCCCACGCGAAGCCCATCATGAGCGACGACACGGTGGCGGCGCTCACCGGGGCGAGCGACTGGCCGAATGTGACGTTGACCGGCAGCGTCGACTGCAGGAAGAGCCCGCCGAGCGCCAGCAGGACGACGAACAGCGGGCCGCTCGCGAAGGTGGCCGCGAGCAGGAACGGCGTCGAGAAGACGAGCGACAGCGCGATCACGCGCCGGGCGCCGAAGCGATCGGCCGCCGGGCCGCCGAAGAATCCGCCGACGCCGCTGGCGAAGAGGTAGAGGGCAATGGCCGACCCGGCGGCGCTCACGCTGTAGCCCCGGCGGGTCAGCATGACCGGAACGAACGTGGCGAACGACAGCGCGGCCAGCGTACGAAGGACCACGATCGTGTAGAGGAGCCCGAGCGGCTTCGCGTATGGCCGAAGCACCCGCAGCCCACCGCTCGACGTGGGATGCAGCGGCATGGGCGGCACCCGTCGCAGGAAGAAGGTGATGACGATCAGGCCGGGCAACGCCAGGACCGGCGTCCATTCGAGACCGTACCGCTGGGCGAACGGCGCGAACATCAACGGACCCAGCGAGAAGCCGAGCGTGCCCCCGGTGATGTAAACCGACATTGACAGCCCCGGGCTGGCGCCGCCCAGCCGGTGGGCGAGAGCCGCCGCGGGCGGGTGGAACGCGGCGGCGCCGAGCCCTCCGGCAATGAGGATGGCCGCGAGCACCAGCGGCGTCTGCGCCAGACCAATCAGGCTGAGCAGGGAGACCGACAGGACTGGTCCCGCCATCACGAGGAGGCGCGGCCGCCAGCGATCCGCCAACCGGCCGAACCCCACCTGGGCGACCGACGCGGCCATCTGATACAGCATCGTCAGCGTGCCGGCCGCGGCGAGGGAGAGATCCAGCCGGGGTATCAGCAGCGGGAGGAGGGGCGCCAGGATGTTGCCGTAGCCGTCTACCATGACGTGCGCAGACGCCATCAGCAGGACGGTCGGGTGGAGGTTCCGAAGAGAGCGTCGCACGGGCTGTCACGCGGAGGAGCGGCGGCCGAGTCGCCGGAGAACGCGGGCGGCCGCCTCGTCGAACTCCTCGATGCGAAGCAGCCTGGCGGCTCCGACGAGCGCCAGGACGCCGGCGGCGATCGCCGCCGCCAGCCGCGTTCCCGTCCACACGTCCACCGACATCCAGACGACGCGAGCCGGCGGCAGCACGGGCGACAGCCAGCTCGCTGTGAGCCAGGCCGCGATTCCCATCGCCGTCGAGGCGGCGAGGATTTTGAGGAAAGCGATCGCCACGGGCTCCGCCTCGAGCCCGTCCAGGCGCCGACTGAGGAGCACCAGCAGCGTGCCGGCGTTGAGGATGGCCGCGAGCGCCGTTCCGAGCGCCAGGCCCCTGTAGCCGAGCACCTGGACAAGCGTGAGATTGAGCACGAGGTTGGTCGCCACGGACAGGACGCTGATCATCACCGGCGTGCGGCTGTCCCCCAGGGAGTAGAAGCTGGGCGACGCGATCTTGACCGCCGAGTAGCCGAGCAGCCCCGGTGCGTAGAAGACCAACGCAGCTGCCGTCGCCGCGGTGTCCGCCGCCGTGAACCTGCCGCGCTCCAGCAGGAAGCTTACGATCGGATGTGCCAGCGCGATCAGTCCAATCGTCGCCGGCACGTTCAGCATCAGCATGAGACGCAAGCCGCTCGAGATGGTGCGGCGCATGGCCGCCCGGTCGGCGATCGCCGCGTGCCGTGAGATCTCGGGCAGGGAGGCGGTGGCGATCGATACGCCGAAGAGCCCGATCGGCAGGTACATCAGGCGAAAGGCGTAGGAGAGCCACGACACCGCCCCCTCCGGCTCGCCGGTCGCGAGCATCGTGTTCACGAACACGTTGATCTGTACGGCCGCGACGCCGAGCGTGCCGGGGCCCATGAGCCGCAGGATCTCGCGGAGCTCGGGGTCGCTGAAGTCCAGGATCGGCCGGTAGCGGAACCCCTCCCGGCGCAGCAGCGGCCACTGGAGCGCGATCTGTCCGAGCCCCCCGAGCAGCGTAGCGAGCGCGATGCCGGCAATGGGCGGCAGCCCCACGGCCGGCATGAAGGGCACGACCGCGAAGGCGCAGAAGATGGTTGCGACGTTGAACATCGCGGGGGACAGCGCCGGCACGAAAAACCGGTTCAGCGAGTTGAGCATGCCCATCATCGCGACGGCCACGGCGATCGTCGTCAGGAAGGGCAGCATGATGCGCGTCAGCAGCGTGGTGAGCTCGAGCTTGCCCGGGACGGCGGCGAACTCGTCGCCGGAGGCGATGGCCTGCGTGATCGGCCCGGCGAAGACGATGCCGAGCACGACCAGCGTGCCCGTGACGAGGAGGAGCGCGTTGATGACGAGACTGCCGAGGCGCCACGCGGCCTCGCGCCCCTTCGCCGTCAGCGTCCGCGTGAACGTCGGGACGAACGCCGCCGTCATGGCGCCCTCCGCGAACAGATCGCGGAGCAGGTTGGGCACGCGGAACGCCACGTTGAACGCGTCCATGGCCGTGCCGGCGCCGAACAGCGCGGCCAGCACGACTTCGCGCGCGACCCCCAGCACCCGGCTGCCCAGGGTGGCGATGCCGATCAGCCCCGCCGAACGGGCAACCCTGGAGCTCATCGGAGGCGGCGTCCCTGCACACAGCCCTTCGAACTCAGGGACGAACGGTGAGACCAAGGCATCGGGAGCGATTCAGGGTACCACACGGACCTGAGCGGCCCCGCGACGCGTCCGGAAACGGACGTCGCGGACACCTCGTGTGGGTGGACCAGAGGCCCCGGACAAAAAAAGGCTCCTGTCTCTCGACAGGAGCCTCATGGAGGATGGATGAGAGGCTTGTGCGTGCCTTTCATCGGTCTTAGACGGAGAACCACTCCGAAAGGTTTGCCGAATGTGGAGGGTCACGCCCCGAGCCTCTCGCGCACGAGCTCGTTCACGCGCTTTCCGTCCACCGCCCGTCCCGCAAGTCGTCCCATCACCGCCTTCATCACGCGCCCCAGATCTTTCGGAGACGTGGCGGCGGTCTCGGCGATGGCGGCATCCACGGCTGCCTCGAGGTCCGCGATGTCGACGGGCGGCGGCAGGTAGGCCTCGAGCACGGCGATCTCGGCGGCTTCCTTCGACGCCAGATCCTCGCGGCCGCCCTTCCGGAACTGGTCGATCGAGTCGCGCCGCTGCTTGATGAGAGAGGCCATCACCTGTTGGGCCTCGCCTTCCTCGAGCCCGCGTCCCTTTTCCACTTCCTTGTTCATCAGCGCTGCCTTCGCCATGCGGAGCGGTGCCAGGCGCGCCTGATCGCGGGCCCGCATCGCGGCAGCCATGTCCCCTCCGATGCGCTCGATGATGGTCATATCCAGCTCCAGCCTTCCGGCGCGCAGCCGGCCTCCCGGCCGCGCATCATCTCTCGTTACATGCCCTGACCTGGGCGCCGCCCCGCTTCGTGCCCTCCTGAGCGCGCCGTGCGCGCCTCGCGGTGTTTGACGTGATCGGCAGGTGATCGTCTCGTACACAGTCGGACGTGCGGGCACGGCTGGTCCCCGAGCTCGACTGCAGGCCCCTCTTCACGGAATCGTCTCCCACCACGTGTGAATGCCGATTAGTGTGGCCCAGCCCAGCAGCGTGATGGCGACGAGCCGGCCTGCGAGGTTCCGTGCCCAGAGCTGCGAGGCACCCAGCCCGGCGACGAGTGCGACGGCCGGAATCGCCGCCAGGTAGTGACGCATGTCCACGGGAGTGATGACGCCCAACACCAGGAACCCCAGGCAGGCGAGTCCCAGCCCCGCGGTGGCAAGCGTGAGGCGGTCGCGCGATCCCTGCCGCCAGAGCGCATGACTGCCGACGGCCGCGAGCACCAGCGCCGGTACGCCGAAATGAAGATAGAAGAACCGCGGCACGTCCACGAGCCGATCTCCAATCGTGCGGCCGCCTGCGGCAGGGGCGGCGCTCGCCGTCTCGGCGCCGATGCGGGCCAGCTCGGTCCGATACGTGTCCATGAAGTGCGCGTAGTACAGCGCGACCGCCGCCACGACCGCCAGGCCCGTGCCCGCCAGCAGCGCCAGGGCCGGCGAGCGCATCGCGGGCCCGCCGCGCCAGTGGAACAGTAGCGCGATCGCCGGCACGGCGACCGCGAAAATCGCGAACGCGCTCAGATGCGAGAGAAACGCCGCGGTCAGCAGCCCGGCGAATCCCGCGACCTCGGCTCGGCGCTCGACGCGCAGCGCCGCCGCCGCCGTCCACACCAGCACCCCGACGCCAATCGCCTGGGCGAAGGCGTTCGTGAGGTTCCCGACCGTCACCACACGGAAGTCGAGCGGCAGGAGGTGGTAGAGCGCCACCGCACAGGCGCCCGCGAGACGGTCGCGCCACATGCGGGCGACCGCGCCGTACAGCAACAGCGAGGCGGCGGCATCCGCGCTCAGCACGACGAGCCGGAGCATCTGCATGTCCTCGGTCCCGGCGGCGAGCAGGGAACGGAAGAAAAGCGAGAACACGTACAGCCCGGGCGCGTACGGGAAGAGGTAGTTGCCGGGCGCGATCGAAGTGAAGTAAACGTTGCCGGCGGCCACCGTCCGGAAGCGATGTGCATGGAACAGCGCGTCGCCAATGGGCATTCCCGGGTGCAGCAGCACGGCCGCTTTGAGCAGCAGCGCCGAGGCCGCGAAGATCGCCGCGAACCTGGCCGTGTTGCGCAGGCTCGTGCGGCCCCAGGCCTGGGCCCCCAGGGCGAGCGCGACGAGCGCCAGGCCGATCCAGCCTGCCAGGCGCACGATGGTGGCCGGGTAGTCGGTAAAGCTGCCGAAGCCCCGTGAGACGAGCGCCGCCTGGCCGGCGCTCACCAGGATGACCGAGCCCACCGCCGCGCCGGCGGTGACGCCGCTCAGCGCGATGGCTGCGCCGAACAGGGCCGAGGCCAGGACGGTTCCCCCGAACGACGCGCGCGGGGGCAGCACCACCCCTGCTGGCGACAGCGTGACCCAGTCGAGCATCGCACCGAGGGGCCGGGGATCGGCGGGACCGGGCACGAACGTCGCCGACGATCGCATCTCGATCGTCACGCCGTCGCGCTCCGGCCGCGCGGGTACGCGCATTTCGACCGTCTCGAACGCCGGGCCGGACCGGTGCGCGCCAACCCGCACGCCGTCGACGAAAAACGTCAGCTCCGGGTTGTCGTTCCCCGGCCGCGCCCCCCTTACCCTCACCGTCAGCAGCCAGGGGACATGACGGTCGAGCCCGGGCAGTCGCAGCGTCATGGCCGCGCCGGTCCACGCGAACGTCAGGCCGCTCTCGCGCTCGCGTTCCGCCGGATAGAGTCCGCTCACGAGACTGGCCGGCGGCGTGACATCCAGGCTCGCGTGCAGGGCCGGGCCGATCCCGTAGAAGAAGGCCAGCCAGGCGCCGCCCGCGAGCGCGCCGAGCGCTGCAACCGCCAGCGCGCGTCCTGCGGCGCGACTCACGACCGAGCCTCGCGCTGCGCCTCGACGTAGACGGCGCGATAGGCCGCAACCGTGGCGTGCGGCCGGAACTCCCGCTCGATGGTGGCCGCGGTGACGTCGGCGGCGCGCCGCTTGTGGTGGAAGAACTCCACGATCGCCCGCGCGAGCCGCAGCGGCTGCTCGCGAGGCACGATGGCCACGTCGCGGCCGAACAGCTCGTAGAGCTCGAGCCCTCCCGGATTGTCGGTGGAGAGCACCGGGGTTCCGCAGGCGAGCGCCTCGAGCGCGACCGTCGGCAGCGCCTCGAGCAGCGAGGGCAGCACGAACAGGTCCGCCGCGCCGCAGTAGCGCGCGACCGTGGTGTTGTCGAGCAGGCCCGTGAAGGTCACGTGTCGCTCGACGCCGGCGGACCGGGCGGCCGACTGCAGGTCCTCGAGCAGCGCGCCGGTCCCGCAGATCACGAGGCGCGTGTCCGGGTGGGTCCGTATCACCTCGCTCATGGCCTCAATCAGGTGGCGCTGACCCGCCAGCGGATGCAGCCGCTTGACGTTGAGGAGCAGCTGGCGGTTGCCGATGCCGAGCGCCCGCCGCGCCTCGGCCTGGGCGGACGCGTCGTGCCAGACGAATGCAGGCCCGACGGGAGGATAGATCGTGTGCAGCCCGCGCCGGTTCAACCCGAGCTCGCGCGCCCGGGCGAGCAGGCGCTCGCTGTAAAACGTCACGGCCGAGGCCGCATGATACGCACGGGTGAAGAGGTCTGGACCGATGCGTTTCGGCCCGTAATGCCAGATCTCGGTCCCGTACAGCGTGAGGACCACGGGTTTCCCGGCGCGCCGGGCGAGCAGGACGGCCAGCTCGGGCAGCAGGCCGTTGCTGTGGGCGTGCACGAGATCGCATCGTTCGAGTGCCGCCGCGAGGCTGCGATGAAGGTGCCAGGCCGTCGGCAGGGCGTCCAGTCGCAGCCAGCGTGCCGCCGGACTCCTGCCGTGGCGGCGCGGGATCCAGGTGACTGGCCCCGGCAGCGAAGCCCCGCCTGCCGCACGCGGTGGATGCGCCAGGTACTCGACGTCGTCGCCGGACTCGCCGCTCCACTGCCCCAGCAGCCATGGCAGCAGCGCGTTGGCCGCCTGGTCCGGAGGCAGATGAGGCGTGACGTGCAGGATCTTCATCCCGCCAATCCGGACCGCTCCGTGCTGTCCGCAGTTTCCGTCGGCGCCGGCGGGGTCTCTGTGTCGTCGCGCCCCCCCGTCCGACAGCCGTTTCCGGTCGCGTTCGCTGACCGGGCCAGCACATAACTGGCGTGGAACTCGTCGAAGGTCGCCGGCCGGGCGCCCAGTTCGGTCGTGGCGAACGCGACGAACCGTTCCAGGCGATCGAAGAAGGCGTCGAGCTCGGCGTCGGTCCGGTTGTAGGGACTGCCGCCCACGATCGCCTCGCTCGAGTGGAACAGCACGTTCAGCACCGGCTCGCCCTGCCGCACGAGCGCGCGCGCGAGCGCCGTCATGTCGGGCAGCGAGGAATAGGACGGCCGCAGCCAGCGCATCCGCACGACCCCGAGCGCCCGCAGGATCCGTTTGGTGGTGTATGGCCGGGGCGCCCGCGCGTAGGCGTGCTGCAGCCACCGCGGCAGCGGCCGGTTGAGCGCCGCCGACACCGGTACCTCGAGCACGGCGCTGCTGCCCGGTCTCGTCGCGCTGTCGTACGCCAGGAAGTACGGCCGCAGCGGCGCCTCGACGAACTCCGGGCCGGCCTTGTGCGCCTCGTAGAAGAGCGGAGCCACGCTGGACTCGACGCGGTATCCCTGCGACTCGAGCGCCGCCACGTGGGCCGCGGCGAAGCCGAAGCGTCCGGATCGATACGAGACCGGGCGCCGTCCCACGGCCCGCTCGATTGCGTCCGTGAGCGTCGCCAGCTGTGCCTCGAACTGCGGCAGCGGGAGCATTGCCGCGTACGCGTGCCGTCGCACGTCCTCCGGCGTGCACGGCGGCGTCTCCCAGGCGTGGTGATGGGCCCCCACTTCACAATCGCCCGCGGCGAGCAGCGCCCTGAGCACCTCCGCCGAGCGGGCATCGGTTGCGACGGGATACGTGATCACGTAGGTCGGCCTGACGCCGTGGCTGATCAGGCGCGCGTGCAGCCGCGGCAGTGCGTAGATGTTCTCGAACCGCTGGTGCTCGCGCGCCGCTGCGTCCCACTGGTTGTCGCCTTCGGTGTCGATGCCGACCAGCAGACAGGGGTTCCTGGTTCCAGGTTCTAGGTTCATGGTTCGGTTCCTGGTTCCTGGTTCGTGGGTTTCCCGCGTTCCTGGGCCTGGTTCCTGGTTCCTCGCGTCGGAGTCCGTGAGTTCATGGGAGGGACGTGCAGTTCCGTCCCGGGGCGTGATCCCGCTCCGGAACCTTGGAACCCTGAACCCTGAACCTTGAACCCTTATCCTTGAACCCTGAACCTTGAACCCTGAACCTTGAACCCGAAGCCGACCATCAGCGATCTTGATCCGAGTCGCCAAGCGTAACGTGCCAGTCGTCGGTGTGCTGGTAGAAATCCGCCGGCACGTCGAGCCCGTTCACCTTGGCCACGAACTGCACGGTGGATTTCACCTGGAAATACCCCGACCGCCGGATGATGCGGCGGAACCCGGCGTGCATGGCGAACGTGCGGATCTTGTCCGAGTCCGCCTGGCGTGCCTCACGGTCCACCCACCGCAGCAGTGCGCTGAACCCCGCCGCGTCGTCGGGATCCGCCAGGAAGTCGACGAGCAGCGTGACGCGGCCGCGCGGCTCGTGCGCGTGGCGATACACGGCGTAGCCGCTCGTCCGATCTTCGCGCCTGAGCGCGGCGACGGAATAGCGCACGTGCGGCGCCGACGTGTACTTCCAGTTCAGATAGGCGGCGTCCCGCCGGACGGCGAACGCGAACTTCGGAGCTACCCGATCCCAGAGCTCCGTGAAGCTGTCGTCGAACTTCGGGATGACGCGCACCTCCGCCGCGAGCGGGCGCGTTCGCGACACCAGCTTGACGACCGGCAGCGTCACGACCGAGACGAGCCGGTTGAGCCCGACGGGCCAGGTCGGCCGGCGGAGCGCCCGTCGGGTGAGCGGCTTGACGAAGCACGGAATCGGGCCGAGATCCGGCCAGCGCATCTTCTGGAACAGGCTGTACGAGGATTCCGACAGCCCGAGTCCGAGCGAGGCCCCGACGTTGCGGTCCCAGGTGCGGAAGAGCACTTCGCCGAGGCCCTGACGCTGCCGTTCGGGAGCCACCATCACGTCCATCCCCCAGGACCCGCGCACGGCGCGGCCTCTCACCGAGACTTCGACGGGCATCGTTGCGTACTGTCCCACGATCGCGGTGCCCTCGCGGGCGATCCAGATTTCGGGGTCGCGGCCGATGTTGTTGGGGTTCCTGGTGTACTGCCACTCCCAGCGGAGGCGGCTGGCGTCGGCGGCGTCCTGTCCGAACACCCGCCGGTAGAGCGCTTCCACCGCGCGGCGATCATCGGAACGGTAGCGCGTAATCTCCGCCATCCCGTCACTCACACGGCCCGGACGTGGCGCTCGCGAGCACGTATTCCATGTTGCTGACGAGGACGTCCTGCGTGAGCGGATTGTCCCGGATCCACCTCGCCACGGGCGCCGGCAGACGGCGGACGGTGCCCGTGACGTGGAGCTCCTCGCGCAGGATCCGTAGGCCGGCGCCGGCAATCTGGGACCGCAGCCGGCCGATGCGCACCTTTTCCAGCAGATCGTCCTCCTTGCACGCGCCGCGCTGGGCGGCCTTGATGAACGAGTTCTCGTTCGCCGGCTCCTTCAGGAGCCAGGGCGCCCGCCGGGCGAGGACCCGGAACGCGGCGAACGCCGCGCGGCGCCCGAGCAGCAGGTGCAGTGGGACCTGAATCCGCAGGCGCGGCAGGTGCGCGCCGGCGAACGACAGATAGGGCGAGGTAGACAGATACAGCCGGCCCCCGGGCGCGAGCACGCGGGCGCATTCCCGCAGGTACCGCGGCGCGTCGGCCACGTGCTCGATGACGGCGTGCGACAGCACGAGATCGAACGCGCCGTCGCGGAACGGCAGGCGCAGGCCGTCCGCGAGCACGAAGGCGAGATTGGTGGCGCGGCGCTCGTGCCCGAGGCGAACCCCCGCCGCCTGGAACCGATCGATCGGGTCGATGCCCACCACGAAGGTCGACTCTTCGGAGAACGACAGGGGCATCCCGCCGCCGCCGCAGCCCGCGTCCAGCACGCGTCCGCCGATCGAGACCCCCGACCGCTCCAGGAACGCGATCACCTTCGCGCTCCGGTAGTACTCGAACAGCGCGTAATCGTACTCGGAGCGGAACCGGAGATCGGCATGCGCCCGGATGGCGCGCTCGTCAATCCTGCGCACGCGCCGTCCGGGCCGGCCGCCGGGGGCACGGCCGCGCGGCCCACCCGTGGCTCACAGCCTGTTGCCTCGACACATTCACGGTGCAAACTGTCCTGTCAACGGCCGCCGGACCCGCCGCCGGCGCCGAACTTGTCGATGAGCGCTGCGCGATCGTGTCCGGTTGGAGTCTCCGCCACGTCGAACGTCATGACGATGGTGCGGTTCGGATAGGCTTCGAGGACCTCTTCGATGACAGGTCCCTCGTATCCGATGCGGGGAGCGACGTAGGTCAGAATATATCGCACATCGTCCCGCTGCCTGCGGTCCTCGTAGTTGCCGAAGCCGCGCCCGACGAAAATCGGCCGGATCCGGCTGTCGAGCGACAGGCCGTTGGCGAGCTTCCCGTGCACCAGCGTGCCCGGCGGCAGCCGACGGCCGAGCTCGAGCGACGCCGCGTAGTTCTTGTAGGTGCGTCCGGCCGCCCACTGGATGAACTGCGCCAGCTGGCCGGCCGTGAGAACCCCGGCGAGCAGCAGACCGGCCATGACGGACCACCGCTCGCGGGCCAGCCGGTGCGCAAGCGCCGGCCAGGTCAGGGCGATGAAGGCGAGCGCCGCGACCGTTACGAAGGCGCCGACCCTCACCCCGGGCCGGATCTGGTATATCGCGAGCAGCCGCACCGCCGACCCGGCCAGTACGTACATGGCGTATCCGGCAGGCACGAGCAGCAGCAGGGCGTAGCGACCCTTCACCTCCGCGAGCTCCGGCCGGGCGAGCCGCCGCTCGCGCACGAGCACGATCGCCGCAAGCGCGGCGACCGCCGGAACGAGGAACACGAACCGCCGCTCGTTGCCGACGTCGTGCGCCAGCAGCTCGAGGCTGCCGATCGTCACCCAGAGTCCGAGCAGGCGCTCGGCTGGCGCCAGGCGGGGCGCCCGCGCGAGCATGGCGAACAACGCCGCGACCGCCAGCAGCGTTGTCACCCACATGCGCGTGAAGATGTCGTGCAGAACGGGAAACCACGTCAGCCGGTCCAGCACCGACCCGAGGTCGTAGCTGGGCTTCCGGGTCACCGACACCTGCCAGTTGTAGAACCGGTACTCGCTCCAGTGAGGCAGGACGAATACTGCGAGCGCGACCATGCTGCACACCGCCAGCCCGACGAGCGTCGCCCGTCCCGCTGCACGGCTGCCCGGGGTGGTCGGTCGGATGACCGCGATCAGCGCATCGAGAGCGAGCGCGAGGAGGAAGAACACGGCGGCGGCCTTCGTGAAGAAGGCCAGCAGCGCGCAGAGCGCCGCGATCCAGCCCCACGCCGCCCGGGCATCGGCGCGGGCATAGGCGTACCACGCACCCACGATGAAGGCGGCCATGGACGCTTCCATCGTCGCGGCGCGGTTGTACATGGCGTAGACGTAGTTGGAGCCCAGGAGGGCGCCGGCGACGAGCCCCGCTTCGCGCCCTGCCAGGCGGGCGACGCCCAGCGACAGCACGAGGACCGAGAGGAGCCCGGTCACTTCCGACACGAGCCGCGCCTGCCACAATCCGACCCCGAACGCCGCAAACGACACGTACTCGAGCACCGTGAACACGGGCGCGATGTAGAGGGGGTTCCATTCATCCTGGACCCACGCGCCGTAGAGGGCCCTGTTGCGCGCGTTGTGCGTCCACGCACCCTCGTCGTGCCAGACGACGCCGACACCCGGATTCCAGGGGGGATCGGCGGTTGGATAGACGCTGCGCAGCAGCGCGGCAAGCCCGATCAGCCCCGCGAGGCACCAGGCAAACTGTCGCCGCGTCATCACGGGCGCCGGCGATCGAGCGTCAGGCATTGGGACTTGTCAGTTTCACGATTATAGTACCGGGGTGCAGTCCACGTCCGGCGGCCCGCATCAGCGACCAGACCTGACGATGGTGGTGCCGACGTACAACGAGCGTGAGCGGTTGACGGAGCTCACGCGGGCGTTGTTCGCGGCGTGCGCCGTGCACGGCGTGCAGCTCGAGCTGGTGATCGTCGATGACAACTCGCCCGATGGAACCGGTGCGATCGCGGATCAGCTCACGGCCGAGCACAGCGTTCAGGTGATTCACCGGCCTGGCAAGCTCGGGCTCGGCAGCGCGGTAGTGGCCGGGTTCTCGATCGCCAGAGCCGACGTCGTCGGTGTGATGGACGCGGACTTCAGCCATCCCCCGTCGCTGGTCCCGCGGCTGCTTGCGACCCTGGCCGCGACTCGGGCCGACATGGCAATCGCGAGCCGGTACATCCCGGGCGGCAGTACACCGGCCTGGCCGATGCGGAGGCGCCTCCTGTCGCGCGTGGCGTGCCTGCTGGCTCGACCGCTTTCGCCCGTGCGTGATGCGGCGTCCGGCTTCTTCCTCATCCGCGGCGATATCGCGAGGAAAGCCAGGATCAAGGCGGGCGGGTTCAAGATCTGCCTGGAGCTCCTGGTCCGGGAGTGGCCCACGCGCGTCGTGGAGGTCCCGTACCGGTTCGACGATCGCGAGGCGGGGGAGAGCAAGATGAGCTTCCGCGAAGCCGCCGGATACCTCGTGCAGCTGTGGAACCTGTATCGTCTCCGGCTTTCAGGGCCGCGTCGCCCGGTCCGGCAGTACCAGCGGCTCACCGCCACCTCGGTCGACGCGCTCACTGGCTCGGGCACGGCGTTCGGCACGTTGCGGTGACTGCCGGCCTCGCCCGGGGATCTTCCGGCTCGACGGTCGCATCAGTCGTCAGAATGCTTATGCAGAGTCTGTTCGAGCCCCTCACGCGTCCGGTCATCGTCTGCCTTGTGGTCGTCCTTGCGGGGACGGCCGTCGCCGCGGAGCAGGATCCTGTGGCAACGCCCAAGCCGGCGGCGCCCCGGCCCGGCACCATGAGCGTGGACGAGGCTGTCGGCCTGACCAATGGGTGGGCCCTGCTCGCGGAGAAAAAGCCGGACGACGCGGCGGCGCGAGCCGCAGTGGTCCTGGGAAAGTACCCCCGCAGTGCGGCGGCGCTCGCGCTCGCGGTCGAAGCGGAGCTGGCCCGGGTCGGATCCGGAGCCGGGCTGGCGCAGTACGAGCGATGGCTCGGGCAGCGCCAGTTCGAGGAGCCCTCCCTCGTCCGCCGCATTGCCGTCTGCGTGCTGCAGGAGACTGCGCAGGACGCGCGCGCCGGGGCGGCACGTCTCGAGGCCGTGCGTGCGCTCGCCGCCGACGGTGACGACGGGGCCCTGAAGCAGCTCGCGAAGGCGACTGTAGATGGCAACGTGCCCGAGATCAGGGTGCTGGCGTCGCTCGGCAACGAGGCGGCGGTCAGGACACTCGCCGCCCTCGTCGGAAAAGGCGACGGCAATGTCGTCGCGGGGATCGAGGCGCTCGCGGCGAGCGGCCGGCAGTCGGCGCTCGCGCCGCTGTCGGCCCGCCTGAAGGATCCGGCGCCCGAGGTCAGGGGAGCCGCCGCGCAGGGGCTGGGGAAGCTCGGGCGCCAGTACGACGTGGCGCCGCGAATCAAGCCGCTCCTGAGCGACCCGGTTTCCTACGTGAGGGTCAAGGCCGCGGGCGCGTTGTTCGAACTGGGTGACATGAGCGGCTTGCAGGTCCTGCAGGAGCTGGCGACGGCCGACGCGCCGGTCAGCCGGCTGATCGCGGCCCAGGCGATGGCATCGCAGCCCGACGCCCAGTGGCTGGACCTCGTGCGTCGGCTGACTTCGGCGAGCGAGCCGGAGATCCGGGTCGGGGCGGCCACGCTGCTGGTGCCTCATGACCCCGAGCTCGCGCGCAGCGTGCTGGAAGCCGCCGCGAGCGATCCGAACCCCGCCATCCGTGAGATGGCGGGGCAGACGGCGATCGACATGTCGGCAAAGGACCTCCGGGCCCTGCGGCACCTGCTGAAGAGCACCAGCGCGTCGGCCCGCGTGCGCGCCGCGGATCGCATCCTCGCGCTGATGCGCTGACGTTCCTGTACACTTACTGGCGCTTGATCGCTTTCCGCAGTCCCGGTTCCCAATTGTCGCTGCTGACTGCGGGCTTGTTCTTCACCACGCTGGCCACCCTGATGCTGGAGGTGCTCGACACGCGCCTCCTCTCGGTTCTCACCTGGTATCACCTCTCGTTTCTGGCGGTCTCGGTGGCCATGCTCGGCATGGCTGCCGGCGCCGTGCTCGTGTTCGTCGCGGGAGACGTGTTCACACACGATCGGGCCGCGCGCATCCTGCCGGTGGCCGCGACGGCGTTTGCCGTGGCGCTGCCGGTGTCGCACGTCGCGAACCTCGTCATTCCGTTCCCGGCCGTGCGCGGCGGTTCGCCCGCCGAGCTGGCAGCCCTGGGCGTGTCCACGCTGGCCTTGACGGTTCCCTTCGTGGTCTCCGGTGTCGTCGTCACGGTCGCGCTGACGCGAACGCGCGCGCCGATTGGCCTGTTGTACGGCGCGGACCTGATTGGGGCGGCTGCCGGCTGCGTCGCGATCATCTGGCTCCTCGAGCTCACCGACATCACCTCCACCGCGTTCGCCGCGGGGGCGCTCGCGGCGCTGGGCGGCGTCTGCTTCGCGTGGCATGCGGGCACACGCGGCGGGAGCGCCGCCGTCGTCGCGCTGGGGCTGGCGGCAGCGGCCGCGCTCAACGCGACGGCGGAACGGCCGCTGGGCATCATCTATCCCAAGAGCCGGAGCCTGTGGATGGACGAGGGCGCCATCGAGTACTCCGAATGGAACGCGCACTCCAATGTGACCGTCCGCGCGCCGGCCGAGGGGCCGGCGTTCCTGTGGGGACCGGCCGCCAACGCCCCGCAGGTGCCCGTCACGATGGCGATCGCCGCCATCGACGGAGACGCGGGCACGGTCATCACCAGATGGGACGGCAATCCGGCGTCGCTCGACTGGGTGCAGTACGACGTGACGGCGCTGCCCTACCGGCTCAGGCGTGGCGACGTGGCGGTCATCGGCGTCGGCGGAGGCCGGGACGTGCTGACTGCCATCTGGGCCGGCAACGAGCGCGTCACGGGCATCGAGATCAACGAAGCGCTCGTCGAGGCGCTCGAAGGGCCCTACCGGGGCTTCGCCGGGATAGCCGGACATCCAGGGGTCACGCTGGTCAATGACGAGGCGCGCTCCTACCTGACCCGGGCTCGCGGACAGTTCGACGTGCTGCAGATGTCGCTCATCGATACCTGGGCCGCCACGGGTGCCGGAGCCTTCACGCTCTCAGAGAACGGCCTCTACACGCGCGAAGGCTGGCAGGTGTTCTTCCGCGCCCTCAAGCCTGGGGGAGTCTTCAGCGTGTCGCGCTGGTTCGACCCGGAGGCGGCATCGGAGACGACGAGGCTGCTCTCGCTCGGAGTCGCCGCGCTGCTCGACTACGGGATCGCGAACCCGCGCCGGCACGTGATTCTGGTGACCCGCGAGCGCATTGCCACGCTCCTGACGTCTCCGTGGCCGTTCACGAGCGAGGATGCGAACACCGTCGCGCGCGTCGCGGCGCAATACGGATTCGACGTCCGGATCGGGCCCTGGATGGAGGGGAAGGACCCGCGGCTGCGCGCCATTGCCGGCGCCGCAGATGCCGAAGCGCTGCGTGCGGCGACGGCGCATCCCTATCTCGACTTCAGTCCCCCGAGCGATCGGCGGCCCTTCTTCTTCAACATGTTGAAGCCGGGCGGGTTCCTGCACCGCCAGTCGCAGGCGAGCGGCGGCGTCGTGAGTGGCAATCTTCGGGCGACGCGTACGCTCGTCGCCCTGGCCGCCGTCGCCGGGACGCTGGTGCTGGCGATCATCGCGTGGCCCCTCGCGGCTACCGGCCGTCCCCCCGTGAGCGGCAGGGTGTTCGGAGCGGCGCTCGCGTATTTCGCGCTCATCGGGCTGGGCTTCATGCTGGTGCAGATTCCCTTCCTGCAGCGCTTTTCGGTGTATCTCGGCCACCCGACCTACACGTTCTCCGTGATCCTGTTTCTCATGATCCTTGCTGCCGGATGTGGCAGCCTCGCCTCCGAGTCGATCAGGACCGACCGTCCACGCCGGCTGCTGTGGATTCCTGCGGCGATTGCGGGAGCCGTGCTCGTGGAAACCTCGCTGCTCCAGCCGGTCATCGGCCGCACGGCTGGATGGGGACTGGCCGGTCGGACGCTCGTGGTGGCAGGCTTCGTGGCGCCGCCCGCTTGTGCGCTGGGCCTCTGCTTCCCAATCGGGATGCGGCTTCTCGGACGGCATTCCGACACGGTGACCGCCTGGATGTGGGGCGTCAACGGCGCTTGCGGCGTCATGGCCTCCATCCTGGCCGTGATGGTCTCGATGTGGCTCGGCATCGACGCTAACCTGCTCATCGCAGCCGGGTTGTATGCGCTGCTCGCAGTACCGATCCTGCGTCTCGGCGCGGCGGGAGCGGTTCGGGCCGATGGTGTCCCCGCCGGAGGAGGCGGCGGGTTCGGCGGCTGAAAATTTCCCCGGAGGATTCGGGCTGCCTCCGGCTTATACTTGAGGTGCATTGCTCCCTGACGGCTCTCTGTCGTAAAGTGCATCGGCGCTGCCGCCGATACGAGACCCGGACAGCTACTCCCAGCACTGTCCGCGTACTGGAGCGCCCGCACGTTCATCCTGTGAGCATTCCCGGGGTCGGGAGATACGAATGAAGACAGAAGACTGTCGAGCCGCGAGGAGTCTGTCCGCGTCCGCCCTGACGGCGGTGCTGTTGATGCTGTCCGCTTCCGCGCAGGCCCAGCAGGTGGTGGGGGGGCCGACGAGCCCTCTCTATAGTTCCCTCGTGCGTGGTGTCGACACCGCTTCGGACCCGTTCGGCAACTATCTCGTCGCTGGCGGGCAAGGACAGGTGATTGCCGCCTGCATCAACGGCCAGGGCAGTCTGCTCACGGGCGGGATGACCCTCAACGCCACGGTGGGCGGCTACGCGTCGTTTCCGCGCGCCACGTACAGTCCGCATCTGTTCGGCGGCGGCGGCGGGTTCATGGTGGTCTGGGCCGAGGCGCCGGGAAACCCTGACGCGGTGCGCCAGCTGTTCGCCAGGCCGGTGAGCTGCGCAGGCGTGATGGGACCGGCTCAGGTGGTCGCGAACTCGACGTGGTGGGAACCCGGCAACATCGCGATCGCCTACTCGAGCGCGAGCCAGGTGTTTCTCGTGGCGTGGCGGAGCTTCCCGGACACCACGATCAAGATGACGCGGACCAATCTGGCCGGCGTTCCCTTGGACGGCGCTATCCAGTTGTCGCCAGGCGGACACGTCGGGCGCGATCCCAGCGTGACGTGGAACTGGAACACCAACCACTTCGGCGTGTCGTTCAGCGGCGAGACGCATTCGGCGTTCGCGACGGTGCCGGCGTGGAATCCTGGAGCCTTCACCCGGAACACCTTCCAGATTTCCGGGGGAATCTACACCACGATGACGGACGTGGCCTTCAATCCGAGGACCGGCCGCTACATCATGGCCTGGTTCGAGCTCTCGAGTGGAGCATTTGCGAGGGCGGCGGAGTTCGATGCCTTCGCGAACCTCACCGGTACAGGTGTGGCATCGACGCGGCTCGGGTCGTACGACGCGCTGGGGCTCGCCGTCAACTACGTCACGGGGACGTTCCTGCTGGCCGGTGTCGACCGTTCCACGGATGCCCCCCTCGGACTCGAGCTGAACATGCGCGGGTTTCCGTTCAACGGGGAGAACACGCTCTCGAACACGCGCCCCAGCTACTACCCGCGCGTTTCCGCCAGCCGGACGTCGCCCACCTGGAATGTTGTTTTCAGCGGCGGGTTCGTGTCGTTGTCGAGTCTGATCGCTACGGGCTTCACGTTCAACGGCGGCCCCGCGGGCTCGTACGATACGCCAGCGCCCGCTCCGGCGCCGGCGCCGACACCTTCCGGGACGTCGTGCCCCGGCACGGCTCCCGCGCCTGGCTGGATCTGTCTGAACGGCGGTTGGGTACCGCCGGACAGCCCGTTGCTCGGCAGCGCGCCGCTGCCACCGCCGCCTCCGCCGCCACCGAGCAGTAGCTGCCCCGGCACGGCCCCCGTGGCCGGCTGGGTGTGCGTCAACGGCGGTTGGGTGCCACCGGATCACCCGTTGGCAACCGGGGGCAGCACCGCGCCGGCGCCCTCGCCGGCGCCGTCGCCGACGACATGCACGACCCCTCAGCCTGGGCCGGAGTGGACGTGCGTGAACGGCGGCTGGCTGCCCTGGTCGATGTTGTGTCCTTCCGTCAGGCCCGGCCCGAACTGGACCTGTAGGGATGGGGGCTGGTGGCCGCCGCAGTGACGCACGATACGGCTCGGGCTGAAGTCGAGGACCGATGACCCGGAGGGCCGCGCGTGCGCGGCCCTTTGCCTTTTCAGCGGACCCGTCAGGGCTAGGTCGGGATCCGTTCGGCGGATTGCGCGGCTCCCGCGTGCACGACGGGCGCGCCGAAGAGCGTTCGCGCCGCGACCTGCCAGGCGACTCCCTGCCTGCTCATCGCGAGCCTCGCCAGGTCGCCGAGGTGGCGACGGATGTAGCGCGGGCGAAGGAAGAACTGGCGCTTGGCGCGATGGATGGCGGCCATGACCGATCGTTCGTCGAGCCCGTTCCCTCTGAGCAGGTAGTACGAGTACTCCATCCTCGACCAGTCGGCGTCTTCGGGTCGCAGGAGCCCTTCGCGCACGGCTTTCTCGTACAGCGCCGTCCCTGGATACGGCACCGCAGGGTAGAAGTTGGCGAAGTCCGGGTCCAGCTCGGCGGCGTAGCGCGCCGTCTGTTCCATCGTCTCGAGCGTCTCCCCCGGGTATCCGAAGATGAAGAACGCAAAGGACCTGATCCCCGCATCGCGCATGTTCGCGAACGCCGTCTGAATCTTCTGCCGCTCCAGCCGCTTCACCATGTCCTTCCGCACGTCATCGGACTCCGACTCGATGCCGAGGGCGAGCATCCAGCAGCCCGCGCGCCGGAGCCGGTGCACGAAGGCGGGGTCGGTCAGGTTGTCCGCCCTGGCGTTTCCGAACCACTGGATGGGCAGCCGGCGGGCAATCAGCTCGTCGCAGAAGGCCGAGAAGGACTTCACGTTGAGCGTGACCGTGTCGCCCCACAGGTAAAAGAATTCGATGCCGAGCGCCCGATATCCATGCTCGACCTCGTCCACAAGGGACTTCGCCGAGCGCTCGCGGAACTTGTGCCCCTGGTGAATCGGCGCGACGCAGAAGTCACACGAGTACGGACAGCCGCGGCTCGTCTCGACGAGCACATATGGTTTGTTCACCAGTGGCAGCGAATAGCGACTCAGGTCGAGCAGACTCCAGGACGGATACGGCGCCTCGAAGAAGCCGCTGAAGGAACCGTGCGTGCGATGGGGAACGACGCGGCCCTCCTGCCTGTAAGTCAGGTTCGGCACGTCCCCCGAACGATCCAGTGCGGCCAGGCGTGCCAGCTGCAGCGCCCCATCCTCCGGCTCGCCGACGAACATGCCGTCGACATCCGGTCCGCGCTCCATGGCTTCGATCGGCACGGTCGACGCGTGCGGGCCGAAACAGAACATCGGCGCCGAATAGTGGCGTTTGAGCCGGGTGATCTGCGCGACATCGGCGTCGAACGTCGGCGTCGTGCTGGGAAAGAGGATGAGCGTGGGCGCGAAGGCCTCGCGGTCGAGGCGGCCGATCACCTGCTCCACTGTCAGGCGCTCGGCAGTCGCGTCGATCAGGCGGACCTCGCACCCGGCGTCACGGAGGAGCGAGGCCAGCAGCGCGAGCGTGTACGGCGGTTTGGTGGTGCCGAGGACCTCCTCGCGCTCCTGGCACCGGCCCTGCCGGGTGAACGCGATGCCGTTGACGAGCGGGGGATTGATGAGGAGCGTCCGGCGTCCGAGCATGGCCTCTGAAGCAGTCGTCATCGTATGGTGCGGCGTCAGCGCACGACCGTGAGCGGGATGGCCCGCCGTGCCGGCGCAGGCATGGACTGAGCCACGGGTTGCGGCGACAGCTCCACCTTGCAGCAGCGCCGGCAGACGGGGAAGATGCCCTGCTCGACGAGCCGGCGGCGCATGTCGACGTAGCGCTCGCTGTTCCAGACCTCCTCCAGCGAGGACTCCGTCAGATCCCCGACTTCGATCCTGATGAACGGACAGAAATACACCTTGCCCGAAAAGGACACGCGCGCGTGCAGGAACGGGTAGAGACAACGCCCGGCCAGCCTGGCGCCGGGCGTGTAGTACGCCTCCATGAGCGGCGGATGCACCTTGGGCCGGAAGTCGAACAGGATGTTGCGCGCCCGGCACTTCTCCTGGAGCGCCGCCACCTTCGCGCGCACGCGTCCGGCGTCGAGTCCCGGGTCGGGGGTCACGAACGTCGAGATGACCGATGCATCCGAAGCCCCGATGAGGCGGACGGTCTCCTCGACCTCCTCCGGCGTGCTGAACATCAGGTGATTCAGGCCGATGGCGTCGACGCCGAGCTCGTCGGCGACATCGACCATTCGATCGAGCGCGTCGAGCGTTTGGTGTGCGACCGTGGTGTTGATGCTGACCCGGAGAGGCGCATGCTTCCGTCTGGCCGCCTCCTGCAGGCGCCGCAGGCCGGCGCAGGTGCGCTCGAAGGTTCCCTTCAGGCCCCGTGCGGTGTCGTGCAGCTCGCCCGGACCGTCGATCGACACGCTGATGTGCTTGAGGAACCCCGCCGCGGCGAGGTCGGCGAGCGCATTCGCGCGCTCCTCGTTGATGATGGTGCCGTTGGTGGTCAGATACCCGCACGCGTAGCCCTTCTGGCGGAAGACATCCAGCACGGACATGATGTCCTTGCGCATGAAAATCTCGCCGCCCGTCAGGCTCACCTGGAAGCCGTCCCGGGGAGGAAAGGCCCGGCTCAGCGCTTCGAGCGAGAGCTCCTGCCGCCACTCCCCCTCGATGTTGAGCAGATCCCCGACGTAGCAGAACTCGCAGTGCAGGTTGCACCGCATGGTGGCTTCGTAGACAGCGCCGATCGGCAGCCGATCCGCGTGGCCGCTCCTGTCCTTCAGGAACCGCTCGACGCGCTGCTCGTAGCGCCGGCGTCGATAACGGGCCCAGGCATGCCGCGCGAGCGGGAGGGCTCGCGCCTGCGTGGCGAGGGTATTCCGCAGCTTACGAACCAGGGCCATCGAGCTGCCAGATCTCCAGCGGTGGACCGGGACGCTCCAGGGCGTCGCCTATACGCATGTCGGCGTTGTGCAGGAAGGGTTCAGTCCGAGCCTGCTCGGCAGCGGTCGTTCCCGGTCGATATGGCGAGAACGCCGCGAGTTGCCGGCCCTCAGCTTCCAGTGCGGCGATGAGCGGGGCCGTGTCCGAATCCGGATCATTGTATCGCTTGATGACCACGAACGTCACGCCGAGGCGGCGGAGCGGCTCCAGGCCGTTGGCGCCGCCCAGTTCGGCGGGGTCCACGTAGATCTTTTCGGCATCGAGGCCCCCCCGCCCCAGATACAGGAGCCGGTAGGCCGGCCGGGGATACGGCTCGAGCGCCAGCTGCACCTGGAACTTTCTCGAAGCGTGCGCCGGACCGCCGAGGTTCCGCGTCAGGGCTTCGACCAGGCCCTCGCGCGAGGGGGTCAGGGCCACGGAGTAGGGCTGGACGAGAATCGTCGACCCCGGGGGGATCTTCGATTCGATGACACGCTGGGCAAGTGTGCGCGTGTCGTCCTGACGGAAGAACAGACCGGTCCTTACGCTCTGCAGCAGAGCCGGGGTCGCGACCAGCGCGAGCGCGGCCCAGAAAAGGAACGGCTGCCTCAGCCGGTGGGCCGTCGAGGCGAGCGTCCAGCCCGCGAACAGCGCGAGAAGCGGGAGGACCGGATTCAGATAGCGGCTGGCTGGTGCGGTGTTCGCAATGAACGCGATGAATGGCACCGGGAATGCCAGGAGGAACAGCACGCGGCCGGGCGCGGCCATGCCCAGCCCGACGATACCTACGGCAGCCAACGCCAGGGCGGGCATGCCCAGGGCATCCTGCCAGAGCATATCCAGGTAGCGCCATGCCGACGCGAACGCGCCACCCGCCACTGCCCGGTCCACGACGATCTGCCGGTTGGCGACGATATCGCGCCATGCCGTCGCGGGCTCGACGAGGATGAACGGCGAGAGGGCGAAGAAGACCGCCGCGCTGACCCCTGCGGCAACCAGGAGCTGGCGGACCACCGAGCGCGTCGGCTGTCCCCGTCCCGCGATCACGATGGCGATGGTGAGCGGCACGGCCAGGAACACGCAGTAATAGTGCGTGGAGAACGCCACGCCGCAGGCGGCGGCTGCCAGTACGGTGTCGGTCGTCCTCAGGGGCGGAGCATCGGACCCGGCCTGCGACCGCGGAGCCGCGCCGGCCACGAGCCGCGCCATGAACAGGTATGCGAGCACGACGCATAGCGTCGCGGGAACGTCGTGCTTGACGTAATGCGAATCCCGCACGTGCAGCGGCGCGACGGCCAGCAGCACGGCGGCCGCGAGAGCCGTGTGCGCGTCGGCGAGACGGACTCCGAGCCGGTAGATGCCGAGTACGGTGGCCGTTCCCGCCACGGCCCCGAGGAGCCGGCCGGCCGTGTAGATGCCCGTGGGAGCGAGAAAGTAGAGCTGGGCGAGGGACGTCAGCGACTCGACGGCTCCGGTGAGCCAGACGAACCCGAGATACACGCCTACCCAGGCGAACAGCACATAGAAGTAGAACGTCGGGTACAGGAAGTTGTGCGGGTTGAGGGTTCCGTTGGCGAAGCTGAGCGCACGCGCCATGATCGCGACTTCGTCCGGGTTGAAGACGGCCGGCAGACCATACTGGAGTCCGATGAGGCGGAGCGCGGCAGCCAACAGGCACACCAGGGCGATCGCGACACCGGCCCTGCGCGGACGAATGAAGGTGCCGTGCCCGGGCGGCGCGGAGATTCCAACGGCCATGAGCCGGTTTCGGGCGTTCACGTGTTCTGTCGCCTGGTCGCTGTCACCAGCTCGTCGTCTGCCAGGTCCGTGGCCACCAGCTCGCCGGCCAGCTCCGTGGTCTCAGGCGGCGTGCCGGCCGGCGCGGCCTTTCGGTCGCCCAGCGCGGCGATGCGCCGGAGCTCGTCGAGTCTCACCACCCCGCCGGCCGCGAGCACGCTTCCGAACACCAGGACCACCACGGACCCCCTGACGACGACTCCCATGGCCGGGGGGAGGGCCGGGATCAAGTACGCCAGGCCCCAGGCGGCAATCGCCGCGAGGCCGATGGTCAGCAGGCGAGGCGCGTCGTACCGGATCGGGTAGAAGCGCTGAGAGAAGCCGAAGGCCAGCGCCGCCTGAACGGCGTATGACACCGCCGTCGCCCACGCCGCCCCGACGATGCCGTACACGGGAATCAGCAGGAAGTTCAAGCCGACGTTCACGACAGCCGCCGTCAGCGTCGATACGGGATAGTACTCGGTCCTCCGGGTGATGTTCAGGCCGATGGACGTGAGCAGGTAGATCCCCTGGAACATCACACCGACCGCCGTCCACGCGACGATCGGCGCAGCGCCTGCGTAATCGGGGCCGACGACAGTCACCAGCAGGTCGCGGCCGATCGCCGACAGCCCGGCGGTCAGAAGTGCCAGCACGGCGAACCCGTAGGTCGCCACCCGGCTGAAGAGCCGTGGGGCATCCGGCTCCCTGGCGTTCGCGTAGTAGAAGGGTGCCCACGCGTATTCGAAGGCGCTCAGGAACAGCTTCTGCGTCAGGCCGAAGCTCACTCCCATCGAGTACACCCCGAGCTGCGCCAGCGGCACGAACAATGTCAGGATGATCTTGTCGCCGACGGCAATCACCTGCTGCGCGGCGGCGTGCGGCACCCGCGGCAGGCCGAACCGCAGTCCCTCGCGGAGAACCGCATGGGAGAACGTCGGCCGGATCAGCGCGCTGAATCGCCGGAACAGCACGGCCATCAACAGCACGGTCACGACGAGGTCCGCCAGGACCACTCCCATGACGCCCATCCCGAACCCCATGATCAGCACCAGCCGAAGCACGACGGTCGTGACGGAACGGGAGAGTGTCAGGACGACGAACTCGCCGGACCGCTGCTCCATCCTCAGCAGGTGGAAGGGAAAGAACGTGAACCCGATGATGAACGTGTTGACCAGCGTCAGCTGCAGCGCCTGCAGGTGCGAGGCCGTACCGAACAGCTGCTCCGCCACTATCGGCGAGACCGCCAGCGAGGCCGCCAGCAGCACGCCGTTCAGCGCGAGCAGAAAGAAGAACAGGGTGCTTGCCAGCCGCTGGCGATCGGCCGTGGTCTCGCAGTCGTAGAAGAGCCGCATGAACGAGCCATCGAGCCCCCATCGGAAGAAGATCTTCGCAATGACCTCGACGCTCCCGAGTAGTCCCAGGACGCCGTACTCAGCCGGGTTGAGATATCGGACGTACAGCGGCAGCAGCAGGAAGTTGACGACCGAGACGACGACGTCGCCGACGCCGTAGATGGCGAGGTCGCGCGAGAGCTGGCGGATCTTCGCGAGCACAGCCGGGTCAGGGCCTTCTGAAGGTGAGCAGGTTCAGGAAGCACCAGCCCGGGATCGGAAGCAGCTTCGTGAGCCAGCGATGCAGCGGCAGCAGCGCGCGGGGATGACGGCGGATCAGCCTGGTGACGAGGGGAAGCGTCGGGAAGATGCCCTGCCGGCCGATCGGCACGAACCCCGTCCTGGCGGCCAGTGCGACATACTCGGCCGCGGGCCGATCGCCGGGATGCTTCGCCTCCGACGCGGTGCGGATCAACCGGCCCCGGAGCAGGAAGTGCAGCCGTGACTGCAGGTGGGCCAGATTCGGCACCGAGACGAGGAGCTCGCCGCCGGGTCTCAGGACACGATGCAGTTCCCGAAAAGCCAGTGGCTGCTGGTCGTACGACAGATGCTCGAGCACGTCGAGGCAGAGCGCGCGATCGAATGCGCCATCGGCGTACGGCAGCGCCGTGAGGGAACCGGCGCGCACCCGATCGGACGCATAGTTGGCGTCAACGCCCTCGATCGCCAGCCGATCGGCGTATTCCTCGACGAGCACCCCTTCACCGCAGCCGGCGTCGAGCACGCGCGTGTGCGGCGGCAGCCTCTCGAGCCAGGCGCGCACGGCGGACAGCTTGGCGAGATAAGTCGGGTAGTACTCCCAGTTGGGATCCAGGCTGCGATGGTACTCGCCGCGCGTGGCGTACTCGCCCCGACGCACCGCCCGGGGCGGACTGGACGTCATGTCCAGAGATTCTACGCGGAGGATTCCCCCCCGCCGGCGGTCAGTTGCCTCCGCCTGGCGGGCGAACGGGTGGCGGCTGATACGGATTGCCGGGAACGTTTGGCGGCGGCGGCAGCATGCCGGGCCGCGGCGCCGTCATCTGGCCGCCGGGCGCGCCGGGCTGCGTAGGTGGTGTGTCTGGCTCCGCCGGCATCACCTGGCCGCCTGGCGGCGTCGCGCCGGGCGCCATGGTGCCCGGCTGCAGCATGTTGGGCGGCACCGGCGCCGGCGGGACCATGCCGGGCGGCATTGCCCCGGGCGGAATCATCCCCGGCGGGAGCACACCCTCCGTGCTCCGGTCTTCCCCGTCTTCCATCACCGGCTCCATGACGGGTGGCGGGACTGGCTGCGCAACCGGCTGGCGGAAGGCGGCCGGCGCCGCCGAGACCGCGGGCGGTCTGCTGGTCGGGAGGATCATGATCCGGTCGTACACGGACGGTCCGGCACCTGCGGGACGGGCGGCCAGCACGTATCCGCTGACCGATCGCAGCACCGTGTCGAGCGCCTTGCCTTCGGGGACGTCGTTCAGCTCCAGCGTGACCGTCGGGCCGGTGAGCTTGTCGCCATTCACGATCTGCGTCTGGCCGATGCGAGCCCACTCGTCGAGAATCTGGCGGACGGAGACGTCGTGTGCGACGAGCGTCACCCGGCCGTTCGCGATCGACAGGCGAAGTTCGCCGGCCTTGGCCGGGACCGGTGCCAGCGCGAGAACGCCGGCGGCCAGAAGGACAGACATGCGCTTCGTCATGAAATCTCCCGGGGACTTTTCAGTATACGCCCGATTGGACGCCGGATCGACCCGGAGGGCCTGCACCTCGGCCATAGCCTCAGCCGGCCTTCGAGATAGCGGAGGCGGCTCCGCACCGGAGGCACTCAGGTGAGCTTCGTGACCCAGAGCGGGGAGTCCTTACGGGGCAGGTCACAGGACTGGCAGATGGCTGGGCCGCCGCTCTCGAGATGATCGCGGCGGACCCGACGGTACGTGTCGCTGTTCCAGATCTCCTGAATCGTCGACGTGTTGAGGTCCCCGAGCACCGTCCGGCCGTCGAAGTCGGCGCAGCAGAGCGACACGCGTCCGTCCCACAGGACGGTGAACGTCAGCCAGGGGCGGTAGCACGGGTAGTTCACGTCGCTCTCGCGGTGCAGCGTCCCGGCCCAGTTGTGCAGGTCCGTGACGTGGATCTTGTCGGCGACCCCCTTCCAGTGCTCGATGAACGCCTGCTCGTCGGCGGAGTTGTTCTGTCGAACGAAGGACAGGATCAGCTTCGGTCTGCGGCGGCCCAGCTCACCGCGGAGGCGCACGAGCCGCTCGATGTTGCCGATGACCTTGTCGTAGTTGAGCCCGACCCTGGTCGATTCGAAGACCTCCCGGCCCGAGGCATCCACGCTGATGTTGATGGCGTCGAGCCCGGCCTCGATGATTCCGCGCGCCACCGGCTCGGTGATGAGCGACCCGTTGCTGATCATCCCCACCTCGCGGATACCCTTCTGCTTGGCGTAGCGGACCTTATCCACGAGCCGGCGATCCATGAACGGCTCGCCGTAGTTGTGCACGCGCACGTGAGTGATCCCCAGCGCGGCGCATTCGTCCACCACGCGCCGGAACAGGTCGAGTGTCATCACGCCCTGGCTGCGGTGCATCTCGTCGCGCGGGCAGAACACGCACTTGGCGTTGCAGATGTTCGTGCTCTCGATCTGCACGATCTCCGGCAGCCTGGGGGCGCGATCGCGCCCCGTCGCCAGCAGGAGCCGGCGGACCGACTTCGCGTGCCGGCGCAGCATCGCCTCGGCGGCACGGCGGGCCCGGGATTTGAGGCTGGACGTCTGGACCATGCGCGAGGCTGGCGTCACTGCTGACGAACGTATTCGATCACGCGGATCAGCATCTCGTCCAGCTCGACCCGCGGGGCGTAGCCGACGAGCGACTGGATCTTCGTGATGTCGGGGACACGCCGGGGCATGTCCTCGAATCCGGCTTCGTACGCCTGATCGTAGGGAATGCGCACGATTTGCGAGCTGCTGCCGGTCAGCCCGCGGATTCGCTCCGCGAGATCGGCGATCGTGATCTCACGGCCGTGTCCGATATTGAAGACCTGGCCGATGGCTCGCGGCTCGTCAATCAAGGCTAGCACAGCCTGCACGACGTCGCCCACGTAGGTGAAGCTGCGCGACTGAGTGCCGTCGCCGAAAACCGTAATCGGCTGACCCGCCAGCGCCTGCCGCACGAAGTTCGGAATCACCATCCCGTACTGCCCGGTCTGACGCGGCCCCACGGTGTTGAACAGCCTCAGGATGATGACGGGCAGCTTCCGCTCCTTCCAGTAGGCCAGCGCGAGGAACTCGTCGATCAGCTTGCTGCACGCGTAGGCCCAGCGGTGCTTCTCGCTCGGCCCGAGCACGAGGTCTGCATCCTCCCGGAATGGTACGGTGGCGCTCTTGCCGTAGACCTCCGACGTCGACGCGATCACGACCAGCTTCTTCTTCTTGTTGGCGTGCTTCAGCACCACCTCGGTGCCGTGCACGTTGGTCTCGATGGTGTGGACCGGTGCCTCCACGATCAGCTTGACGCCGACGGCGGCGGCCAGATGGACGACCACATCGCATTGATCGATCAGCTCGGCGAGGAGCGGCTCGTTCGTGACCGTGTCGATGGCATAGTGAAACCGCGGGTTCGGCTTGAGATGGGCGACGTTGGCGATCGACCCGGTCGACAGGTCGTCCAGCACGTCGACTTCGTCGCCGCGCGCGAGAAGCCCGTCGGACAAGTGGGATCCGATGAACCCGGCGCCCCCGGTGATCAGTACTCGCATGCGTGCTCCGCTGCGGAATCACGGCACCCGGAGGGCCCGGTCCAGGACGGCCGACGCGGCACGCTCCGCAGCGTGACCGTCGGATCCGATGCCGAATTGCCCGAGGACGCGCCGACGCGTGCCTTCGAGGCGTTCGCGAAACTCCTCATCATACAGGATGCGTCGGAGCCCGGGCTCGATCTGCTCCTCCGACGCGCCCGCCATGGCGCCCGCTTCGACGAAGGGGGAAAGGTTGTTCGGAAGGCCGATCACGAGGGCGGGGATGCCCAGCACCGCGGCGTCGAGCGCCACCGTCGAATTCACCGTCACCACGACGCGGCACAGCCGGAGCAGAGGCGCCAGCGGCGCACGCGCCTCGACCACCACGACTCTGGAGCGCCCCTGCGCCACCGCCCGGTACACGTCCGGTGTTTCGGCCGGGTGAGTCTTGATCACCAGCTGCGCGTCCTGAATGCGCGCGATCGCCTCCACCAGTCCGGGCAGCACGGCTCTGGCCTCCCGGTACTTGGTGGTGAGCAGGACGATCGGCCCCGCCGACAGACCCAGCTCGCGGGAGGCGCGCTCGAGATCCACACCGGCGGCAGCGCTCACCAGTGCATCGAGGCGCGGGCTGCCCGTGACGACGATTGAGTCCGACGGGAAGTGTCCTGCCGTGCGCAAGTGCTGCTCCGCAAACCGGTCGAACACCAGCGTCGCGGCCGGGCGGGGAAAGCCGGCGTCGGACGGACAGCGCGGATCCGGTTCCATCTCGTCGGGTTCGTGCAGGTAATTCAGCCAGTGCCGGTAGATGAACCCGTGCTGCAGGCCGACTGACGGTATGCCGCGTCGACGGCTCGCGAGCATCAGCGCGCGGCCCCATCCTCCTGCCTCCGCGTAGGTCACGACAGCCGAGGGCTGCAGGGCATCGAGCGCCGCCTCGGCCTCGTCCAGCACACGCGCCGACCACGGCCACTGCAGCAGGACCACGCCGGCCAGCTCCTCGCGGACGAGCGGCCAGGCGTCACAGCCGTCCACGATCGAGCGGGCCCGGATGTCGTCGCTGCGCAGGACTGCGCGCAGCAGGTCGTGGCGCTGGCGCCAGAGTTGCCGCGAGGTGGCGAGGCGATCGAGCGGCGCGAACGCCTCCACGCGAATCGCGGCGCCCAGGGGATCGCCCCGCAGCGGATCCCACCAGCGCCTCGCCCGGAAATTTGCGCGGGGGCCGACGCCCACGTAGGTCACGCCCTCGCGGCCGGTGTGCTGTTCGAGCGCCTGCAGAACGGGCCCGATGTACGCTTCGGCGCTGCCGTCGCCCGCGTCGGCTCGCCAGAACGCCCGGTGGACGAACGCCGCGAGCGTGCCTGCACGAACGGCCGGCCGGGCACGGGGGCGCAGGCGCGAGGCGAGTGCCGTCGCGTTCAGCCAGGCGGCGCGGCCTTCGAGCGCGGCGAGACTCAGGCGCTCGTGCCGGCCCGAACCTCCCGAGAAAAGCACCCCGCGCGCACGCGCGACCGACGAGGCGACGAGCGCTGCGACGCGACTTCCCCGCTCGAGCCTGAGGTGGTCCGGCGCTTCGCGGTCGATCAGGTTCTGCAGCGCGGCCCGCGTCTCGAAGATTGCGAGGACGATCTGACGCTTGTGGAGGTACAGTTCGGTGAACCACCAGAGCGACTCCCCTCCGACGGTGAATCGCCGCCGCATGGGCTGACCGTCAACCGGGGCATGGCGCAGGTCCTTGATCCACGCATTGGCCCGGACGGCCGCCGTCTCGACATCCGCAGGATTCAGGTAGTTGGCGAGATTCGCGCGCCGGCTGGCGCGGCCGCGGCGGAGCGTCAGCTCGGCGTCGATCATGGTCGGGCGCGCCCGGCCGCCCGATCGCGGACGGCCGCCGCCTCGGCCAGCGACGATCGGACCGCCTGATACACCTGCTCGGCCGACACCTGGGCCAGACAGTCCGGTGTGTGTCCCGTGCAGCGCTCCGGCGGCCGGCGGATCCGGTTGCACGGGCTGCACGGCAGGTCCACGCGGACGACCCGGTCGGCCGGCCCCGGGGGCCCATAGCGGACCGGGTCGGACGGCCCGAAGACCGCGACGACCGGTGTACCCACGGCTGCCGCCAGGTGCATCGGGCCCGTGTCGCCGGTGATCAGCACGTCGAGGCTGTCGAGCACGGCCGCCAGCGTCGGCAGATCGTTCTGACCCGAGAGATCGACGACGTGGTTGGCGGGAACCATCGCCCGGACGTCGTTCGTGATCAGCCGGTCCGCGGTCGTTCCGGTGAGCACGATCGTGGCGCCCGTCTCGTGAACGAGCCTGGCAGCGACGTCGCCGAACCTGGACGGGTCCCACTGCTTGATCGGCCGTCCGCCGCTGGCGTGGACGCCGACGATCGGCCTCCGGAGAGGACCGGGCAGCAGCGCGCGCGCGCCGTGGACGGCTGGGTCCGGCAGCCTCAGCTCCGGCTTCGCGTCCGGCGCCGGCCGGCCGAGCGCGCATTCCACCAGCCGGTGCGCATTCGCCGTGGTATGTCGACGCAGATCGTACTCGAGCGTCACGTCGAGCAGCGGCCCTCCTCCGCCGCTGCGGAAACCGGCCGTCCGGCGTGCTCCGGACAGTGCGAGCAGCACGTTGCTCCGGATGTCGGGCTCGAAGTTGACCCCCAGATCGTACCGGCGGCGGCGCCAGCCGAGCGCGCGTCGCAGCAGCCGCCCCGGTCCTGCCGAGGTGCTGTCGCGCGCGAGCCAGCTCGCATCCAGGGTCTCGACACGGGTCACGTGGGGGATCGCCTCCGCGAGCGTCCGGTTCCAGCTCCCGACGACGAGGTCGATTTCTGCGTCGGGCGCGAGTGCCCGAACGCTCGCGATGGCCGGCAGGGCCATCATCAGATCGCCGATGCGTTCGAGCCGAAGCAGGAGAATGCGGCGTGGCGCCCGTCCGTCGTCGAATCGCGACAGCCGGAGGATCGGTCTCAGCGCGCTCAGGACGCGGTCGGCCGTGGCCACGACCGCGCGCTCGCGGGGGTCGTAGATCTGCAGAGCCGCCAAAATGCGTTCCTATTTTACTGCGACCCGATCGACCATCACGCCAAGCGCGCGGTCGTCGGGCGTCCCGATCACGAGTTCGGGGACCCAGGGCTCGGTCTCGAGACGCAGTTGTACTGGTTGCGCGCGCGCCGCCAGCGATGCTGCCAGCCCGGGCGGAATCGGCAGGACATACGGCTGAAAGCCCTGCCCGACCCGGACTTCGCCCAGACGCGTCCCCTGGAGATCGACGCGCACGTCAGCCGTCGGAGCGGCCGCCGGCCGGCCGCCGTTGCTCATCCAGAGCGTGACCGTCCGGTAATCCGCGCGAATCCCGGGCACCAGCACGTACGACACGTTGCGCGACCATCGGATCGAACGTCCTTCCGTTTCCTCCTTGGCGTGGAACCGGAGCACGTTCAAGTCGTCCTGGTTGCCGATGTCGAGATCTACTGCCTCGTTCCAGGTCCCGGACGGCGCGGTGAGCTCGAAGATCGTGTAATCGAACTGCTTGATCCGCGGGCCGCGAGGGTACTCGTAGCCCGGCTCGTCATACTCCGGCACGCGGAGACGGTCCGCAGCCACCACGCGCGCCCCCCACCGCTCCGAGAGCAGATCCGTTCCGCCGCCGCCCATGAACAGGACACGCCGGTACCGTGTCCGCGCCCAGTCGAGAAACGTCCCGAACATGACCTTGTCGGGCAGCGGCGTCTGCAGGATCAGCACGGGCCGGTCGTAGATGTAGGCCAGCGGAAGCCCGAGGGTGTGCAGGTCCGTGCCGGCGTCGCGTCCCTCGACGATCAGCAGATCGTCGGGAGCCAGGCCGGCAGCCAGCTTCTCCAGATGCGGAATCACGCCGGCATACTCGACGTGCGCCAGCAGGGGACGGCTCGCACGCGCGTACTGCAGCCCCAGCAGCCCCACGAACACGAGCCCGATGACGCCGCCGAGCCGCCTGGTGGAGGAGCGCCGGGCACCGGGTGCCAGGGCCGCCGCGCACGCGAACAGCAGCGCGCCCGGAAGGATCACGGGCAGGAAGCGTCGCGCCATCCAGAAATGGTCCGGGACGATGCGGATCTTGTAGAAGAACGTCAGGCCGAAGATCGCAACCGTCGTGAAGAGCTCCGGTGCCCGCCAGAAGGCGTGGCGGGCCCAGAGCGCGTACCCGAGGAGCGCGGCGATGAGCGCCGGCAGGGTCAGGTAGTAGCCGGTGAACGTCCTCAACGCGTAGGCGTCGTGCGCGGCGAGCCGGCCTCCCGGTTCTCTGAAGTAGAGCGCATACAGCGCGCTGCCGACGAGAACCAGCACGATCCCCGTGGGAATCCACGAGGCCCCCCGCGGTGACAGCTTCCAGCCGCGCGCGCGAGCGGCCAGGAGCCAGGCGGCCAGTACCGCCGCGAGTCCGATCGCGAGGTACTGCCACGCCCGCAGGCTGGTCAGGTACACGATCGGAAGGGTCACGTAGGCCTGCATCGGCCCCCGCATGTAGACCGCCGCGAGCGCGGCGACCGCGAGGCCCGTGCCCACGAACGACGCGCGCACGCGCCCGCCCGCCAGTGTGCCGAGCAGCAGGCCCGCGCCGACGCCGCCGATGCCGAGGACCGTATCGAACCGCAGGAACAGCAGCAATCCGAGCAGCCCGCCGGCCACCGGAGCGAAGAACGGATCGTCGTCGGCGTGACCGCGTGAGCTCGCGAGGATCGCGGCGAGCAGCAGCGCCTGCATCACCACCTCGGCGTTCGGATACCTGGCGAACCAGACCTGAATCACGTGCAGCGTGAGGAGGGCGGCCGCGGCCCACGCGGCTGTGCGCCCGACGAGCCGTGCGCCGAGGAAATAGAGCGCGAGGACGCCGAGGATCGCCCACCAGCCGACGGTGCGCCGGGCGCCGGTCAACCCGTCGACGCCGTAGCCGATCGCGATCGAGGCGGGGAACAGATGCGGGAACTGTCCGACCACCGTCCCCGTGTCCGGGCTGCGGATGAAGAAGCCCATGAAGCGCACGCCGTAGTAGTCCGGCCGCTCGTGCGAGGGGAAGAACAGATCGCGCGCGAACGGCGGGACCGACGCGACGACCGGGTCTTCGACCAGCAGCCGCGCCCGCTGGGCGATCTGGATCCCCTCGTTGATGTACACGCCGGGATCCTTGCCTCCGATCACGTACTCCGCGGGTGGGAAGAACCGCCACAGGCCGAGCGCCACGAGCGCGAGCGGCAGCAGCGCCGACAGACCCGGCCGCCGCGCCCCCTGCAGCCGCAGTCGAAACCGCACCGCGGCGGCCAGCGCCAGTGCCAGGATCCCGTCTGCCAGGAGCAGCCGCTCAAGGCTGTACATCCGCGCGGCGGCCAGCGCCAGCGCGATCGACGCCGAGATGCTGACGCTGAGGATGACCGCCCAGAACAGCCGCTCCTCTGGATCGAGGCTGGCCCGCGCCTCCCGGCGGGCGACCGGCAGGCGGAACAGCACGGCGCCGGGGAGCCAGGCCACGACCGCGAGCTGCAGCAACGGGATCAGCAACGCATTCAGAACTGGAAATAGATGAAGTCCGCGCCGGCGAAGTTGCCGAACAGCATTGTCAGATAGAACGTCGACGCGTAGAGAGTGTATCGCACGCCCGGCCGGAGCCGCGGCACGACGAGCACGTCGTCGCTCAGGGCTTCAGCGGCGTGCACCACGAGGAACGGTGCGACGTACAGCACCAGCGGGGCGAGCAGCTCCGGACTCGCGCCGGAGGGGACGAACAGCCGCGCAGTCAGGTCCAGGATCTGCGGCACGGAGGGCGCGCGGAAGATCAGCCAGCCGAAGCACGTGAGGTGGAACATCACGAACCAGGCGAGGAGCGCACGGGCGCCGAAGGGACCGGTGAGCCAGCTCGAGACGGCTCGCGTCCGCAGCGCAGCGCGGTAGACGATCAGCAGCACACCATGGTACGCGCCCCAGAGCACGAAGGTCCACGCCGCGCCGTGCCACAATCCGCCGAGCAGCATGGTGAGGAGCAGGTTGCGGCGCGTCTGCGCCTCGGATCCCCGGCTTCCACCGAGCGGGATGTACAGGTAGTCCCGCAGCCACGTGGAGAGGCTGATGTGCCAGTGCCGCCAGAACTCCTGCGGCGTTCGCACCAGATAGGGGAACCGGAAGTTCTCCACCAGCTCGATGCCCATGAGCTTGGACGTGCCGCGGGCGATGTTCGAATAGCCGGCGAAGTCGCCGTAAATCTGAAACGCGAACGCGTACACGCCGAGCAGGACGTCGAGGCCCGTGCTGGGCGAGCCGGGGTCGAACACGGAGCTGGCGAGCGGGGCCACGTTGTCGGCGACGTACACCTTCAGGAAGTAGCCCCAGGCGATGAGCCACGCGCCGTCGCGCAGCTGGTCTCCGGTGATGTGCCTGGGGCTGTGAATCTGCGGCAGCAGCCTGGAGGCCCTCAGGATGGGACCCGCCACGAGGTGCGGGAAGTACGCGACGAAGACGGCGAAGTCGAGCAGGTTGCGCGTCGCCGGCAGGTTGCGGCGATACACGTCGATGACGTAGCTCATCGTCATGAACGTGTAGAACGAGATGCCGACGGGCAGCAGCACGCGCACCGTGACGAAGTCGACCGTCCAGCCCAGCGCGCCGAACAGCACGTGCAGGTTGTCGGCGAAGAAGTTGAAGTACTTGAAGAACCCGAGCAGCGTCAGGTTGAAGCCGAGGCTGAGCACCAGCACCAGGCGGCGGCGCGGCACGGACGTGAGGCGATCGAGGGCAACCGCGCAGGAGTAGTCGACGACCGTCGACGCGATCAGCAGCCCCAGGAAGCGCCAGTCCCAGGCCGCATAGAAGTAGTAGCTCGCGCCGAGCAGCAGCCAGTTCTGCGCCCGGTGCGGAAACGCGCGGTAGGCGGCGTAGACGAGAACGAAGAACCAGAGAAACTGGAGCGAGTTGAAGAGCATCGAAGACCGGGGGCCGTCAGTGTGACATCGCCACGCCGGGCTGCGCCAGCAGCCCCTCGGCCCGGATGAAGTCGGCGAGCGCCGACGCCACCACGCGATGGCCGAGCGGCGTGAGGTGCACGGTCGACTGGTAAAACAGGTCCGGCCCGGGCAGCGCGCGGCGCAGCGCAGGCAGCAGATCCAGCTGCGGGAGGCCCAGCGTGGACAGCTCGGCCTCGAACCGGTGCGTGGCCGCGTCCCGTACGAGATCGCCGCCGGCATCCCGCACGATGTCCCGAAGCCGACCGTAGTCGCCGTCGTCGACCTGGAACCGGGCGGGCATCAGGACGATGGCGGTGCGCGCCCCGAGCCGGTCGCCCTCCGCGGCAATGGCCTCGACGCACCGCCGCGCGAGCGCCAGGCCATCCGCGATGCGCGGCGCGGGTTGGGCGGCGTAGCTCTGCAGAGGAGGCTCCGGCTCCCGGAACACCGTGAGCCGGCCCGTGGCGCTGCCCACGCGCATGCGGAGAATCTGCCAGACCATGCTGCGCCGCAACAGGCGGCGCAGTCGTGTGAGGAAGGTCTCGCGCAGGGTCGCGCGCGCCGGTCCGGCCGCGAGCTTGGCCTGCGAGGCGAGCGCCTCTTCCGCATCGTTTCCCACGAAAACAATGACAATCACGAGATCCGGCTGGACCTGTCCGGCGATGCGCCGGAAGAGGAGCAGCTCCTCGACCGGGCCGTAGCCCTGAACGCCGGCGTTGATGACGCGGTGGCCCGTTTCGATTCCGCCCGCGTTGAGCTGCCGCTCCAGCAGCTCGGCAAAGGTCTGCTCGACCGGCACCTGGACGGAGAGCACCAGCGAGTCACCGAGAATCAGCACACGGCGCTCGCCGGGCGGCTTCGGTCCGATCTCTTCGTCGTCCCTGACCCCCAGCCCGTTGATCGCGATGACCGCGTCGGTCTCGGCGGTCCTGAAGCGCACCCGCGCGTGCGGCTTCAGGCGGAAGCCTGCGACGGGGTCGTCCTCGAACAGGCCTTGAAACGAGGGACCGGCCTCGGAGGCGCCCCAGGTCCGCAGGCCGATTTCGAACAGGAGGAACTGCGCCGCGAAAATCAGGGTGAACGCCGCGAGGTGCCTGAGGCGGCGTCGTCCGGAAGAACGGCTATCCGGTGGCGGGTTCATGACTCCGGGTGGCCAGGGCCGGGCCGCCAGCAACGGCCGCTGCGATTCGGTCGACCGCACTCTCGCTCAGCGCGGGATAGAGCGGCAGCGACAGGAGCCCGGCGCAGATGCGTCGGGCCGTGGGACAGCCGGCGGGGCTCACCCCCTGCATCGCCGGCTGATCGGGGATTGGTAACGGGTAGTGAATCAGCGTCTCGATCCCGGCCGCCCTGAGGTGCTGCTGCAGGGCATCCCGATCCGCGCTGAGGATCGGGAAGAGATGGTACACGTGCCCGGAATCCATCTCGGGAGGCACGCTCACGGTGCGCGCCGTGTCCAGCGCGGCGCGATAGCGGCGGGCCAGCCGGCGGCGCTGCCCGGTCCACGACCGCAGGAGCGGCAGTCTGGCCCTGAGGACCGCCGCCTGGATCTCGTCGAGTCGTGAGTTGACGCCGAACTCGGCGTGCCGATAGCGGTCCGCCTGGCCGCCGTTGCGGATGCGGCGGGCGCGGTCTGCGTGAGCGGGGTCCGCGAACGTCACGGCTCCGCCATCGCCCAGCGCTCCGAGGTTCTTCGTGGGGTAGAAGCTGTAGGCGGCTGCCGCCCCGAAGCTGCCCACCGGGCGGCCGCCGCAGGTCGCGAGGTGTGCCTGGCAGCAGTCCTCGATGATCGCGAGCCCGTGCCGCGCTGCCAGGTCCGCGATCGACGCCATGTCCGCCGCCTGCCCGTACAGATGTACGGGCATCACCGCCGCCGTGCGCGGCGTAATCGCCGCCGCCACCGAACGCGGATCCAGCGTGAGCCGAAGCGGATCGATATCGGCGAAGACCGGCCGTGCGCCGGCCATCAGGATGGCGAGGGCCGAGTAGGCGGCCGACAAGGCGCACGTGATGACCTCGTCGCCGGGTCCGATGTCCAGCGTGCGGAGCGCAATGGCAAGCGCATCGGTTCCACTTCCGACGCCGACCGTGCAGGACGCTTCCACGGCCGCGCCGAACTCGGCTTCGAAGGCCTCGAGCTCGGGCCCGAGAATGAACCAGCCACGGTCGACGACTCGCGCGATCGCCGACCGAACCGCCGGCGCATCCTCACCCGGCCTCAGCTGGAGGAACGGGATCACGGCAGCGCTGCCTCCGGCGTGGCTGCCGCGGAGTCGAGATATTGGTGAAGGTGCGCGCGATAGAAGGCGACTGTGCGCTCCAGCCCGTCGCGCAGGCTGACGAGGGGCTGCCAGCCGACGGCGCGGCGGAACTTCGTGGAATTCAGATAGAAGCTGCCGATGTCGATCCGCTTGCGGTCTTCCGGCCAGTCGACGAGGCGAACCGTGCCCGTGCCGGCCACGTCCAGCAGCAGACGGACCAGGTCCGCATGGCTGATCGGCGCGTCGCCCCCCACGTTGAAGACGCCGCCGTCGCAGGCCGCCGAGGCGCCTGCCCGCAGGAACGCGTCTGCCGCATCGTCGACGTAGACGAAATCGCGCAGCTGCGAGCCGTCGCCGAAGATCTCGATCTCGCGCCCTTCGATCGCGAGCCGGACGAACCAGGCGATGAAGCCCTGGCGATTGTGCTTGAGCAGCTGCCGGGGCCCGTAGACGTTCGTCAGCCGCAGCGAGCTGGCCCGCACGCCGAAGACGTTGTTGTAGAGCAGGTGATAGTACTCGCCGGCGGCCTTGTTCACGCCGTTGATGTCCGCGGGGCGCACGAGGTGTCCCTCGTCGACGGGCAGGGAGTCCGCCCGCCCGTAGACCTGTCGGGTTCCCGCATAGACCACGCGCACCGACGGGTTGTGCCTGCGGCACGCCTCGAGCATCGAGAGCTGCGCGCGACAGTTGATCTCGAGGTCCGTCTGCGGGTCCTGCATGCTGTCGATGTGGCTGACCTGGCCGGCGAGGTTGAAGATGACCTCGTGGCCTCTGACGAGCACCTCCATGGCGTACCGATCGCGGATGTCGGCGATGTTCGTCCGGAGGCAGTGCTCGATCCCGCTGATGTTGTAGAGACTGCCCCCGTAGTCGGGGAAGAGTGAGTCGACGATCAGGACGTCGGCGCCCAGGCCGACGAGCTGGCGGGCGAGGTTGCTGCCGATGAAGCCGAGCCCCCCGGTGATCATCACCCGGCGGCCCCGGTAGAACTCACGGTACGCGTCCGTCATCGGCGATCCACGGAACGGCGCGCCGTCGTCGGCGAAGCCGTCTCGACCAGCTCCCTCCGATGTTCGCCGCGCACGACGAGCGCCACCCACAGCTTCATCACGTCCACCGCCGTCCTCGCCAGCCGGCGGAAATTGAAGAACTGGGAGCGGCCGTACGTACGGTGGTAGTGATGCACCGGAACCTCGACCAGCCGGAAGCCGGCGTCCTGGATCTTCTTCATCATCTCGAGGCAGATGACACCGCTGTCCTTCTCGAGCCTGACGCGGTCCAAGATCGAGCGGCGCAGCATCCGGAAGTCGCAGTCGACGTCGCGCACGCGCAGGCCGAAGAGCAGCTTGACGGTATGGTGGTAGATACGGCCAATGACAATCCGGTGCAGCGGGTCCGAGCGGCTGATCTTGAAGCCGTTGGCGACGTCTACGTCCGCATCGAAGGCCCGCCACAGCAGCTCCATCTCGGCGGGATCGTACTGGGCGTCCCCGTCCGTGTAGAACACGAGCTCGCGCGTCGCCGCCGCGAACCCGCTGCGCAGCGCGCCGCCATACCCGCGGTTCCTCGCGTGATGGATCACTCTCACCTGTGGGTACGTCCGTGCGAGCTCGTCGGCAATCTCCCCAGTCGCGTCCGCGCTGCCATCGTTGACGACGATGATCTCGAAGTCGGGCGTGAGCTGGCGGGCTGCCTGCAGCGCGGTGATCACGAGGCTCGCGATGGTCCCGCTGTCGTTGTACGCGGGAAAGAACACGCTGAGGCCCGGCGGCCGCGCGGCAGGCTCCGGCATGGTGAGGAAGCTCGTAAATCTTAGTTCCGGCCCGACTTGAGCGCAAGCGCCGCCGCGTACGCCGCATCGAATCGGCGCGCGGCACCGGCCCATCCGAAACGCTCGGCCGCGACGATCCGGGCACTCGCGGAGAGACGGCGGCGAAGACCCGCATCTCCCGCGAGCCGGCTCAACGCGGCCGCCAGCGCGGCAGGATCCCTCTCCGCAACGACGAGCGCGGTGCGGCCGTCCTCGACAACGGAGCCGATGCCCCCCGCCGCCGTCGTGACGACCGGTGTTCCCGACGCCAGCGCTTCCAGCACGACATTCGGCAGGCCGTCGACATTGCCGGCCTCGTCGCGCACGGACGGGACGGCGACCACGTCGGCAGCCGACATCCACGCGGCCACCGCGTCCTGCGGTTGATCCCCGAGGAACGTGACGCGTCCCCTGGCGGCCACCTCGGCCCGCTGGTGGAGCTCCTCGCCGAGATCGCCGTGCCCGGCGATCACGAGGATCGTCCGCGCCGACGGGGGCAGGCGCCCGACGGCCTCGATGAGGTACTCGAACCCCTTTTTCCGGACCAGGCGCCCGGCGGCGAACACGACCGTCGCGCCCTCGTCGGCGGGCAACTGCCCCCGGAGCCGGCTCCGCGCCGCCCTGTCGGGTCGGAATCGCTCGACGTCCACGCCGTACGGAATCACCTCGACCCGTCCCGCATCGGCGCCGAGCGCGATTGCCCGGCTCGCGAGGTCGGCGCTGCACGCGGTGATCGCGCCGGCCCGCGCGAAGACCAGCCGGGCGGCTCGTCGGGCGGGAGCGAACGTTTCCGCGACGAACACGTCCGACCCGTGGAGGCTGACGACCAGCGGCAGCCGCCGGGCTGCCGCCGCCGCGATCGCCCCGCCCGGGATCACCCAGTGCGCGTGCACGATCGTCGCCCGGCTCTCCCGGATCACGCGTCGCACCGCGCGCCAGCCGGCGGCGAGCGCCAGCGGCGCCGCGGCCAGCGCCGCGCCCTTCAGCCGGACGTCGGCGCGGAGCGCCGAGGCGTAGCCGAAGACGTTCAGGGCCGGCACGGGGGCGTAGCGATAGAAGTGGAAGGAGACGCCGTCTTCGCTCGAGCCGCGGGTGATGCGCGGGTGCCACGGCGCGACCACGTGCACGGCGTGCCCCAGCGCTGCGACGGACTTCGCGATGGGCTCCATGAACGTCCCGACGCTGTCGCCGGGAAACCTGGGATACGACGTCGTCACCATCACGACGACGTGGCGCATGTCAGGCGGAGCGGCGGAAAATGAGCCGCCAGGGCGTGATGAGCGACTCCATCAGCACGGCGCCCGACACCTTGGACTGGCCCTGGCGCCGCTCGATGAAGATGATCGGTACCTCGCCGATGCGGCACCCGTGCCGTCGCGCCTCGTAGAGCATCTCGACGAGGAAGGCATAGCCGTCCGAGACCATGCGGTCGAGCGGCAGTCTGGCCAGGGCCTCGCGTTTCCAGCAGCGATAGCCGCTCGTGCAGTCCCGCGGCGTCAGCCGGGTGACCGCCCGGATGTAGCGGTTCGCGAACGCGCTGAGGAAGATCCGGTGGAGAGGCCAGTTCACGACGCTGACGCCATTCAGGTATCGGGAGCCGATGACCACGTCGTGCTGCGCCGCGGCCGCCGCCAAGGTCGGCAGGTACTCCGGATCGTGCGACAGGTCGGCATCCATCTGACAGACCAGATCGACGTCCTCCTGCGCGATGGCCCGCCGGAGGCCATCGATGTAGGAGCGGCCCAGCCCTCGCGGTCCCGTCCGGTGCATGACCTCCACGCGTCCCGGATGGGTTTCCGCAAGACCGTCCGCGATCGCGCCCGTCCCGTCCGGCGAGCCGTCGTCGACCACCAGCATGCGGACGTTCTGGTGCGCAAGGAGGCCACGGGCGAGCAGGGGGAGGTTCTCCCGTTCGTTGTAGGTCGGGACGACGACGAGGACACGCGGGAGCACGGTCAAGAACGCATCAGGACGACTGCGGGTCGGGGCGCAGCGCGGCGGCAGCGCCGACGATCAGCAGCGGATCGATGATCGGAATTCGGAACCGCTCCTGCGGAAAGAACACGAGGCATACGAGTACGGCCGACGCGCCGAGCAGGAACGGGGCCGCAGGCCGGCGCGGCCCGCGCCAGAGCCGCCGGATTCCCGCAACGGCCCAGGGCAGAATCAGCAGGTACGGCAGCGTCGACGCGAGGCGGTATCGCAGCGAGTGTAACGCATATGAGGGCCCGATCGGGACGACCGTGTAGAAGGCCTTCCGCGCCGTCAGGCCGAGCCACCAGACCGGACTCGCCGCGATGTGCCGGAGCGCGTCGCGGTAATAGAGCGGCTCCAGCTCATCGGGTGTGAGCCCCGGATGACGCCGCCGGAACTCGAGCTCCGCCTGCTTGATGAGCGGATTGGCTGCCAGATCCCCTTCGCCGCGTGCCAGCGGATGGTTGCCCGTCCAGAACGTGACGCCTCCCTCGGAGGCCACCAGCACGAAGCGCCCGTGCACGCGGTAGTTCCGCGCCGTCCACGGGGCCACGATGGCGAGGGTGGCGGTCAGCAGTACGATCGTGAGCGCCCGCCGGCGCGTGGCCACGAGCCAGAGGACTGCGAGGGGCACGAAGAACAGCATCGCCGGCCGCACGAGGACGGCGGTTCCCACCAGCAGCCCGGCGCCCACGCCGGGGACGAGGGCCCCGCGGCGCGTCCCGGCGCCCGACGATCGGTCGGCCGCGATCTGCAGGAGGAGCGCCGCCGCGAGCGCGACGACCGAATACAGCGTTTCGCTGAGCACCTGCGCCGGAGTCCAGACGAGCGACGGGTAGACGGCCGCGACGAGGGCGGCAGCCACCGCGGCGTGTGGCCCTGCTGCCAGCCACGCGATTCCCGCGATCAGGCCGACGAGCAGAGCGCCCAGGCCCGACTGCGCGATCTTCACCCCCGGCGGCGTCGCGTCGGGTGGCGGCAGCGTGCCGGCGCCGATCAGCGCCAGGAAGACGGGGTAGCCGGGCGCCCGTCCGAAGCGCTGCCCGGTCCCGGGATCCTCGGCATCGTCATGGACGAATCCGCGGCCCTGCGTGAGGCTTCGTGAGAGGGAGAGGTACTCCCGTTCGTCGTGGGTCATCGGCTTGTCGACCCAGTAGAGGAGCCCGAATGCCAGGCGGAGCGCGAGGCCGAGGAGCGCCGCGGCGAGGATCAGCCGCCGCGCGGACCGGGCGGCAATCATGGATCTACTGGCGTCCCTCGAATCGCAGCGCCGAGATCTGCTCCGAGACGAGGCCGACGAGGAACACGAGCACCGCGAAGAGGATGAGCAGCACCGACCCGTTCGGGATGCGCGAGTAGAGGGCCACGTTCCAGATCGCGTAGAGCGCCCCGAGCACGAACGACGCGAGCGCGAGGGGGACGAAGACGCGCAAGGGACTGAAGATTGTCACGATCTTCAGAATGATCATGAAGAACTTCGCGCCGTCGGTGGCGAACCGGATGTTCGAGGCCCCGCGCCGGGGCCGTGCCTCGGTCGGCTCGAAGGCCACGTTGTAGCCGGCCTTGATGAACGCGAGCGTCGTAGTGGTCGGCGTCGAGAAGCCGTTCGGCAGCAGGTGCAGGAACTCCCGGAGGTGCTCGCGGCGTGCGCCCCGGAACCCCGAGGTCAGATCGACGATTTCCCTGCCCGTCAGGTAGCTCGCGAGCCAGTTCAGGGCGCCGTTGCCGAAACGGCGCGCGTGGCTGGCCTGCGTGGCGGTCGCGCGTGCCCCGATCACGAGATCGTACTCACCCAGCCGGCCTGCCAGGCGCCGGGCATCCTCCGGTTTGTGCTGACCGTCGCCGTCGAGGATCAGGACGTATTCGCCAGTGGCGCTGCGGATGCCGGTCTTGACGGCAGCGCCGTTGCCCTTGTTGTAGGGATGGCGCACCACGGTCGCGCCGGCCTCGGCCGCACGGCAGCTGGTCTCGTCCGTCGACCCGTCGTCCACGACGATGATCTCGCGCCAGGGTCCGCCTTCCCGGAGCGCCGCAACGAGGGCGCCCACGGCAGCGGCCTCGTTGTAGGCCGGGATGACGATCGAGACGTCCGAGGGCTGGGCCACTCCTGCTCACTCTCTGCTCATGGCGTCGGGGCCCGCCTTGCAGGCCTCCGGCCTCCTGTGCGGCTCAACGCTCCCAGCGGCCGTCGCGGCGCGCGTGGGCGAGCGCGTCGGCCTCCTGCGGCTCGCGTGGGGGCGGCAGCTCCAGCGTCCGGACCCGGTACACCAGATCCTCGAGCAGCTTGCGGTTGGCGGAGATGACGTCGGCCAGCAGGCCGATGAGCACCACCTGGAAGCCGACGATCATGAGCACCGCCGAGAGGATCAGCCCCTGGATGTTCCGCGGGCCGAACCGGGTCTGCGTCAGCTCGGTGTAGACGAACTGCAGCGGAATGACGAGCCCCGCGGCGAAGATGGCGAGCCCGATGTAGGTGAAGACCTTGAGCGGCTCGTACATCGTGTAGATCCGCACGATGGTCGCGGCCGACTGCTTGATGTAGGAGAAAAGGCTGCCGAAGAGGCGCGAGTCCCGCGTCCGGGGGTTCGTGGCGATGAGCACGTGCGCAATGGCCATGCGCTTCTTGCCGGCCTGGATGATCGACTCGAGCGTGTACGAGAACTCCGACACGATCGTCATGCGCAGCGCGGCCTCACGCGTGTAGGCGCGGAAGCCGCTGGTGGTGTCCGGGACGCTCGTGTTCGAGACCTGGCGCACGACCCAGCTGCCGAGGCGCTGGAGCTGTCGCTTGCGCCACGACATGTGCGGCGCCTCCGCGACGTTCCGATCGCCGATGACGATGTCCGCCTCGCCGGCGAGCAGTGGCGCCAGGAGCTTCGGGATCTCGTGCCCGGCGTACTGGTTGTCGGCATCCGTGTTGACGATGAGGTCCGCGCCCAGCTTCAGGGATGCGTCGATCCCCGCCATGAAGGCCGCCGCGAGCCCTTTGTTCCGCCGGAGCTGCACGATGTGATCCACGCCGCAGGCGCGCGCGACGGTCCCCGTTCCGTCACGCGACCCGTCGTCGACGACGAGCGTCTCGATCGCGTCGATGCCGGGGATCGCCCGTGGCAGATCGGCCAGCGTCGCCGGGAGCGTCGTTGCCTCGTTGAGGCACGGAATCTGGATGATCAGCTTCAAGAAGATGCCAGGCGTGTCCGGGCGACCGGCGCGGCCGGACCCGATGCGCGTGTCCGGGTTCGCCCCTCGTGCGGCCGGGTCGGCGAGGACACCGCCATTATGGCCAATCCGGAGATTTTCGCAATGCGATCCGCGGACGTCATCCGACGAGCTGCTCGATCACGCCGTCCCACGTGATGGCGCGTGCCCGCACGCGGCCGGCGTCGCCGAGCGCGGCGGCCCGCGCGCGGTCCGACGCCAGACGCGCGATTGCGTCCGCGATCGGCTCCGGCGCCGGCGCGCACACGAAGCCGTTCGCCCCGTCCACGACGAACTCGTTCGGTCCCCCGGAGTCCGAACAGGTGATGACGGGCTTGCCCGCGAGAAACGCCTCCAGCGTCACGTACCCGAAATCCTCGTCGTACGGCGGATAGATGACGGCCAGCGCGCCCTCATACAGTCCGACGAGCTGGTCGTCGCCGACGGTTCCGGCAAACGTCACGCGGTCCGCCACGCCCAGAGCCTCCGCCTCGCGCTCGACGTTCGGCCGCTGCGTGCCGTCACCCGCGACGACCAGACGCACCGGCGGAGGGACCAGCGCCAGCGCGCGGACTGCCAGGTGCACCCGCTTCACGGACTCGATCCGGCCGACCGACAGGACGTAGTCACCGAAGGGCCCTCCGGCGAGGCGGGGAGCCAGTCGCGGCGGGTGATACAGCGGCATGGCGGTCAGGCCGTTGTACTTCTGCAGCCGCGCGGCCGTGTTCTGCGCATTGCTGAAGATGGCGCGGCACTCGCGGAGCATCTCGGTGTCGAGCCGCATCAGCGTGTCGCGCAGGCCCACGTCGAGCTCGGTGTGGGCGAAGTCGCTGTACGGGGTGCCGCAGAGCTCGTAGGCCGCCCTGTACTGGTGGATGAGCCACGCCACCTTGTTCGGATGGCGCGCGAAGTAGGTCGGGAACTTCGAGGCGATGACCAGATCCACGACCCGCCCGTTGCTCTCGCTCAGGTCGAGCAGGCGCCACGCCGCGGCGTGGGGCAGGATTTCCTCCTTCGGATACCACTTGAACGGGACGCTCACGAGCTCGGCCTCGTACCCGCGTGCCTGCAGCTCCCGCACCAGCTCGCGGACGTGGATCTCGGCCCCTCCGTGCACGAACGGCACCTGCGCCTCGCAGACGAGGATCGTCCTCGGTGTCATCCTGAATGCGCCCGGATCGGTTGCGTCCGTACCGTCACGGGAACCTCACGTGGCGTGCCGGAAATTGATCACGTCGCCGTCGACGACGAGGTAGTCCTTGCCCTCGAGCCGCAGTTCCCCATGCTCGCGGCAGGCCGCCAGCGAGCCGCGGGCCAGCAGGTGGTCGTACCGCACGACCTCGGCGCGAATGAACCCGCGTGAGATGTCGCTGTGAATCTCGCCGGCCGCGATCACGGCCGGCGTACCGCGCGGAATCGACCAGGCGCGGCACTCGTCGTCGCCGACCGTGAAAAAGGAGATGTAGCCCAGGAGGTCGTAGCTCGCGCGGATCACACGATCGAGCCCCGATTCGCGAAGTCCCAGATCGGCCATGAACGCAGCCGCGTCGACGGGCTCCAGCTGGGCGATCTCCAGCTCGATCCGCGCGCAGATGGGCACGGCATGCGTCGCGGCGCCAGACATGAACGTATCCACGCCCGCCAGCCGGACGGCGTCGTCGGCTCGAGGCAGATCGGTTTCGTCGAGGTTCAGGACGAGCAGCAGCGGCTTGGCCGACAGGAACTGGAACCCGCGCAGCCGCCGCGCGTCCTCGGGCTCGAGCTCCAGGGCACGCAGCGGGCGGCCGCTCTCGAGCGCGCTGCGGCAGCGCAGGAGGCTGTCCCGCTCGCGCCGCAGCTCGATCGTGGCGGCCTTCTTCAAGTCCCGCTCGAGGCGCTCGAGTCGGCGTTCGACCACGCCGAGATCCGCGAGGATGACCTCGTCCTCCATGGTGCGCACGTCGCGCGCAGGATCGATCGAGCCGGCGGCATGCGGCACCGCCGGGTCGCGGAACATCCGAACGACGTGCAGCAGGGCATCGGCGTTGCGGAACGCGGCGACGTCGAGCAGCGCCTGCGCGCCGGCGCGGGCTCCGGCACTGCCCGCGATGTCGGCGAACTCCACCGTTGCCGGCACGTGCTTCCGGGGCCTGAAGAGCGCCGTGAGCCGGTCGAGTCGCTCGTCGGGGACGCGCGACACGCCCACGTTCGCCTCGGTCCGGCCGGCTGCGCGCGGGGCTTCCCGCGCGCTGGTGAGGAGCTGAAAGAGCGCCGTCCGGCCGGACCCGGGAAAGCCGATCAGGGCTGCGCGAAGCATCGAACGGGGATGTAGGTTGACGGACGTCGTCCGGTCGGGCGGAAAATCTTTACATCGTAGCACGCGAACTCACTCTGCCGTGCGCGATTCGCCGAAGCTTTGCCGGCGAACATAAAACGTAAGCTTCGCATCTTCTATGTTTTGCGGTTGACATCCCGGGGGGTGTCCTCTACTATCGCGGTGGAAAATTTTGGAGCAAAGTGGAGTCAACGGGCGTGCTGCGAGGCAATTACGCCGCCAGAATCGACGACAAGGGGCGGCTGAAGATCCCGAACGCGTTCCGCGCGCTGCTCGAAAAGGAGCACGGGTCGGACGTGTTCGTGACGAGCCTCACGGGCGAGTCCGTGCGGATCTATCCGATGCCGGTCTGGCTGGCGCTCGAGGAGAAGCTGTCGCGGGTGCCGTCCGCGCTCCCCGCGCGGCTCAAGTTCTTCGATCGCGTGAACTACTACGGGCAGGGTGGAGAGATCGACACGCAGGGACGGGTGCTGATACACCCGCGGCTCCGCGAATCGGCCGGTATGGCCGGCGAGGTGGACGTCCTCGGGCAATACGACCTGCTCGACGTCTGGAACCACGAGCGATTCCTGGCCAAGATGCAGCGCGAGCCGTACACCGACGACGACGCGCGCGCCCTGGCCGAGTTCGGCATCTGACGATGGCCGTCTCCTCCCATGATGCCGTCCTCGTCGAGGAAACGGTCGCACTCCTCGCCCCGGCGCGTGGAGGCCTGTTCGTCGACTGCACTGTGGGCCTGGGGGGCCACAGCCGGGCCCTGCTCGACGCGGGCGCGTCGCGCATTCTCGGGATCGACCGTGACCCGGACGCGCTGCGCGCCGCCGCGGCGTCCCTGGCCCCCTACGGCGACCGGGTGGAGCTCGTGCACGCCGACTTCCGCGATCTGGCCCGCGTGCTCGACGACCGCGGCATTGCGGCCGTGGCCGGCGCGCTCGCGGACCTGGGTGTCTCGTCGATGCAGCTCGACTCCGGGGGGCGAGGATTCAGCTTCCGCCGCGACGAGCCGCTGGACATGCGGATGGATCGCACGCAGGGGCCGACGGTGGCGGAGCTGCTCGTGAAGGTTCCCGAGGCGGAGCTCGCCGACCTCATCTATCGGTACGGCGAGGAACGATACTCGCGTCGGATTGCGCGGGCGATCGTGCGAGCCCGCGAGGAGGCGGCCGTCTCGACGACGGGCCAGCTGGCGCAGATCGTCCGGCGCGCGATCCCGCGCCGCGGCCATCAGCGCATCGATCCGGCGACGCGGACGTTTCAGGCGCTGCGGATCTGGGCGAACCGCGAGCTGGAAGGCCTGGAGGCGTTCCTCGGCGAGGCGTACCGTCGTCTGCTGGTCGGCGCCCGCCTCGCGGTGATTTCCTTTCATTCCCTCGAAGACCGAATCGTCAAGCACGTCTTCCGCGCCCTGACGGCCGGCGAGGCGGCGGTCCGGATTCTCACGAAGCGCCCGATCGAAGCGGGGGAAGCCGAAGTGAGCCGGAACCCCCGCTCGCGCAGCGCGAAGCTGCGGGCGATAGAGAGGCTGGCATGAACCCCACGGACTTCGAATACGCGATCAAGAAGGACATCCGGAACAACCCGATTGTGCGCGAGATCGACCAGGCGCGACAGCGGCAGCTCTGGCGGTCCACGGCGATTGGCGCGCTCCTCGTGATCGTGCTGCTGTTCTCGGCCTGGCAGAACTTCGAGCTGGTGCGGCACGGCGTTCAGATGGAGCGCCTGCAGGAGGAACGCGCGGCGGAAGAGGCCATCAACCGGCACCTCCGGCTCGAGCTCGAAACGCTCCGTTCGCCCAAACGGATCGAGCGGATCGCGACCGAGCAGCTCCGGCTCGTCCAGCCGGGCCCCGACCAGTCCATCGTCATCGAACGGATGCCGGCGCCGGTGCCCGCGTCGAAGTCGATCGTTGCGGCGCGCTAGCGCCGGTGTGAGCAGGAGGCCCGTGGACGAATCCCGTGGCAGCAGGTTCCGCCTCCCGTCGCGCTGGCGTGAGCGCGGCAGCGGGCGTCCGCCGTCGGACTGGCGAGCGACCATCCAGTCGCGCGCGGCGACCGCCGCCGTGATCTTCGCGCTCTGGACGGTGGCGATCGAGGCACGCCTGTTGTACCTGCAGGTGCTGCACCACGACCACTACCTGACGCAGGCCCGGCAGCAGCAGATGGAGCCGATCGTCGCACCCGCCAAGCGCGGCGACATCGTCGACCGGAACGGGAACCTGCTGGCGTACAGCGTCGATGCGTACTCGGTGTTCGCCGATCCGACGGAAGTGGCCGATCCGGAGGGGACGGCGGCGGCCATCTGCGCGGCCCTCGACGACTGCACGGCGGCCGATCGACAGGCCTATCTCAGGAGTCTGCGGCGGAAGGCCCGCTTCGTGTACCTCCCCCGCAAAGTCTCGCCGCGCGAAGAGCAGCGCCTCCGCGGCCTCAAGCTGAAGGGTGTCGGCTTCATCGGGGAGAGCCGGCGGTACTACCCGAAGCGGGACCTCGCGGCGCACGTGCTGGGCTACGTCGGGCTCGACAACGTGGGCCTCGCCGGGGTGGAGTCGCGCTACGACGCGCAGGTCCGCGGTCTCGAGGGGAAGATCATCATCCAGGTGAACGCCAGCCAGAAGGCGCTGTCCAGCCGGGTGGAGCGCGAGGCGACAGAGGGCGCCGCCCTCGAGCTCACGATCGATCAGTACCTGCAGCACATCACGGAGCGGGAACTGCGCGACGGCGTGCTCGAGCACCGCGCGGCGGCGGGCACGGCCGTCGTGATGGACCCGGCGACCGGCGCGATTCTGGCCCTCGCGAACTACCCGACGTTCAACCCGAACGCGTTCGCCCGCGCCGACGACGACATGCGGCGGAACCGGGCAGTCCAGGATCTCTACGAGCCCGGGTCCACGTTCAAGGTCGTCACGGCCTCGGCGGCGTTCGAGGAAGGCGTAATCCGGCCGGAGGACCCGGTCGACTGCAGCCCCGGCTACATCACGTTTCCGGGGCGGCCGCCGATCAACGACGTCCATCGCTACGGCGTGCTGCCGTTTTCCGACGTCATCGTGAAGTCGAGCAACGTCGGGGCGATCAGGGTCGGTCTGCGCCTCGGGCCCGAGCGGCTCAGCCGGTACGTCAGCCGCTTCGGGTTCGGGCAGACGCTCGCATCCGACTTCGGCGGTGAGAGCCCGGGCATCGTCTGGAACCCGCAGCGTCTCGACAACAGTGCGCTGGCCTCGGTGTCGATGGGCTACCAGGTCGGCGTCACGCCCATCCAGATGGCCGCCGCCGTGAGCTCGGTCGCCAACGGCGGGACGCTGCTCGAGCCCCACGTCGTGCGGGCGCTCATCCGGAACGGCCGCCGCGTCGAGATCCCACGGAAGCCGATCCGCCGGACGGTCAGTGAGCGGACCGCCGCCACGCTGACCGCCATCATGGAGGAAGTCGTCGATCGCGGCACCGCGAGGGCGGCCCGCATCGAGGGCTACACGATTGCGGGGAAGACCGGGACGGCGCAGAAGCTCGTCGACCGCCGGTACTCCAAATCGGAGTACAACGCCTCGTTCGTCGGGTTTGCACCCTCCCGCAAGCCGGCGCTGACGATCGTCGTGGTCATCGACTCGCCGCGCGCCAGGGGCTACTACGGCGGGACGGTCGCGGCCCCCATCTTCAAGCGCATCGCCGAGGCGTCGCTGCGCCATCTCGGCGTGCCCCCATCGATCAACCCGGCACCGCCGGTTCTGCTCGCGCGGCACGAGGATGCGGAGACCGGCGAAGCCCGGGCGGTCAACGCGCGGCTCGCCGAGAGCGATCGCACACTCGAGCCCGTTCGCCAGGGCGTCATGCCCGATCTGCGCGGGCTCAGCGCGCGCAGGGCAGTCCGCACCCTGACGCTCGCCGGGTTGGCCGCGCGGGTCAGCGGCCAGGGGCTCGTGGTGGATCAGGCGCCCGAGGCAGGCAGCCCGCTCGTCCCCGGCGACGTCTGTGTCATCAAGCTCGGTCGCCCGACGCTTGAAGGGGGTGCCGCGCGGTGAAGCTCGGCGATCTCATACGCGCTGTCGCCCGGCGTGCGCCGGGTCTCGGCTTCACCGTCCCCGATGGCGAGGTTGCCGCGCGGTCCGTGTCTTCGGTCACGTACGACTCGCGGCAGGTGACCCCCGGCTCGGTGTTCGTGGCGCTGAAGGGGCAGGTGGCGGACGGGACGACCTTCGTGCGCGAGGCCGCCGCGCACGGTGCCGTGGCGATCGTGGGGGAGACGGCCCCGCCGCCCGGCACCTCGGTGCCTTTCATCCAGGTCACCGACGCGCGCGGTGCGCTCGCCGGTCTCGCCGCTGCCTTCTTCGAGGATCCCAGCGAACACATCCTGCTCGTCGGCATCACCGGCACGAACGGGAAAACCACGACCGCCTTCCTGCTCCAGGCCGTGTTCGAGGCCGCGGGAATCGCGTGCGGACGCATTGGCACCGTCGGCCACCGGGTGGGCGCGCGCGAGCTCGAGGCGGCACGGACGACCCCCGAAGCGCCCGAGCTCCAGCGGATGCTGCGCGACATGGTTTCGCAGGGCTCCGGCGCCTGCGCGATGGAAGTGTCCTCGCACGCACTGGCGCTGCGCCGCGCCGACTTCCTGCACTTCAGCGCGGGCGTGTTCACGAACCTGACCCGGGATCATCTCGATTTCCACCGCGACATGGAGGACTACTACGTGGCGAAGCGGCGGCTCTTCGAGCTGCTGCCCGCCGGCGCAGTGGGCGTGACGAACCTGGACGATCCCCGCGGCGAGGCGTTCGCCAAGGCCGCGCCGCGCGCCGTGACGTACGCGATCGACGCGCCGGCCGACGTGCGCCCCGGTCCCCTCTCGCTGTCGCTCGACGGCCTGGCGTTCGAGGTGCGAACGCCGCGGGGGTCGCTCCGGATCGCCTCGCCCCTCGTCGGGCGGCCGAATGCGTACAACATCCTGGCCGTCGTCGCCACGGCAGTGGGGCTCGATCTGCCCTTCAGCGCGATCGAAGCCGGAATCGCCGGCCTCACCCACGTCCCCGGACGCTTCGAGATCGTGTCCGATGCGCGCGACGACGTGCGCGTGGTCGTGGACTACGCACACACCGACGATGCGCTGCGGAACCTGCTCGAAACCGCCAGGGCGCTCGCCCGCGGCCGCCTGATCACCGTCTTCGGCTGCGGCGGCGACCGCGACCGGACGAAGCGGCCGTTGATGGGCGCAGTGGCGGCCCGGCTGAGCGATCTCGTGATCATCACCTCGGACAACCCGCGCTCCGAGCCGCCCGAGCGAATCGTCGAGGAGATCAAGCGGGGGATCGTGGTGCCTCCGGATCGCGCGCCGCGCGGGCACGCCGGCCCCAGGTCGACGCCGCACCTGGCGGTCGTGGACCGGCGCGCGGCGATCGAAAAGGCCATTCAGGAGGCGGCCGCCGGTGATCTCGTACTCATCGCGGGCAAGGGCCACGAGAAATACCAGGTCATCGGCGATCGGGTGCTGCCGTTCGATGACGTGGAGGTCGCCCGGACTGCGCTCGATCGCCGCCGGACCGGCCTGCGGGTGTCCTGAGGCGTGGAGCCGATCGCGCTCACCGCGGGTGAGATCGCGGCGGTCGTGCGCGGAGAGGTGGCGGGCGGCGATCGGGCCAGGCGGATCGAGCGCTACTCGATCGACTCGCGGACGGTGGCGCCCGGGGAGATGTTCATCGCGATTCGCGGTGAGCGATTCGACGGGCATTGGTTCGTCGCCGATGCGCTCGCGCGAGGCGCCGCCGGCGCGATCGTGCAGGAGGCAGCCGCCGGGGTGGCAGCGGCTTCGACGGGGCCGGTGCTCATCCGGGTGACAGACACGATCGGGGCGCTGCAGGACCTCGGCCGGGAGATACGGCGCCGATCAGGCGCGCGCGTGGCAGCCATCACCGGCAGCGCCGGAAAGACGACGACCAAGGAGACCGCGGCGGAGTTTCTCGCCGCCCGCTATCGCGTGTTCCGGAACAAGGGGAACTTGAACAACCACATCGGCCTCCCGATTTCGCTCCTGGAACTCCGGACGAGACCAGACGTCGCCGTCGTCGAGCTCGGCATGAACCATCCCGGTGAAATCCGGACGCTCGTGGGGATTGCGGAGCCCGAGGTCCGGGTGTGGACCAACGTGGGCGACGCGCATCTGGGGTTCTTCGACTCGCCGGATGCGATTGCCGACGCGAAGGCGGAGATTCTGGAACAGGCGCAGGCCACCGACGTGCTCGTCGCCAACGCCGACGACCCGCGTGTCATGCTCCGCGCCCGTGCGTTCGCCGGCCGCCTCGTCAGCTTCGGAACGCGCGAGGACGCGGATGTCCGTGCCGTGGACGTGGAGCTGCGGGGCCTGGACGGGAGCGCTGCGCGGCTGCGCACGCCCGGGGGCGAGGCCGCACTGCACGTTCCGCTGCTCGGTCTGGGCAATCTGTCGAACGTGCTGGCGGCGGCGGCGACGGCACTCGAGTTCGGCGTGCCGCTCCAGGAGATCGCGGAACGCGCCAGGGGGCTCCGGCCCGCCGTCCACCGGGGGGAGCTGATTCGGCTGCCGGGCGGGGTGACGCTCGTCGACGATTCGTACAACTCGAGCCCGTCGGCGCTCACGCGCGCCCTCGAGGTGATTGCGGCGGCGGGAGGTTGCGCGCGCAAGGTCGCCGTGCTCGGAGAGATGCTGGAGCTCGGGGCACATGCCGAGCGGCTGCACCTGGAGTGCGGCCGCGCCGCCGCCAGTGCCGGGCTGGACGTCCTCGTCACGGTTGGTGGGCCGCCTGCGTCGGCGCTGGCGCGTGCTGCCGTTGCCGGCGGCATGCCGTCTGCGTCGGTGGTCCACGTCGCGACCAGCGAGGACGCCGCACGCCTGGCCGTGACCCGCGTCCGGCCGGGAGACCTGGTCCTGGTCAAGGGCTCGCGCGGCATCGGGACCGACCTCGTGGTGGAACGCCTCCGGGCGGAGTTCGCCTGATGCTGTTCTATCTCCACCACCTGTCGACCTACTGGCCCGTGCTGAACGTGACGCGCTACATCACCTTCCGTACGGCGGCCGCGAGCCTGACCGCGCTCGCCATCGGGCTGTTCGTCGGGCCGTGGATGATCCGCAAGCTGCGCGAGTTCCAGATCGGCCAGGTGATCCGCCAGGAAGGCCCGGCGACGCACCGCACGAAGGCTGGCACGCCGACGATGGGAGGGCTGCTCATCCTGACGTCGATCCTGGTGCCCACGTTGCTGTGGGCGCACCTGGCGAACCCGTTCGTCTGGATCGCTGTGGTGGCCACGGCTGCGTTCGGCGGCGTCGGCCTGCTGGACGACTACCTGAAGATCTCACGGCGTTCGCACCACGGGCTGCGGCCCCGCTACAAGATGGCGTGGCAGGCGGTGGTGGCCCTCGGGGTGGGCTTCGCCCTCCTGGTCCTCAACAGCGAAGGGCTGTACCACACCCGGCTGATCTTCCCGTTCTTCAAGCAGCTGATCCCCGACATCAGCTGGCTGTACGTGCCGTTCGCGGTGATCGTGCTCGTCGGCGCGACGAATGCCGTCAACGTCACCGACGGGCTGGACGGGCTCGCGATCAGCGTCTTCGCGGTCGCGGCCGCGGCGTTCACCGCCCTGGCGTACGTCTCGACCCACTTTGTCTTCGCGAATTACCTGCAACTCGTCCGGCCGTCGGCCGAGGCCGCGGAGCTGACGGTGTTCTGCGGCGCGCTCGTGGGCGCGAGTCTCGCGTTCCTCTGGTACAACTGCTATCCAGCCGAGATCTTCATGGGCGACGTCGGATCGCTCGGTCTCGGCGGGGCGCTTGGCACCGTCGCCCTGCTGATCAAGCAGGAGTTCCTGCTGGTCATCGTCGGGGGCGTGTTCGTGATGGAGGCCAGCTCCGTCATCGTGCAGGTCGCCTCCTTCAAGCTCACCGGCCGGCGGGTCTTCCGCATGGCCCCGCTGCACCATCACTTCGAGCTGATCGGCTGGAGCGAGCCGAAGGTGATCACCCGCTTTCTGATCATGGCGATCATCTTCGCGCTGTTCAGCCTCACCTCGCTGAAGCTCAGATGACGACGCGGAGCACCTTCACCGTGCGGGGGCGGCGCGTGACCGTCGTAGGCGCGGCGAGGAGCGGTGTGGCGGCGGCGGAACTGCTCGTGCGGCGCGGGGCCTCGGTCACGCTGACCGACTTGCGCGATCGGATTGAGGAGGAGGAGCGGCTGCGCGCCGACGGCATTTCGCTCGAGCTCGGCGGGCACTCGGCCCGCACGCTCGCCGAGAGCGACCTGATCGTGCTCAGCCCGGGCGTTCCGGCGCGCCAGCCGGCCCTCGATGCAGCGCGCGCGGCGGGCGTGCCCGTGATCGGCGAGCTCGAGCTCGCGTCGCGGTGGCTGCGCGGGCGTCTCGTGGCGATTACCGGCACCAAAGGCAAGTCCACGACGACGACGCTGACCGGCCGGATGCTCGAGGCGGGTGGCCACCACGTGCTCGTTGGCGGCAACATCGGCCGCGCGCTCAGCGCCCATGTGGATGCGTCGACCGATCAGACCATCCACGTCGTCGAGGTGAGCAGCTTCCAGCTCGAGACGATCGAGACGTTCCGCCCCTGGATTGCCGTGCTCCTGAACTTCTCGCCCGATCACCTCGACCGGCACGCGAGCGTGGAGGAATATGGCGCCGCCAAGGCGCGCATCTTCTCCAACCAGACGCCGTCGGACTGGGCGGTGATCAACGCGGACGACCCCGCGGCGCTGGCGCTCGCGGCGGCCGCCAGGGCCCGGCGGCTGCTCTTTTCGTTCGCGGGATCCCCCGAGGCGGGCCTCGTCGTGTCCGATCGCCTGATCGTCCGGCGTTCGCCGTCGGGTGAGGAGCCGCTCGTGCCGCTCGCCTCGGTGCGGCTGCTCGGTCCTCACCTGGTGGCCGACGTGCTCGCTGCTGCGGCCGTGTCGTCGCTGGTCGGCGTGGACGCCGCGGCGATGACCCGCGCGGTGGAGGGATTCACCGGGCTCGAGCACGCTCTCGAGCCGGTGGCCGAGATCGGCGGGGTGCGGTTCGTCAACGACTCGAAGGCGACCAACATCGAGGCGGCACGGCGCGCGATCGAGAGCTTCGGCAGCGGCGTCGTGGTGATTCTCGGCGGCCGGTTTAAGGGGGGCGAATTCGCCGACTTGCTGGCGCCGCTGATCGACCGCGGCGCGCTGGTGGTGGCCATCGGCGAGGCGCGGCCGCTCGTTGTCGGCGCGCTCCGGCACGCGGTCGACGTTCGGGAGGCCGACGACATGGCGGGCGCCGTCCGCACGGCGTTCGGCCTTGCGTCGCCGGGCGCCACCGTCGTGCTCGCGCCGGCGTGCGCCAGCTTCGACATGTTCCGGGACTATGCGGAGCGGGGGCGGGTGTTCAAGCAGGAGGTGCTGAGGCTCGAGCAGGAGTGGCGGACAACGCGCGAGCAGTGAGCAGTCATCAGTCCGATTGACGCGGCGAGGAACCATCCGCTGGGAACGCAGGCTGCCCCGGTCTGCGAGGGTGGTGTCTCCGACCCGTGGTCGGCTGATGACTGCTGACTGCTCGCCGTCAGGGGTCAGGTCTTGCAATGACGTACGACCCCCCGGAAGCCTCGGTCGTACGTCATTGCAAGACCTGACCCCGTCCTCCCGCCCATGTGTCGGCGCAGCGGGAGCGCGGCTTTAGAGCCCGGGAACGCGGAGTATGGCGCGAAAACTCAAATCCGACAAGCTGCTGTTCGTCGCCTCGCTGCTGCTCGTGTGCACGAGCGTGGTGATGGTGTACAGCGCCTCGGCCGGTCCGGGCCTGGAGCAGCCCCAGAAGCAGTCCGTATACCTCTTCAAGCAGGCGGCCTGGGTCCTCATCGGACTGTCGCTCCTCCCGATCGTGATGCGCATCGACTACCGCACCTATCGGCAGCCGGTGGTGATCTGGTCGGTGCTGGCGGTCGTCACCGCGGCGCTCGTCGCCGTCCTCTTCGGGAAACCCGTCAAGGGCGCCACCCGGTGGCTGAACCTCGGGCCGCTGGGCGTGCAGCCGTCCGAGCTGGCCAAGCTCGCCGTGATCATCTTCTCGGCAGCCATTCTCGAGCGACGGATGGACCGCATCGACGAGGTCGGCTACTCCTTGACCCCGCTCGGCCTCGTGCTCGGGGGCGTCGTCACGCTCGTGTTGCTGGAGCCGGATCTGGGCACCGCCGTCGCCATCGCCACCATCGTCGCGTCCATGGTGTTCGCCGCGGGCCTGAGCTACAGCTATATCGGCGGCCTGCTGCTGGCGGCCGTGCCCGCCCTCTACGCGCTCCTCATCACGTCCGAGTACCGCATGAAGCGCGTGCTCGCGTTCCTCGATCCGTACAGCGATCCGCTCGGCAGCGGGCATCAGCTCATCCAGTCGGCAATCGCCGTGGGCTCCGGCGGCCTGACCGGCCGCGGCGTGATGAACGGCGCGCAAAAGCTCGGCTTCCTCCCCGAGCCCCACAACGACTTCATCTACGCCGTGATCGGGGAGGAGCTCGGACTGGTGGGGACGACGGTCGTGCTGGCCTGCTTCTGTATGGTTGCGTGGCGCGGGCTGCGCTGCGCCGTGCGCGCACCCGACCGGTTCGGCGCCATGCTGGCCATCGGGCTGACGACGATGATCGCGTTCCAGGCCTTCTTCAACATCAGCGTGGTGCTGGGTCTGCTGCCCACCAAGGGCATTCCGCTGCCGTTCGTCAGCGCGGGCGGTTCGTCCCTCCTCATCAACTTCGTGGGACTGGGCATGCTGCTGAACGTCTCGCAGCACGCCTCGCCCGCGCGCGTCGTCACCACGACGCTGGCCACTTCGGATGCATGACGCCGCTGCGGGTCCTGATCGCCGGCGGAGGCACGGGCGGGCATCTCTACCCCGGGATCGCCGTCGCGCGCGAGCTGCGGCGGCGGCACCCCGACGCCACGGTCACGTTCGCCGGCACCGCCCGGGGACTCGAAGCGCGCGTGGTGCCGAACGAGGGCCTGCCGCTGGACCTGCTCCGCAGCGCCGGCTTGAAGGGCAAGTCCCCGATCGCGATCGGTCGCGGCCTGGCGCTGCTGCCGCTGAGCGGCCTGGACGCCTGGCGCATCCTCTCGCGACGCTCACCCGACCTGGTGATCGGCGTGGGCGGCTACAGCTCGGGACCGGTGGTTCTCGCTGCAGCGCTGCGCGGCATTCCCACGCTGCTGCTGGAGCAGAACGCCGTGCCGGGTCTCACGAACCGTCTGCTCGGACGCGTGGTGAGCGCGGCGGCGGTGTCGTTCGAGTCGACGGTGTCCTACTTCGGAAGGAGGGCGTTTGTCACAGGCAACCCGGTTCGTCCCGAGTTCTTCGGCTCCGGTCCAGCGGTCGTCGGCGGGCGGCCGGGGATTCTGATCTTTGGCGGCTCCCAGGGCGCGCACGCGATCAACGTGGCCATGGTGGAGGCGGCGCCGCGGTTGGCGGCCCACCCTGGCGGGATGGCCATCACGCATCAAACCGGAGAACGCGATCTGGAGTTCGTCCGCGACGGCTACCGGAAGGCGGGCCTGGCGGCCAGGGTGGAGCCGTTTCTGTTCGCCATGGACCGCGAAATGAAGGCCGCCGACCTCGTCATCTGCCGCGCGGGCGCCACCACCATCGCGGAGCTGACGGCGTCGGGGCGACCGGCCGTGCTCATTCCGCTGCCGACGGCCACCGACGATCACCAGCGGAAGAACGCCCTCCTGCTCGCCGAAGCGGGGGCCGCCGAGGTCATCGACCAGAAGGATCTGCGCGGCGATCTTCTCGGCGAACGGATCGGCGCGCTGGCGGAAGACTCCCAGCGGCGCACGGCCATGTCGGCCGCGGCGCGGCGACTGGCGCGACCCGACGCCGCGCGGGCGATTGTCGATCGTGCGCTGGCCCTGACGGGCCGCGCCTGAGAGGGCGCCGCATCGCGTTCGCCCACGCCGCGGATCGGCGCCCGCGGACGACGGGCCAGTGAACAGGCACAGATGCTCGGCAGGACCCGGCACGTGCATTTCGTGGGCATCGGCGGAATCGGCATGAGCGGGATCGCGGAATTGCTGGCGAACCTCGGTTACATCGTGAGCGGATCCGACGCGAAGCCATCGGAGGTCACGGAGCGCCTCGAGTCGCTGGGGGTCCGCGTCTCGATCGGGCACGACGCCTCCCACGTCAGCGGCGCCGACGTGGTGGTCGTGTCTTCGGCGATCGGCGCGCAGAACCCGGAGATGATCGAGGCCACCCGGCTCGGCGTGCCGGTCATCCCGCGGGCCGCCATGCTGGCCGAGCTCATGCGGCTGCGCTACGGGATCGCCATCGCGGGCGCGCACGGAAAGACGACGACGACCTCGATGGTCGCGCTCCTGCTGGAGCGCGCCGGGTTCGATCCCACCGCCGTCATCGGCGGGCGCCTGAGCGCGTTCGGCAGCAACGCCCGGCTCGGCCGCGGCGAGTACATGGTGGCGGAGGCCGACGAGAGCGATCGATCGTTCCTCAGGCTGTCCCCCACAATCGCGGTCATCACGAACCTCGATCGCGAGCACCTGGAGAACTACGGCTCGTGGGAGGCGCTCCAGCAGGCGTTCGTCGACTTCGCGAACAAGGTTCCCTTCTACGGCGCCGTCATTGCCTGCGTGGACGACGGCCCGGTGCGCGCGCTGCTCCCACGCATCGGCCGTCGGCTCATCGGCTACGGCGTGTCGGCGCCGGATGCCCCGGGCGCCCCGCAGGTCGCCGGAGACGAGCTGTCGCTCGAGCCCTTCGGCTCGCGGTGCGTGGTCTGGCACCGTCCGGCGGCCGACGGTCCGCCGATCCGGCTCGGTGGGTTGCGCCTCCGCGTGCCGGGGCGCCACAACCTGCTCAATGCCCTGGCTGCCGTGGCGGTCGGCCTCGAAGTCGGCGTGCCGTTCGACCGCGCGGCGGCCGCGCTGGCCGAGTTCCAGGGCGCCGAGCGGCGCTTCCAGATCTGCGGCGAGGTCTCCGGGGTGCTCGTGGTCGACGACTACGGCCATCATCCCACCGAGATTGCCGCCGTGATTGCCGCCGCCCGGGCCGGCATCGATCGGCGGGTCGTGGTGGTCTTCCAGCCGCACCGCTACACGCGCACGCAGCAGCTCCTTCCGGAGTTCGGACGCGCGCTGGCCGAAGCCGACGAAGTGGTGCTGACGGAAATCTACCCGGCGGGCGAGCCACCCATTCCTGGCGTGACCGGTGAAGCGCTTGCCGCAGCCGTACGGTCCAGCTCCGCGGTTCCGGTGCATTTCGTCCCGTCGCTCGACGACATCCCGACGGCTGTCGTCCGGATCGCCAGAGCCGGGGACCTCGTCGTGACGCTCGGCGCGGGCTCCATCGGGGCCGTGGGAGGGCGGATCCTGGCTGCACTGAGTCAGGCATCCGGAGAGAAGGGGGGCTCAGCGTGCGCGTGAAGGCGCCGGTCGAGAAGAACTTCAAGCGCGCAGCGAAGACGCCCGGCAAGCGGAAGCCGGGCCGGCGCTGGATCTCCTGGCGGGTCGTCCGTGCCTGCTGCGCGCTCGTCCTGATTCTCTACGCGGGGTATCGGGCCTCGGCGCTCGTGGCCGGTGCGCCCCTCCTGCGCGTCACCCGGATCGCGGTGCACGGGAACGTCCGGCTCTCCACCGGCGAAGTCGAGCAGCTCGCGCACGGGCTGTACGGCACGAACATCCTGCTGGCGAACCTGGATCGGTACCGACGCGCGCTGCTGGCTTCGCCGTGGGTGGCCGACGTGGCGCTCCGGCGCGTGCTGCCGTCCACGGTCGAAATTCTCATCGCCGAGCGTGAACCGTTCGGCATCTGCCGGCTCGGCACGACCCCCTATCTCATCGACCGGGAAGGGACGCTCATCGACGAGTTCGGTCCGCAGTACGCCGAGTTCGATCTGCCCCTCGTGGAGGGAGTCGTGGGTGCGCCTCGGGACGGCCGGCCCACGATTGATCACGAGCGGGCCGCGCTCGCGGCGCGCGTCGCGGACGCGATTCGCGGACACCGGGATCTCGGCCAGCGCGTATCGCAGATCGACGTGCACGATCTGCACGATGCGGTCGTGACGCTCGACGGGGATCCAGCCCTGCTGCACCTGGGCGAGGAGCGCTTCCGCGAGCGGCTCGAGGCCTACACGGCCATCGCCTCGGCGCTTCGCGAGCGGGTGGCCGACATCGACTACGTGGATCTCCGGTTCGAGGAGCGGCTCTACGTCAAGCCGCGAACGGGCGGCCGCGGGCGCGCCGCCCTGCCCGCGGGCACCGCCGGTCGTCTGCAATGACGCCCGTCACGCGCAGCGCCGGTCCGCAGGGTCGTCCGGGCGTCGTGGGAAGGCGGGCCGTGGTTCACGCCTGAGGGAGACGGGAGGGGACGTGGCACGCAAGGAACGCTATGTGGTCGGCCTCGACGTCGGGACATCCAAGGTCACGGCCATCGTGGGCGAGGTGACCGACGAGGGGGCGCTCGACATCATCGGGATTGGCCTCGCCGATTCCCGTGGCATCCGCCGGGGCGTCGTGGTCAACCTCGAGACGGCCGTGGAGTCGATCAAGAAGGCTATCGAGGAGGCCGAGCTGACGGCCGGCGTCGAAATCGACTCGGTGCATCTCGGCCTCTCCGGCGCGCACGTCAAGGCGTTCAACAGCCGCGGCGTCGTAGCGGTCGCCGGCAAGAACCGGGAGATCACCCGTGAGGACGTCCGCCGCGCCATCGATGCAGCCAAGGCCGTCGCCCTTCCGAGCGGCCGCGAGATCCTGCACGTCCTCCCGCAGGACTTCGTCGTCGACGAGCAGGACGGGATCGGAGCGCCGGTCGGCATGACGGGCGCGCGCCTCGAGGTGAACGTCCACGTCGTCACCGGGAGCATCTCGTCGACGCAGAACATCGTGGCGTGCGTGAACAGGGGCGGCGTGGCGGTGCTCGACACGGTGCTCGAGCAGCTGGCCGCGAGCGAGTCGGTCCTCACGCAGGACGAGAAGGAGCTGGGCGTCGCACTCGTCGACATCGGGGGTGGGACGACCGACTTTGCAATCCTCGAGCGCGGCAGCCTCTGGCACACCGGCGTCATCGCCATCGGCGGCGATCACTTCACGAACGACATCGCCGTCGGGCTGCGCACGCCGATTCCCGATGCAGAGAAAATCAAGCGGCGCTGCGGCTGCGCGCTGTCGTCGATGGTCGACGAGGACGAGACGATGGAGGTGGCCAGCGTCGGAGGCCGGAAGCCGCGGGTCATGGCGCGCCGCATCCTGTCCGAGATCCTGCAGCCGCGGGCGGAGGAGATCTTCCACCTGCTGTGGGATGAGATCCGCCGCGCGGGCTTCGAGAAGTCGCTGAACTCCGGGATCGTGATGACGGGCGGCGGCTCGATGCTCGAGGGCATGGCCGAGATTGCCGAGCAGATTTTCGATCTGCCGATCCGGCGCGGCGCGCCCGGCGGGCTGGGGGGCCTGGCCGATCACGTCAACAGCCCCTCGTTCGCGACGGCCGTCGGTCTAGTGATGTACGCCCACCGCAACAGCATGAGCGAGGTGGCGCCGTCGGTGGGTGCCGGTGCATTCGGCCGGGTTGCGGGCCGGCTGCGCACGTTGTTCAGGGAGTTCTTCTAGATGCGGGACGCGGCCCCGCAGCCAGGGGCGGACGCCGCCGCCCCGCAGCCGAAGCCGCCGTTTCACGCGGGCTTCGATCCAGACGGTCAGCATGACACAGACCAGACATATCCATCGCGCGAGTGTTCCAGACGGGGGACAGGGGAGGCCGGCCATGAGTGATCAGCGCAGGAGGACGTTGGGCGACATCGACGCATCGGCACTGCGGTTGAAGTTGGACGAGGAGGCCCGCACAGGCGCCCGAATCAAGGTCGTCGGGGTGGGCGGCGGCGGCAGCAACGCGGTGAACCGCATGGTGGCCGCCGGGCTCGATGGAGTCGAGTTCATGGTAGCGAACACCGATCTGCAGGCCCTGCGCATGAATGCGGCGCCGGTCAAGCTGCAGATTGGCGCGAAGCTCACCAAGGGGCTCGGCGCGGGGGCTGACCCGAACATCGGGAAGGAGGCGGCCCTCGAGGACACCGAGAAGCTGATCGAGGCGCTCGACGGGGCCGACATGGTGTTCGTCACCACGGGTCTCGGGGGAGGAACCGGAACGGGGGCGGCTCCCGTCATCGCGAGCCTCGCGAGCGAGCTGGGGGCCCTCACCATTGCCGTGGTGACGAAGCCCTTCAGGTTCGAAGGGCGCAAGCGGCAGCTGCAGGCGGAACGCGGACTCGAGGAGCTGCGCCAGTCGGTGGACACCGTCATCACCATCCCGAACGAGCGGCTGCTCGCCACGATCGCCCGCAGTACCTCCCTCAACGAGGCCTTCACGAGCGCCGACGACGTGCTGCGGCAGGCCATCCAGGGCATCTCCGACCTCATCCTGGTTCCCGGGATGATCAACCTGGACTTCGCGGACGTGAAGACGATCATGGCCGGCATGGGCTTCGCGATCATGGGCACGGGCCTGTCCGAAGGCGAAGGGCGCGCGGTGGCGGCCGCCAACGCGGCCATTTCGAGCCCGCTTCTGGAGGACGCCTCTGTGAAGGGCGCACGGGGCGTGATCATCAACGTGACCGGTGGCTCGGATCTCTCTCTCATCGAAGTCAGCGAGGCGTCCTCCATCATCCAGGAGGCCGCCCACGAAGACGCCAACATCATCTTCGGCGCAGTCGTGGACTCGAAGATGGAAGGCAGGGTCAAGATCACGGTGATCGCGACCGGCTTCGACCGGCCCGGCGCCGCGAGGCTGCCGGCACCGGCGTCGCAGACGCCCGTCGACCTGCACTCGTACGCATCGTGGAAGCAGGAAGCGGGCGAGCGCATAGCCGTCGCCGGCGGCTCGCGCATGAGCTTCACCCGCCGCCCGGCCATCGAGCTGCCGCTGACACCCCCCCCGTCGACCGATGACGGCGGGCGGTCCCAGGCGCCGGGAGCCGAGTTCGAACCGGTGTCTCCGCTGGATGTGCCGGCCTTCCTCCGCCGCCAGAGCGAAGGCTAGCGGAAGAGCGCGGCCTGCAGGGGCAGTGGGGAGGGAAACCAGAGGACCCCTGGCCAAGGTACCTGCCCTGCGGCGCGTTCAGGGCGGACGGTGGAGGGGCGCACTGACGGGGGCGCCCCCTTCGCAGCCGTCTGCGCGCGCGACATAAACATCGCTGATACGAGCCACGCCCCGACCGACCGTACACGTGTCGTGATCGGCCGACAGGTGTGCGCCGTCCTGCCGGCTCGACCATCGATCGAGCCGTGTTGTCGTCGGGCACGATGCGCCTGGCGCGCCGGCCGGGGCCGCCGCCGGCACAACATTGGTCGGGCGGGAGGCGCCGCTGCCCGCCAGCTCACGTCGCGCAGGCCGACGGCCGCGGGCGGGGCCCGCATGGTAGACTCGATATATCCACGGCACGCGGGATCGCCGCCGCCTGAGGTGCACCTTCCGGACGGGGCCGTGGACCTCCGTGGCCCGCGGCACGTCGGCGCCGGCCTTCCTGGATTTCTGGTTCGTCATCTCAGATGAAACACTGGCAGTACCGCGAGCGCGCGCGGCAGACTCTCGCCCGTGAAACCGGCTACGTGCAGAAGGCGCCGGGAGGCCGCCTGCGTGTCGCGCTCGCATTCCCGAACACGTACTTCGTCGGCATGTCCAGCCTCGGGTTTCAGACGATCTACCGGCTGTTCAACGACATCGACGAGGTGGTGTGCGAGCGGGTGTTCCTGCCGCCGAAGCAGGAACTGCGGGACCAGCTGGCGAGCGGCGCTCCGCTCCTCACGCTCGAGTCGCAGACGCCGGTGGCCAATTTCGACGTCCTGGCGTTTTCGGTCTCCTTCGAATGGGACTACACGAACGTGGTATCCCTGCTGAGGCTGGCAGGGCTGCCGGTGCGTGCGGCTGGGCGTTCCGGACGCCACCCGCTGGTAGTGATCGGCGGCGCCGTGACCTTCGTGAACCCGGAGCCGCTCGCGCCGTTTGCCGACGTGATCGCCGCCGGGGAGGGCGAAGTGCTCGTGCCCGATCTCGTCGAGGTGCTGCGCCAGACGGCAGATCGCCACGAGCAGCTCGCCCGGCTCGCGCAGCGGCGCGGGTTCTACATCCCGTCGTTCTACGACGTACGGTACAGCGACGACGGCACGATCGCCGCCATCGAGCCGCAGCCCGGCTCCGGCGCGCCGCAGGTCGTCAAGAAGGCCGCCGTCAGGAGCGCAGAGCGGATCGACCCGCCGGCCACGTCGATCTTCACGCCCGACACGGAGTTCGGCTCGCGGCTGCTGATCGAAGTCGTGCGCGGCTGCGCCAACCTGTGCCGGTTCTGCTGGGCCGGGTACAACTACCTGCCCGTGCGGGCCTTTCCGGCGGATCGCATTCTCGAGATTGCAGCGGCCGCGAGACCTCACGCGACGCGCGCCGGGCTGGTCTCGATTGCGCTCTGCGATCACCCGGAGATCGAGCGGATTCTGAAGGGACTGCTCGAGCTCGGATACTCGATCAGCCCCGCCTCCCTCCGGCTCGACGACCTCACTGAGCCCATCGTGCGGCTCCTGAAGGCGAGCGGCGAGCGTTCGATCACGATCGCGCCGGAAACGGGCTCCGACCGGCTTCGGCGCGTGATCAACAAGACCGTCACGAACGAGGAAATCCTGCAGGCGGCGGAGCTGATCTTCGCCAGCGGCATCGAGAACCTGAAGCTGTATTACATGATCGGCCTGCCCACCGAACGCGACGAGGACATCGCCTCGATCCCCGATCTGACGATCGCGATGCGCGATGCGATGCTGCGGCATGCCCGCTCGCGCGGCCAGCTCGGCCGGATCGTCGGCAGCGTGAATCCGCTCATTCCCAAGCCCGGAACGGCCTACCAGTGGATTCCGATGGAGGATCCAGCCGTCACCGATCGCAAGGGCAGGCGCCTGCGGCAGCTTCTCTCCGGCATCGACAACGTCTACTTCTCGATCAAGTCGGAACGTCATTCGTATTACCAGGCCTTGCTCTCGCTTGGCGATCGGCGGGTCGCCGGCACGATCGAGGCGGCCGAGCGCAACGGCGGCCAATGGCGCGCCGCGGCGGCCGAGACCGGCCTCGACGTGGGTTTCTACGTCTTCCGCGACCGTTCCGCGGACGCCGTGCTGCCGTGGGACATCATCGACGGCGGCATGAAGACCGCCTTCTACCAGTCGGAGTTCCGCAAGGCCCTTCGCGAGGAATGGACCCTTCCCCCAAAGCGGCAGAAGGACCACCTGCGCCTCCTGCCGGTGATCGACTGACTCCGCGTCACGTCGTCACGGCCGCCTCGGCCTCGTGCTCGGCATAGGCCTGGAGGATGAGATCGCGCACCCGATTCTGCGCCGTGGTGTCGGCGACGGGCCGGAGCAGCGCGAAGCTCCGGCGTTCGCCGTTGACCGAGTACTGACGGGCAGGGAAGGTGACGTTGCGGCCGGTGCCGCTCCTTCTCTCCCAGACGGCAAAGCCGATCAGCTTCAGCCCCTCGAGCGGTCCGGCGGTGAAGTGCAGCTCCGCATCTGCGAGCTTGCCTGGCGGGTTCCCTTTCTCGTTGGGCAGGATTTTGACGGTCACGACGCGGCTCCTCTCTGGTGTGCAGCGCAGCATGAACCGGGTCACGGGGCGCTGACGATCGTTCCGGGTTCAGGCAAGCCACGGGCCTGAAGGCGACGGTCCCCGCGGTCGTTCCAAAGGGATGCAGGAAATCCAGTTGTCGGTGTCGGGTCACGACACGGCCCGGGGGCGGGTCGCGAGGGTCTTGGTGCCGGGGGAACCCCTGTTGCGGATCGGAACCGATGCGCCGGCGCCGCGCCGAAATGCGGCGAACCCCACAGTTCCCCGGCGGGTAACCGGGGCTGCGGGCTACGGCCCCGCTGACTCAGTCGCCGAGGAGCATGACCTGGGCGAGCGCCAGCGTGTCGGAATGCGTGATGGTCACCAAAGAGTTGCGCACCTGCATGCGGTCCGCCCTCCGCGCTGCGCCGCCATGAAACCTGAGCTGCGGCGGGCCGTGGTGCCGGACGACTTCGATGTCCTTCCAGAGGACGCCGCGGGAATGCCCGGTGCCGAGCGCTTTCATCGCCGCCTCCTTGGCAGCGAATCGGCCAGCCAGGTGCGGGGCCGGATTCCGCCGCCGCGTACAATAGGCAATCTCTCCCTCGGTGAACACGCGTCGGAGAAAGCGATCGCCGTAGCGCCCGAGCACGTCGGCGAGACGAGGGATGTCGGTCGCGTCGAGACCGATGGCAAGAACGTTCATGACCCGACCACAGCCTACCCGCGCGTTCGAGTGGACGCAAGCGCCCTGGGGCGACGTGTTGCAGTGTCGTCCGCTCGCGGTGCTGGCAACGCATTTCTTCACGGTGAAGAACCTCAGGCTGCGGGAGGATCCGCAGGAGTGGGCTGCGGTCGCGCAGTTCGCCGGGGTGGACGTCGCGGACCTGCTGCTCGTGCGGCAGGTCCACGAGGCGTCGGTCGCGCTGGTCTCGACCGATCGGCCACGCCCGTGGCCGCAGCCGCGCGCGGACGTCGTCCTGAGCAGCGATCCGGCCGCAGCGATTGCCGTGCGCGTCGCCGACTGCGTGCCGGTCCTGCTGGCCGACGACACCGGGCGCGCGGTTGCCGCCGTGCACGCCGGGTGGCGCGGCACGGCGCGACGTGCCGTGATCGCCGCCGTCGCCGCCCTGCAGGCCACCTGCGGCGTGAGGCCGGAGCGGCTGGTGGCCGCAGCAGGACCCTCAATCGGTCCGTGCTGCTACGAAGTCGGTCAGGACACCCGTGAAGGCTTCCGGAGCGCCGGACACCATGCCGAGATCCTGGAGGCCTGGTTCGCGCGGTCCGGCCCTGAGCGCTTTCATCTCGATCTCTGGCGGGCGACGCGCGATCAGCTCGAGGGCGCCGGCGTGCTGCCGCAGAACATCCACGTGGCCGAGTTGTGCACCCGGACGCACGGCGACGTCTTTCACTCCTATCGCATCGAAGGACCGGCGGCAGGCCGGATGCTGGGACTCGTCAAGGCCTCCCCGCACGCCGGGGCGTGAATCGCGCCGTCCCGGAGCCTGAGACAGGTTCCGGGACCCGTTCCCCTGAGGACGCTTTACGCATCCCTCCCGGGCCTCTGTCGCTCCGCTTCGTCCATCGCGACATTGGACAACCGGTCGGCGTCGAGGTTCTGCTCCCGGCGGACGTGCTCGAACGTCACGCGATCGAGCTGGGCGGCGAGCAGCCTGGCCCGCACGTGGAGCGGCTGGAGCCCGGGGTGCCTCACCCTGTACTCGCCGCGCATCTGCCGCACGAGCAGCTCGGAGTCCGATCGGACGTGGAGGATCCGGTGACCGTGGTCCACGGCCCACTGCAGCGCGGCCAGCAGACCGTTGTACTCCGCTACGTTGTTGGTGGCGATCCCGAGCGCCGCGTGCAGCTCGGCGAGCACTGCGCCGGCGTCGTCGACGATCCGGACCCCGTAGCCCGCCGGACCGGGATTGCCACGGGCCCCGCCGTCGATGGAGGCCGTTATCGCCGCCACGATCCCGCACCCTCACGGCCAACGGCGCCGAGAAGCACGAACCCACACGCAGCCGTGCGGACGCGGATGCTCACGTCAGGAGACGGCCGGACTGACGCCGGCCGGCGGGCCCGGGACGAAATAGAGGATGCGGGAACAGCTGTCGCACTGGATCAGCCCGTCGTTGCGGCGGACCTCGTTGAAGACCTGCGGCCGCAGGCGGACATGACATTGCGTGCAGTGGCCGTCGCGTGCTTCCGACAGCGCCACGCCGCGGCGGTGGCGCGAGACGTGCTCGAACAGCGCGAGGGCCTGCGGAGCCAGCTGTGTCGCCACCGTTGCGCGCTCCACCGTGGTCGCCTCGATGTCGTGCTGCAGCCGGCGGCCTTCCTCCTCGAGCTGCTGACGCGTCGTGGCGACCTCGGTCTGGTCGGTCTTCAGGGCGGCCTCCTCGGCCTTGAGCTCCGCCGCGAGGTTCTCGGTCTCCTCCATGCGATCCAGCAGTCGATCCTCGTGCGCGCGGACCTGCTGGTCGGCCACGGCGATCTCGGTCTGCATCGCCTGGTATTCCTTGTTGGTCTTGACCTCCATCAGCTGGTCCTTGTACTTGGACAGCCGGCTCTGGACGATGGCGAGCTCCTTCTCGATTTCACGCCTGGCGGTCTGGTTGGCGGCGAGCCGCTCCTTTACGCGCGCGACGGATGCGCCGCGCGCCGCGAGCCGCTCCTCGAGCGCGGTCTGCGCCGAGGGCAGCTCGGCGAGCCGGCGTCGGAAGCGCTCGACGGCGAGGTCGAGATCCTGGAGCTTGATCAGGTTCTGGAGGTCAGCGTGCAAGGTCTAGAGGGCTCTGGTTGCCGCGGCAGTCAGGGCGCGAGCAGTCCCTCGCGACGGCGGCGGCGTCCGCCCCCGTTGCGCGTGCGCCCCGGTGGACACGTCGCGAGGGTCCTGCCCGCCGCCGTCCGCGCCACGCGCGAACGAAAGTGGGCCCACCAGGATTCGAACCTGGGACTGGCCGGTTATGAGCCGGCGGCTCTGACCGCTGAGCTATGGGCCCAACCCTCACGGGATGGTAAATGGGAACGGGGAAATGGTAAACAGCGAACTCTCCGACCTCCCCCCAACTCCCATCACCCATTCCCCTTTCCCCTTTTCCATCCGTCAGGTCCGTCCTTCGAGGAACGCCCGCAGCTTCCGGCTCCGGGAGGGATGGCGCAGCTTCCGGAGCGCCTTGGCCTCGATTTGCCGGATGCGTTCCCGGGTGACGGCGAAGCTCTGCCCGACTTCCTCGAGCGTGTGCTCGCTGCCGTCGCCGACGCCGAAGCGCATCTTGATGACTTTCTCCTCGCGCGGCGTGAGCGTCTTCAGGACCGACTCGGTCTGTTCCTTGAGGTTCAGGTTTATGACGGCGTCCGAGGGGGATACCACCTGGCGATCCTCGATGAAGTCGCCGAGATGCGAATCCTCCTCTTCACCGATGGGCGTCTCGAGGGAGATGGGCTCCTGCGCGATCTTGAGAACCTTGCGGACCTTCGAGACGGGGATGTCCATCCGCTTGGCGATCTCTTCGGAGGTCGGCTCCCGCCCGAGCTCCTGCACCAGCGCCCGGGAGGTGCGAATCAGCTTGTTGATCGTTTCGATCATGTGGACGGGAATGCGGATCGTGCGCGCCTGGTCCGCGATCGCCCGGGTGATCGCCTGCCGGATCCACCAGGTCGCGTAAGTCGAGAACTTGTAGCCGCGCCGGTACTCGAACTTGTCCACCGCCTTCATCAGGCCGATGTTGCCTTCCTGAATCAGGTCGAGGAACTGGAGCCCGCGATTCGTGTACTTCTTGGCGATCGAGACGACGAGGCGCAGGTTGGCCTCGACGAGCTCCTTCTTCGCCTGCTCCGCCTGGATCTCGCCGCGCGAGATGGTCTCGAGCGTCCGCACCAGCTGGTCGGGGGTCTCCTCCAGCTCGTCGGCCATCGTCTTGACCTGGAGCTTCTGTTCCTTCTGGCGCTTCAGAAGGCTCTTCTTGTCGTCGTCCTTGAGCCGGCTCTTCTTGTTCTTCGGGTTCAGCTGGCGATCGATGTAATCGATGTCCCGGCGGACCCGCATGACCGCCTCGACGGCATCCTTGATCTGATCGATGAGCCGGCGCTTGATCGTCTCGGTGAACTCGATGCGGCGGATGAGCTGCGACAGCTCGACGCGGGCGCGCAGCGCCTCCCAGCGCACGCGCCTGTACTTCCGCTTGTCGCGGGTGGTCGCGCCTTTCGGAGTCTTCTCGAGCTTCTCCCGGCACTTCTCCACCGACTGCCACGCCTTGCGGACAGCGTCGATCTGGCGGAGCACCTGCCGCTTCCGGTCGTCGATCTTGTCGTCGGTGATCTCCTCGTCGTTGAAGATCACGAGCTCGCGGATGCTCCGCTCGTCGTTCTTCAACTGATCGCCCATCTGCATGATCGCGCGCGCGACCGTGGGGGTCCTCGATATCGACTTGATGACCGCCAGCTTGCCGCGCTCGATGCGCTTGGCAATCTCGACTTCCCCTTCGCGCGTCAGCAGGGGGACCGTGCCCATCTCGCGGAGGTACATGCGGACGGGATCGTTCGTCTTGTCCAGCGCACCAGGCGTGAGATCCAGCTCGAGCTCCTCGGCTCCCTCGCCGGTACGGTCGAGCAGCTTGTCTTCCCGGTAGGTCTTCTCGGAGTCGACGACTTCGATCCCGGCACTGCCGAACGTGCTGAAGAGGTCGTCCAGCTCGTCGGAGGACGTGATGTCGGCCGGCAGCAGCTCGTTGACCTCGTCGTAGAGCAGGTAGCCTTTCTCCTTCCCGATGGAGATGAGCTGCCTCACTTCATCGTATTTTTCTTCGATCGACAACGGTGTGTCCTCCTGGGCTCCGCGCTGGTACTTCCGATCCATCTCGTCACCGGAGGCCTTGGCCTCCGGACCCCCTTTCGTCACGGCGTCAGGCCCGCCGGTGGCGGGTCTCAGCCGGTCAACGACTCGATCTGCTGCAGCAAGGCCTTCTTGCGATGCCACAACGCGACGATTTCCTGGTCGTGCCGGGCCGCGCCAGCCTCCTGCAGCCTGTCGATCTCGCGCTGCACGGCGGCGCGTTCGCGGTCGAACCTCAGGCGCTTCAACGCCCGGGCGCACTCGGCGGGGTCCCCGGGAGGCTGTGGCAGGCGGCCCACTTCCTCGACGAGGCGGACCTCTGCTTCATTTAGACGCTGCATCAGGGCCTCCGGTAAGGACTCAGCCGGCCAGTCCTGCAGACACCGGGCCTGTTCGAGGATGCCCCGGGTGGTCAGGCCGTCCAGGTCTCCTCCCTCCAGCTCCTCCAGCGCCTGCCGCGCCTGCGCAGGGGCGTGCATGAGCGCCCAGATCAAGCCTTTTTCGGCGGGTTTCACCGCTCCAGTCAGGGCGGCCCGCCGCTCGATTTCGGCGACGGCCGTCTGGCGCTGCACGGCCGCTCTCCGGATTTCGGCGCGAACTACCTCTTCTGTAATGCGCGCCCTGTGCGCCAGCCTGTCCGCAAACTGGTCACGGGCCGCCGGGTCCGGAATGCGCGCCGCGACCCCCAGCATCCGCGCCAGGAACTCCCGCCGGCTGTCGTCCCGCGTGAAGTCGTGGTCTGCAGCCGTCCGATCCAGCAGGTACTCGAGATACGGCCGGGATCCCCGGAGCCGTTCCTGGTAGGCCGCGCCCCCGAGCCGGCGGATGAACACGTCTGGGTCCTCCCCGGCCGGCAGCATGGCCACGTTCACCTGGAAGCCGTCGGCCACCAGGAGTTCGGACGTCCTGGCCGCGGCACCCTGACCCGCCGCGTCGGGATCGAAGCTGAGAACGACCTTCGTCGCGAAGCGTTTCAGGAGCCGGCTCTGCGCGGCAGTCAGGGCCGTACCCGATGAGGCGACCACGTTCCGGATCCCGGCCTGCAGGCACTGTGCGACGTCGAAGTAGCCCTCTACCATCACGGCGTACCGCGTCGCCGCGATCGCCTGTTTCGCCAAGTGCAGGCCATAGAGCGTCCGTCCCTTGACGTAGATGGGCGTCTCGGGCGAGTTGAGGTACTTCGGCTGCTGCCCCGGCTCCATCGCCCGTCCGCCAAACGCCACGATCGCGCCGTTGTCGCGCGCGATCGGGATCATCAGGCGGTTGCGGAACCGGTCGACGAGACTCCCGTCCTCGCGCTGCACCACCAGTCCTCCGCGGACGAGGAGCCCGATCCCGAACCCTTCCTTCACGAGACGGGTCCGCAGCGCCTCCCGCTGTGCCGGTGCGTAGCCGACACCGAGCTGCTCGGCGGTCCCCGGAGCAATGCCGCGATCGGCCAGCAGCCGCCGTGCCGCTGCCCCCGAGGGACCGGACAGCTGCTCGCGAAACCACGCCGTCGCGACCTCGTGCATCTTCAGCAGCGACTCGCGGTCGCGCTGCGCTTCGACGTCCTGCTTCGCGTCCGGCTCGGGGACCGTCAGCCCCACGCGCGAGGCGAGCTGGCGGACGGCCTCGGGGAACGGAACCTTCTCGTACAGCTCCACGAACCTGATGACGTCCCCGCCGAGGCCGCACCCGAAGCAGTGGAAGAAGCCCTTCTCGCCGTTCACGTGAAACGACGGCGTCTTTTCGCCGTGAAACGGGCACAGGCCCTTCCACGTCGCGCCGCTCCGGCGCAGCGGCACCCGCTCCTGGACGATCTGCACGATGCCGGCATGCGTCTTCAGGTCGTCGATGAACGTAGCGGGGAACAGCGGCATGTATCAGCTTCCGGCTACCCTCTGCCAGCTACAGGTCTCAGTCTTTCAGGTCCACGACGGTGACGCCGCCTCCGCCTTTCTCGGCCGGCGCCGGCGCGAAATGCGCGACGAACGGGTGCGCCTGGAGAAACTCCGCCAGGGCGCGCCGCAGCTGCCCCGTCCCGTACCCGTGGATCACCCTGACCGTGCGCAACTCCCCCAGCAGGGCACCATCGAGGAACTTGCCGGTGGCGGTGACGGCCTCGTCCACGGTGCAGCCAATCACGTTCAGCTCCGACAGGCTGGTGTCCCGCGGCTGCAGCTCGACGTTCACCCGAACGCGGGCCGGGGCGGCGCTCTGCGCCCCGACTGCGAGCACCCTGATCTCGTCGAGGCGCGCGCGCAGGCGCTTGCCGCGCACGTCCACCTCCGCTTCGCGATCGTGCAGGGCCTTCACCACGCCCTCGAGGCCGAAGCCGCCGACGAGCACACGGTCTCCGATGGCGGCCGTCCGGTCCACCGTGGCCGGGGCCGCTGCGGCAGCCGCAGGCGACACAGGCCTGTCCACCGGATTGCGGAGCCGCTCGCCAATCGCATCGATCGCCGCGCGCGCTTCCTGCCTGGCCGCCCCGGTCTGCCCGGTTGGAATCAGCCTCGCGGCCCGCCGCTCGGCATCGGCGGCCATCGAGTCGGTCCGGGCCTTCAGCGCGTCGACGACGGCATCGATGTCGCGCCGGGCTTCCCGCAGGCGCTCCTCGATGCGCTCCTCGAGTCGCCGGCGGAAGGTCTCCTCGCGATTCCGCAGCTCCTGCTCGCGGGCCTGCAGGCGCGCGGCCGTCTCGGAAACCGTCTCCCGCTCGCGGGTAACCAGCCGGCGCTCGTGATCGAGCGCCTGCATGTCGCGCTCGACACGCGCGAGGTGCTCGGCCAGCTGCGCCTCCCGCGCTCCTCGATACGCTCTGGCCGCGTCGATGATCGAGGCGGGCAGGCCGAGCCGCATCGCGATCTCGAGCGCCAGGCTGCTCCCCGGCGATCCGTAGTTCAGCCGGTACGTTGGCGCGAACGTGGCCGCGTCGAACCCGAACCCCGCCGAGGTGACGCCTTCCGTCGTCGAGGCGTAGGACTTCAGGGCATCGAAGTGCGTGGTCGCGACGACCAGCGCGCCGCGGAGCCGGAAGTGATCGATCATGGCCATCGCCAGCGCGCCCCCCTCGACCGGGTCGGTCCCGGCGCCGGCCTCGTCGAGCAGGACCAGCGAGGGCGTGGCGAGCGCCCGGTCCATGCTGACGATGTTCGCGATGTGGCCCGAGAACGTGCTCAGGTTATCGGCGATCGACTGCTCGTCGCCGATATCGGCGAACACCGATCGGAAGATCGTCATCTGCGAGCCGCCGGCGGCAGGGATGAGCAGACCGGCCTGCGCCATCAACGCCAGCAGCCCGGCCGTCTTGAGCGCCACCGTCTTGCCCCCGGTGTTGGGTCCGGTGATCACGAGCACGCGTACCGGCGGGATCAGCAGAACGTCCACCGGCACCGGGCTGGCCTCGGTGTCGTTCGCGCCGGCATCCCGGGGCGTCTCGCCCAGGTGTCGCCGCAGCCCGGGGATGAGGAGGGGGTGTCGCGCAGCCCGGAGCTCGAGGCGGCCGTCGGCGGCAACCGCCGGCTGCACGCCGTCAACGAGGGACGAGAGGCGCGCCCGCGCCTGCAACACGTCGATCTCGGTCGCGGCGTCCACCGTGCGCTGCAGATCCGCGCCCCGTCGGCGGAACTCGTTCGCCAGCTCCACCAGGATGCGGTGCACCTCCTGGCGCTCCTGCTGCTCGAGCGCCACGATGTCGTTGTTGATTTCGACGGTGCTGAGGGGCTCCAGGAACAGGCTGGCGCCGGTCCCCGAGCTCCCGTGGACGATGCCGGGAATCGCGCTGCGGTGCTCACTCCGGACCACGAGGACGTAGCGGCCGTTGCGATCGGTGACGATCTGCTGTTGCAGGTACTTCGCCGTGTCCTTGCCCCGGAGGTAGGACTCGAGGGTACCCCGCAGCCGCGCCCGCTGTTTGCGCAGCCGCTCTCGGATGCTCTTCAGCTCAGGGCTCGCAGCGTCGACGACTTCGCCCGAGGGGTCGATCTTCCGCCGGATCGAGGCGATCTCCTGATCGAAACCGGCGGCGTCGTCGGCGATGGCCCTCAGAACCGGGAAAGGGGACCGCCCGCGGCGAATCGCGGCGCACGTCGCGTCGACCGAGGACAGGAACGCCGCCAGGCCGAGCAGCTGCGTCGGCTCGATCGCGCGGCCCTCGACGGCCAGGGCGGTGAGCAGCGCCTCCAGATCGCCGGGCGCCTGCAGGCCGACGTGATTGTCGGCGAGAAAGCGGACGGTCTCGGACGTCGCGGCGAGGGCCGCCGCGACCGCCTTCGGATCGCTCTCTGGCTGCAGCCGTGCGAGCCGAGCCCCTCCGAGCGGCGTCTGCGCGAAACGACAGACGGCCTCGACGATGCGCTCGAATTCGAGGGCCCTGAGGGCGCCGGAGTGCATGTACCGTGAAGAGATGGAGAGCGTCAGGATCGACGGGGCGATCGTCAACTATACCTCAGGCTGGTCACCTCCACAACTTCCTGAAATATGGGCACGGATCCCGCGCCTGTCAAGCGCCTGGCGTCGAGGGGTCTACGGTAAGTGGTTGATGGCGCTCGCGATAGAGGCGGCGCCGAACCCGTTGTCGATGTTCACGACTGCGACGCCCGACGCGCAGCTGTTCAGCATGGCCAGCAGGGCAGTGAGCCCGCCGAAGCTGGCGCCGTATCCGATGCTCGTGGGCACGGCGATGACCGGCACGCTCACGAGTCCGCCGATGACGCTCGGCAGCGCCCCCTCCATTCCCGCGACAACGATGACGACCCGCGCCCCGGCGAGTCGGCCGTGTTCGGCCAGAAGGCGATGCAGGCCGGCCACTCCCACATCGAAGAGCCGGTCCACGGTGTTGCCCATGACCCTGGCCGACACGGCCGCCTCCTCGGCCACCGGCAGGTCGGCCGTGCCCGCGGCCGCCACCAGGATGGTGCCGTGGCCACGGGGAGTAATTGGGGACTCGCGCGTAATGGTTCTGGCCACGTCGTTGAACTCGGCGTCGGGAACCTGTGCAGCCACAGCCTCGAATACTTCCCGATCCGTGCGGGTCACCAGCAGGCTGTGACCTGCAGTGACGATGCGGGCGGCGATGCCGGCGACCTGGCCGGGCGTCTTGCCGGGCCCGAAAATCACTTCCGGGAAGCCCTGCCGGACGGATCGATGGTGATCCACGCGGGCGAAGCCGAGGTCTTCGAACGGGGCCTGGCGTACAAATTGTAGGATGCGGTCGTGCGCGGCCTCAGGAGTAAGCACGCCGGATTGCACGTCTCGGAGGAGCGACTGGAGCTGAGGAGGGTTCATCGCGCCAACTAGTTGGGGTTGCTTGACTTCCAGCCGAGCCGAGCATTAACATCAGCGATTGTGCCGCGTGGCCGATTCATCTCTCTATGAGCCTGTCTGAGACTCTGATCCTCGTCCTTTACTTCTTCGTCCTCAGCTTCCTCGCGATCTACGGCTGGCACCGCTATTACCTTGTGTATCTTTACATGAAACACAAGGGCAACTGCCCGGCGCCGTTGCCGGAGCCGGCCACCCTCCCGGCCGTCACGGTCCAGCTCCCCATCTTCAACGAGATGTACGTGGCCGACCGGTTGATCAACGCGGTCTGCGAGCTGGACTACCCGCGCGATCTGCTCGAGATCCAGGTGCTGGACGACTCGACCGACGAGACCACCGACATCGCGGAACTCGCGGTCCGCCGGCATGCCGCCCGCGGGTTCAACATCACGTATCTGCATCGCGTCGATCGACGCGGCTTCAAGGCCGGGGCCCTGGAAGCGGGGCTCCGGGAGGCTGCCGGCGAGTACATCGCCATTTTCGACGCGGACTTCATCCCGCCCCGCGACTTCCTCAAGCGGACGCTTCCGTACTTCGAGGGCGACGCCCGCGTCGGGATGGTGCAGGCGCGGTGGGGCCACATCAACCAGGACTACTCCCTGCTCACGAAGATCCAGTCCATGCTGCTCGACGCGCACTTCGTCCTCGAGCACGGCGGCCGGAACCGCGCGGGATGCTTCTTCAACTTCAACGGGACGGCCGGGGTCTGGCGTCGCGACGCGATCGAAAGCGCTGGCGGCTGGCAGCATGACACGCTGACGGAGGACCTCGATCTCAGCTACCGCGCCCAGCTGGCGGGCTGGCGGTTCGTGTTCCTGCCCAACGTGGTCTCGCCGGCCGAGGTTCCGGTCGAGATGAACTCCTTCAAGTCGCAGCAGCACCGGTGGGCCAAGGGCTCGATCCAGACCTGCCTCAAGCTGATGCCGCGCATCCTGCGCTCGCGGCAGCCGCTGGCCGTCAAGGCCGAGGCGTTCTTCCATCTCTCTGCCAACTTCAACTACCCGTTGATGACCCTGCTCTCGATCCTGATGTTCCCCGCCATGTGGGTGCGCTACGACATGGGACGCACCGAGATGCTGCTGATCGATCTGCCGCTCTTCCTGGCAGCGACGATGTCGGTGGCGAACTTCTACATCGTGTCGCAGCGCGAGCTGTACGCCGACTGGCGCCAGCGCCTCAAGTACCTCCCGTTCCTGATGTCAATCGGCATCGGCCTCTGCGTGAACAATACGAAGGCGGTGTTCGAGGCGCTGTTCGGGAAGCAGAGCGAGTTCACACGCACGCCGAAGTACGGCATCGAGCGGCAGAGCGACGACTGGCAGGGCAAGAAGTACCACCAGTCCGTCGGCATTCAGCCCTTCATCGAGGTGGCACTCGGGCTCTACTTCACGGCCACGGTCTTCTACGCGCTGGCCAACCAGATCTACACCACCCTACCGTTCCTGATGCTCTTCCAGATCGGCTTCCTCTATACGGGTCTCCTGTCCATCCTGCAGCAGATCACGGGGGAGTCGATTATCTCGGCGCCGGAAATAGCCAAGTAAGTTCCGCTCCCGCCTTCGACCATCGACGGCGGTCGTCAGCCTCGGACGGTCGAAGCTTGACGTTGCCCGGCACCGGGCGACAGCTGAGTTATATTCCGCTCCTCAGGTCAGGGCCGTCCGGACGGCCCGTGAGGAGCGGATATGAACTTCCCCCGTGTGGCGCTGGCCGCCGTCGTGTCGTGGCTGGTCTACCTGGCGGTCAGCTTCCTCGTCCACGGGCTGCTGCTCTCGGACCTCTACGCGCGGCATGCCGGGCGCACACGCCAGGAGGACGATCAGGCGGGCATCCTGCCGGTCGCGTTGGCGCTGGCGCTGGTGGGGTTCTTCGCCTTCGCGTACGCGTACGCCAAGGGCTACGAAGGCGGTCGCGGCACGCAGGAGGGCCTCCGGTTCGGCGTGCTCGTCGGCCTGATGCTCTGCTCCTTTGCCGCGATCTTCCAGTACATGGTGTGGCCGGTCTCCGAGACGCTCCTGCTGGCCTGGCTGCTCGACTACGTGCTGGAATTCGCGCTCTACGGCATCATCGTTGGCCTGGTGTACAGGCCTGCGGGCGCGCCACTGCGCAGGACGATCGGTCTGGTCTGATCCGGCGCGGGCCGCCGGGTCGGACGGGATATCATTTTTGCCATGACCACCGACGTCAGGCCCAAGGCTGGACTCGAGGACGTCGTCGCCGCGTCGTCGGCGATCTGCTACCTGGACGGAGAGCGCGGGGTGCTCGCGTACTGTGGCTACGACATCCACGACCTGGCCCGCGGCGCGTCTTTCGAGGAAGTCTGCTTCCTGCTCTGGCGGGGCCGGCTGCCAGACCGGCGTGAGCTGGGCGACCTGCAGTCGGAGCTCGCGGCGGCGCGTCCCCTCGGGGAGCCGGTACTCCGTCTGATGCGGCAGCTGCCGCCGTCCGACGGCATGGACACGCTCCGCACGCTGACATCGATCCTCGCCCACTTCGATCCCGAGGCGAACGACAGCTCCCCCTCGGCCGGCTACCGGAAAGCAGTGCGGCTCACGGCGCAGATGGCGAGCCTGGTGGCGACCGCCGGCCGCCTGGCGACGGCCGGGGGACCGATCCAGCCGGACCCGGCGCTCGGCCATGCCGCGAATTTCCTGTACATGCTGACAGGCAGGCGCCCCGACGCGCTGTCGGCTCGGGCGTTCGACATCGCCCTGGTGCTGCATGCCGACCACGAACTGAACGCGTCGACGTTTGCCGCCCGGGTGGCGGCGGCCACCCTCACCGACCTGCACTCGGCCATCGTGGGCGCCATCGGAACGTTGAAGGGCCCTCTCCACGGGGGCGCCAACGCGGACGTGATGCGGCTGCTCATCGAGATCGGACAGGATGCGCCGCCCGGGCGGGTCGACGACGCGATCCGCTCGAGGCTGGCGCAGAAGGTCAAAATTCCCGGCTTCGGACACCGTGTCTACCGGACCGAGGATCCGCGCGCGACGCACCTGCGGCGCCTGTCGAAGGAGCTGGGCGAGCGGGCGGGCAACACCCGCTGGTACGAGATGTCCCGGCGAATCGAGACGCTGGTCACGGGCGAGAAGAAGCTCTATCCGAACGTGGATTTCTATTCCGCCTCGACCTACTACACGCTCGGGATTCCCACCGATCTCTTCACGCCGATCTTCGCGGTGAGCCGCATCGCGGGCTGGACGGCGCACTGCCTGGAGCAGTACGCGAACAACCGGCTCATCCGCCCGCGGACCGACTACATCGGTCCGAAGTACCCGCGCCCGTTCGTGCCGCTCGGGCAGCGCTGATCCGCCGCTCGAGGTTCACAGCCTGGCAAGCGGCGTGCGCGACGTTCGGCCTGCGGGCCGAGCGCCGCGCGGCGAACCGCGCCCCGGCGGTATAATGAACGATTCACCCCCCATGGATCAGCGCTTCATCCGCAATTTCTCGGTCATCGCGCACATCGATCACGGCAAGTCCACGCTGGCCGACCGCTTCCTCGAGATGACCGGGGCCCTGCAGCCTCGCGAGATGGAGGCGCAGGTGCTCGACAGCATGGATCTCGAGCGCGAACGGGGGATCACGATCAAGGCCCACGCGGTCCGGCTGACCTACACGGCCGATGACAGCCAGACCTACGTCCTCAACCTGATCGACACGCCGGGGCACGTGGACTTCTCCTACGAAGTCACGCGATCGCTGGCGGCGTGCGAAGGCGCGCTGCTGCTCGTCGACGCGTCGCAGGGCGTGGAGGCGCAGACGCTGGCCAACGCCTACCTCGCGGTGGAGAACGATCTCGAGATCATCCCCGTCATCAACAAGATCGATCTCCCCGGCGCGCAGCCGGAGGAGGCGAAGCGTCAGATCCAGGACATCGTCGGCCTCGATGCGAACGGCGCGATTCTCGCGAGCGCCAAGGAAGGCGTCGGCGTTCATGGCATTCTCGAGGCCATCGTGCACCGGCTGCCGCCTCCGGGTGGCAGCCCGGAGGCGCCGCTGAAGGCGTTGATCTTCGACTCCTGGTATGACGCCTACCGCGGCGTCATCATCCTCACCCGCGTCATCGACGGCGAGATCAGGCCCGGGATGCGCATCCGGCTCATGGCGCGCGGCCAGGAGTACGACGTCGAGCAGGTTGGCGTCTTCTCGCCCAAGCCGGCCGCGGCGGACGCGCTCGGCGTCGGCGAGGTCGGGTTCGTGGTCGCCGGCATCAAGACGGTGAGCGACGCGCAGATCGGCGACACGATGACGGACGCGGCGCGTCCGACGTCGGAGCCCTTCCCGGGCTTCAAGGAAAGCAAGCCGATGGTGTTCGCCGGTCTCTATCCCGTGGAGGGGAGCGAGTACCCCGAGCTGCGCGACGCGCTCGAGAAGCTGCGGCTGAACGACGCCTCCTTCTTCTTCGAGCCTGAGACGTCGGTGGCGCTCGGCTTCGGCTTCCGCTGCGGCTTCCTCGGGCTGCTGCACATGGAGATCGTCCAGGAGCGGCTCGAGCGCGAGTTCGACATGGATCTCGTCACGACCGCGCCCGGGGTCCTCTACCGGGTGACGACGACCGACGGCGAGGTGCACGAGATCGACAGTCCGGCCAAGCTGCCCGAGACGGGCCGGATCGAGAAGTTCGAGGAGCCGATCATCACGGCCATGATCCTGACGCCCTCGGAGCACGTCGGCGGCATCCTGCAGCTGTGCCAGGAGAAGCGCGGCGTCCAGAAAGGGCTGGAATACCTGTCGTCGGATCGCGTCCTCATCACGTACGAGCTCCCGTTCAACGAAGTCGTCCTGGACTTCTACGATCGACTGAAGACGCTGTCACGCGGGTACGCCTCGCTCGACTATCATGTGACCGGGTACTGGGAGTCGCCGCTGGTGAAGCTCGATATCCTGGTCAACGGCGAGCCGGTGGACGCGCTGTCGATCATCGTGCACCGCGACATGGCGTACCAGCGGGGCCGCGCGCTGGCGTCGAAGATGCGCGAGCTCATCCCGAGGCAGATGTTCGAGGTCGCGATCCAGGCGGCGGTGGGCAGCCGCATCATCGCCCGCGAGTCGGTCAAGGCGCTCCGGAAGAACGTGCTGGCCAAGTGCTACGGCGGCGATATCACGCGGAAGCGCAAGCTGCTCGAGAAGCAGAAGGAAGGCAAGAAGCGCATGAAGCGTGTCGGGCGGGTCGAGATCCCGCAGGAAGCGTTCCTCGCCGTCCTCAAAGTCGGGCAGGAGTAGCCGTCCGCGCAGGCGCACACCACGAGAACACACAGATGGCCACCACGACCTTTCGCAAGTCGACCGCGCGCGAGTACTTCGAGTCGATCGTGATCGCCGTGATCCTCGCGCTGTTCGTGCGGACGTGGGTCGTCCAGGCGTTCAAGATCCCCACGGGGTCGATGGAGAACAACCTTCTCATCGGCGATCACCTGCTCGTCAACAAGTTCGTGTTCGGCCCCACTTCCAACGCGGTGGAGCACGCACTGCTGCCCGTCCGCGACATCCGGCGCGGCGACATCGTCGTGTTCAAGTACCCGGACGAGCCGGAACGCGACTTCATCAAGCGCGTCATCGGTCTGCCAGGCGAGACGCTCGAGCTGCGCAACAAGAAGGTGTACGTGAACGGCCAGGCGCTCGAAGAGCCCTACGTGCACTTCCTCGAGCCGGTCGCCGAGGGAGAGGTCACCTCCTTCGACGTGAGGGAGCGATACGGGCCCGTGCGCGTCCCCGAAGGGCAGTACTTCGTGATGGGCGACAACCGGGACAACTCCCAGGACAGCCGGTACTGGGGCTTTCTGCCGCGCGGCTACATCAAGGGCAAGGCCCTGATGATCTACTGGTCGTACGAGTCAGGACGCGAGGACTACGTCCAGGAGGGCTTCGGCGCCACGATCAGACGCCTCTTCTCGGTCGTCACGCATTTCTTCACGCGGACGCGCTGGGAGCGCCTCCTGCATCAGATACACTGAGGGACCGGCTTCCGGCTCCGGGCTTTAGGCTTCCGCCTTCCGGGCCGGCTTCCGGCTCCAGGCTTTAGGGCGGCTTCCGGCTCCAGGCTTGAGGCTTCGGCCTTCCGGCTCCAGGCCTGAGGCTTCCGGCTCCGGGCTGCTGGTTTTCGGCTGCGGGCGGCGACGGATTCAGCGTCTCGCATCAAGCTCGCCGGCGGCGCGTTCGATGGCCGCGTCGCCGGCGTGCCGGAGCCGCTGCAGGTCACCGCGGACGACGGCGCTCCACGCCTCGTCCTTGACACTCCCCAGGTTGATGTCGACGTTTGCGGCCGCCCCGCGAAGCCCGGCCGAGAGCAGCTCGAGTGCGACCCGCACATCGCTCGCTGCGTTCGCGTTGCCCGAGGCCGCCGCCACGGCCGCCTCGTTCAGCGCGGCGGCGCAGGCCCCCATCACGTCCAGCGGTGCCTCGATTGCCGCCCGGAGGCCCGCCTGAATCCGTGCCGCCCTGACGCGCTTCTCCTCCTCCGTGGCTCTCGGCAGCCGATAGGCCGCGACGACACGCTCGTAGGCCTCGCTGTCGCGATCAATCAGCGCCTCGAGCCGTTCGGCCAGCGCGACACACCGCTCGCCCGCGGCCCGCAGCGCCGCCACGTCAGCGGGGTCGGTGGCCCGGGGTTTCGGCAGACCGGCGACCAGCGCGAGCAGCGACGCCCCCGCCGCTCCCGAGAGCGCCGCCGCGGATCCGCCGCCCGGTACCGGCTCGGGGCGCCGGAGCGCGGCCAGGAAGTCGGAGATGGATTGCGTGATCAGCGACATGTCGGTTCATCGGATCCAGGTTCCGGGTTCCAGGTTCGTGGTGCCGGCACCGAACAGCCGCCCTCGCTTCATGACGCCGGCGATGGCGGGGGCGCCGACCCGGATCAGGTTGATGGCGTCGCCGCGGACCAGGACGGCGTCTGCCAGCTTGCCGGGCTCCAGGCTGCCAATCCCGTCGGCCAGATCCAGCGACCAGGCCGCGTTGACGGTGGCGGCAATCAGCGCCTCCTCGAATGTCATGCCCATCGAAAAGCAGGCCAGGGTCATCGCGAACGGTACTGAGGGGGAGAAACCGCCGCCGGGATTGAGGTCGGTCGCGAGCGCGACGGGCACGCCGGCGTCGATGAGTTGTCTGGCCGGCGCGAATCGGCCCAGTTTCAGGTAGAAGGCCGCACAGGGGAGCAGCGTCGCCGTCACGCCGGCGCGCGCGAGCGCGGCAATGCCGGCCTCGGGCACGAAAATCAGGTGGTCGGCGGAGCGGGCGCGGACATCCGCCGCGACCTGCGAGCCGCCGCTCGGCCCCAGCTCATCGGCGTGGATTCGCGGCTTCAGCCCGTGCCGCCCGCCGGCCTCGAGGATGTCGCGCGACTCGTCCGGCGTGAAGACGCCGCTCTCGCAGAACACGTCGCACCAGTCGGCCAGACCCTCGGATGCGACCGCAGGGATCATCCGCTCCACCACCTCACGGACGTACCCGTCCCTGTCGTGGCGGTGTTCCGCCGGCACCTCGTGCGCGCCCATGAACGTCGAGACGATATCGAGCGGGTGCTCGCGATCGAGATGGCGGGCCGCGCGAAGCATCCTGAGCTCGGTCTCGAGATCGAGTCCGTAGCCGCTCTTGATTTCGCACGTCGTCGTTCCGCAGCGCAGCATGTCGTCCAGGCGGGGGCGCGTCGCGGCGACGAGCGACTCTTCGGACGCCGCGCGCGTCGCGCGCACGGTCGCCAGGATGCCGCCGCCTGCTGCGGCGAGGTCCGCGTACGTCTCGCCCGCGAGGCGCCGCCGCAGCTCGTCACGACGATCGCCGGCGAACAGCGCGTGCGTGTGGGCGTCGACGAAGCCAGGTAGGATCGTCAGGTCGGCCGCGTCGACGATGCGCGTGGAGGGGGTCGTCGTGACGTGATCCGGGAGCTCCCGGGCGGGACCGGCGAAGAGGATCCGCTCGCCCCGAACCGCCACTGCGCCCCCCGCGATGGTCTCGAGGGCTCCCTGGGCGGGCCCGCGGCGGGGAGCGCCACCTGCGCACGTGATCAGCTGCCGGCTGCCGCGCACGATGAGATCGGCCGGCGCGGACATCACGCCGGAAGTACAGCGGACAGGGCGGCAGCAACGGCGTCGACGGACGCCCCGCTCACCGCGACCCGCTTGTGACGGGAACGTTCGCCGGAAATCAGCGCGACGGCGCTCGGCGGCACGCCCAGGACGACGGCGAGCAGGCGGACCAGCGCGGCGTTGGCGGCGCCGTCGGCCGGCAGCGCCGCGACCCTGACGAGGAGCGCGTCTCCCCGCGTCCCCGCGATTCCGGTCCGGCCGGCCCGCGGGATCACGCGCACCTTGAAGGTGACGCTCCCCTCGCGCATGGAGACCGGGATCACGGGAACGGGTGTGCGGCGTCCGCCGTCAGCCGCGCTCTTCGGCCACGCGCGGGGCCGCATCGGCCGGCCAGGCTGGCGTCGCGGCCGGCGCTTCGGCCTGGCGGGGCCGGTGCAGCAGGACCTTGTCGTCGGAGCGGTCCTGCTCCTTGATGAACTCGAGGCAGCGGTAGAGCGCCTGAATGGACGCCTCGATCGAGCCCTCGACGTCCCGGCGCCGCAGCCGCAGTTCGTTGATGTCGCGCTCGATCTCCTCGAGCCGGCCCTGCGCCTTCTGCAGCAGGAGGTCGGCTCGCCCCTGAGCCTCGCGGATGATCAGCTTCGACTCGTTCTGGGCGGCTTCCTTGATCTCGTCCGCGAGCCGCTGCGCGGTGAGCAGCGTGTTGCGGAGGTTGGCTTCCCGGTCGCGGTGCTCCGAGAGCAGCGTCTCCATGCGCACGAGATCCTGGCGCAGCCGGTCGATCTCGCGCAGCGCGTGCTCGTAGTCGTCGGCTGCCTCGGTGAGGAACGCGACCACTTCGGTCTTGTCGAAACCGCGGTACGTCGTGCGGAACCGCTGCTGCCGCAGGTCGAGCGGGGCAATGCGCATGACCCGCTCGGGCGGAGGGGAGCCTGCCGCGGCGGCAGACGTGCTGGACGGGGGATTCTGGCGATCGAACATCAGGCCCTCGCTTCTCGTTGTCCGAAAATGGCCGTACCGACGCGCACGAATGTCGAGCCTTCCTCGATGGCGGCTTCGAAATCGTGGCTCATGCCCATCGACAGGTGCCGCAGCGCCGCCGCGGGCACGCCTTCTGCGATGAGTGCATCACGGAACCGCCGCAGGCGGACGAACCACGGCCGCGCCTGCTCCTGATCCTCGTGCCACGGGGGCAGGAGCATGAGCCCGGTGAGCGTCAGGGCGCGCGCCGCCAGCGCCGCCTGCACGCACCGCCGGGCTTCGTCGGGCGGGGCGCCGAACTTCGTCGCCTCGCCTGCCAGGTCCACCTGCACGAGGATCTCCGGGCGCGGCCCGCCGGCCGGCAGCGCCGCGGCCGCCGCGTCCAGCCGCTCTACGAGATCGACGGAATCGACCGAGTGGATGCACGCGAACGTCCCGGCCGCCCTCCGCGCCTTGTTCGACTGCAGGTGGCCGATGAGGTGCCAGCGCACCGGCAGGTCGGCTGTCTCATCCATCTTCCGCAGCGCCTCCTGCACCTTGTTCTCTCCGAAGTCGCGCTGGCCGGCGGCCCACGCCTCGCGCACCTGGGCCTGGCCGAACGTCTTCGATACGGCGATCAGCGTGACGTCGGCTGCCGGGCGGCCCGACCGCGCGGCGGCGGCGGCGATGCGCCGCCGGACGTCCGCGAGATTGGCCGCGATCGACACCGGCGCGCCGGCTACTTCTTGATCTGCCCCAGGATCGACTTGGCCTGTTCGGCGTACTGGCCAGTCGGCGCCAGCTTGAGGTAGGCCTCGAAGGCCGTGGCGGCATCGGGCATCTTCCCCTCGTTGAGGTTCGCCATGCCGAGCCAGTAGTGCGCATCGGCCAGGTTCGGGTCGATTTTCACCGCCTCCTCGAAGTGCTTCTTCGCGTCGGCAATGCGGCTGGCGTTCCACGCAATCACGCCCTGATTGAACACGGTCGAAGCGCTCGCGCCTCCGGCGGCACCTCCGGCCGAAGCGGAGAGTTTCTGGGCCTGGGCGCTCGCCTCGGCGGCCTGATCGAACTTGCGCTGCGCGTTGTAGATGGTCGCCAGCCCGTTGTACGCATCGGCGCTGTTGGGGTTCAGCTCGAGAGCTTTCTTGTAGGAGGCTTCCGCCTGCTCGTAGTCCTTCTTGCGCGTCTGGACCGTCGCGATGTTCATGTAGCACTCGGAGCACTTGGGGGCGGCGGCAATCACCTCCTCGAACTTGGCGATGGCTTCGTCGTGCTTCCCCTCGTTGCTCAGTTTGACGCCTTCTTCGAACGCCCCCTTGAGCGCGGTGACCTTGGCCTCGGCCTTCTTACGCTCCTCTTCGGACATGTCGGCGACCGAGCCGGGCTTGAGCGCGAAGTTGACCTCGACGATGTCGAGGCTGATGCGCTGGTCGAAGCTCTGGCTCATGCCGTCCTTCGAGGCGGTGATCTTGTACTGCCCGGGCTGCAGGCCGATCTGGATGAACTCGCCATTGCGATTCGTTTTGACCTCGAACTTGCGCGACATCCCCTCGGTCATCTCGATGACGACCACCGCCCCCTGGATCGGCTTGTTGTTGGCGTCGACGACCTTGCCCTTGACGCCGCTCTGGGCGTGGGCGGGCGCGGCCAGGCCGAGCAGCCCGAGCAGGACCACGCACAGCGTGTACGACCATCGGCCTAAGCGTCCGCCCAGCATGGGAACCTCCGTCTCAGATGGTGTGAAACCGCGAGCCCGCGGGAGTGCGAAACGCACCTCAGTTTACACCGCACGGACCGGTTTTGCCCGCGCGATCAGCAGGACGCGCCGGCGCGCCGGGAACACCTTGCCCAGCCGTCCCGGGCTCCTGCGGGTGGAGGTTCGCGATCAGGCACTCGCGGACCGCCACGGCCCCTCGCCCGCGAATCGATGCCCACCGTGCTGGAACCGTCCGGCAACGAGGCCGGCGGCGCGGATCTCCCCTTCCGCCGATAGCGCATTCCGATTCCCGTGCGAGGAATTGCTGAGCAGTGCTTCGATGACCGCTTCGACCGCGTCGCCGACCACCCGGTAGCAGCCAATCAGGGGGCCCCGTTCAGGTCCGACAGCCACACGTGCCGGTCCTTCCAGCAATCCTTGTGGCACAGGTCGTGGCGAGACACGGCGCCCAGCCCAGGAAGGGCTCGACCTTGCGCTGGAAGCCCAGGATGGTGCCGCCGGATGAGTGACAGAAGCTGGCGCTTTCCGGCCGGCCATCTGAAGATGGGCCGGGCGGAACCCCCCGCGGAGCCTCTGCCTTCGACGGAGATTCAGCCGCCGGCGTCCGGGAGCTCGGCGAAGAACGCCGCGATCCTCGTGAGATCGTGGGTGACGGGGGCCGGCGGCAACGACCCGAGGAAACGCCGTCCGTACGGCATCGATCGCAGCCGCGGGTCCATGACCGCCAGCACGCCACGATCCTGACGGTGGCGGAGCAGGCGTCCGAGGCCCTGCTTGAGGGTCAGGATCGCCAGCGGAATCTGATATTCCGCGAATGGCGAGCCGCCACCGGCGGCAATCGCCTCGATGCGGGCGGCGGTGATCGGGTCGCCCGGCGACGCAAATGGCAGCTTGTCGACGATGACACAGCTCAAGGCTTCGCCCACGACGTCGACGCCCTGCCAGAAGCTGGACGTGGCGAAGAGGACCGCGTGCGGCGTCGCCTTGAACTCACGCAGCAGCGCGGAGCGCGGGGCGGTGCCCTGCACGAGCAGCGGATAGGGCAGTTCGGCGGCGGCCAGCCGATGCACTTCACGCAGGTTCGCGTAACTCGTGAAAAGGACGAACGCCCGCCCTTCCGTGCGTTTGAGGATCTCGACGATCTCGCGTCCCGCCGCGCCCGCAAACTGGGGCGATCTCGGATCGGGCATGCGGCGTGGAAGATACAGGACCGCCTGTCGCGCGTAGTCGAACTCCGAGTCGAGCGTGATCTCGCGCGCCCCGGTCACGCCCAGCCGGCTCCGGACGTAGTCGAACGATCCGTCCACCGTCAGCGTCGCGGACGTCAGCACGGTGCCGTCCATCCGCTCGAGCAGCAGCTCGCGCACGATCTGCGAGACGTCGATCGGAGCCGCGCGGAGGAACACGCCCCGCCCGCGCGTCTCGACGAAGTACACGAACGCCCGATCGTCCGCCCGCAGCAGGAATCGCAGATCGGTCCGCACCTCGGCCGCCCGCCGCGCGAGCGCGAGCACGTCCTCGGGAAGGTCCTTCGTCAGGGCGATGTCAGCTTCGATCGCCTCCAGCGCGGCGGCGACCGCGGCCCCCGACTCGGCGAGGCGCTGGAGCGGCGCGGCCGTCACGCGAAGCCGCGTCTCGGCCCCGGCCGAGAGTCCGCTGCGCATCGCCTGCAGCTCCGCGAAGAACACGCGTCCGGCCTCGCGGAGCCGACCGGCGTCCCACCCGAGCTGCTCCGCCCGGTCCGGGTCGGCCACGAGCTTCGCGCCAAGTGCCGCGAGAAGGTCCCGGCAGAGCTCATCGAGCCGGTAGTTGCTCAGCGCGATTCCGAAGTACTGCGTCGCCACCTCCTCGAGCTGGTGGGCCTCGTCCACCACGGCGTAGCTGCAGCGCGGAATCACCTCTCCGAACGCGTGCTGGCGCACGGCCGCGTCGGCGCAGAGAAGGTGATGGTTGACGATGACGATGTCGGAGGCGGCGGCCTGCTGCCGCATCCTGACGACGAAACAGTCAGCGAACCGGGGGCACTCGGCGCCGAGGCAGTTCTCGGTGGTCGCGGCAATCTCGTTCCAGAACGGCAGGTCTTCCGGCAGATCCTCGATTTCGGCGCGGTCACCGGTCTGCGTCTCGCGCGCCCACGCCTCCAGCGTACGCAGGTGCGAGGCGTCCTCCCACGACCGCATCGCCGGGCTGGCCCGGTACGCCTCGAAACGGTGCAGGCAGAGATAATTGCCGCGGCCTTTCATGCACGTGGCGGTGAACGGGATGCCGAGCGCCTCCCGGAGCACGGGCAGATCCTTGAAGAAGACCTGTTCCTGGAGGTTCTTCGTGCCCGTGGAAACCAGGACCCGCTCGCGGCTGAGGATGGCCGGAACGAGATAGGCGAGGGTCTTGCCCGTGCCGGTTCCCGCTTCCGCAAGGAGCACGCCGCCTTCGCCGAGGACCGCCGCCACGGCGTCCGCCATCTGGACCTGGGAGGCGCGAGCTTCGAAGCCCGCGACCGCCCTGGCGAGCGGCCCATCGGGGGCGAAGGCGGCCGCCGCCGCGGCCCTCAGCTCTGGCGTTCCGGATACAGCGGGAACTTCCGGCACAGACTTTCGACCTCTGCCCTGACCGCTGCCAGCACCCGATCGTCTTCCGGCGAGGCGAGCGCGCGGGCGATGAAGCCGGCGATCGCGTCCATCTCCGGCTCGCGCATGCCGCGGCTCGTGACCGCCGGGGTTCCGATGCGGATGCCGCTGGCCACCATCGGAGGGTTCTGATCGAACGGGATCGCGTTCTTGTTGACGGTGATGCCGGCCCTGCCGAGGGCCGCCTCCGCGACCTTCCCGGTCAAGCCCCGCGAGAAGACGTCCACCAGCATCAGGTGGGTGTCGGTTCCGCCGCTGACCAGGCGGAACCCCGCCGCGGACAGGCCCGCGGCGAGCCGGCTCGCGTTCGCGACGATCTGCCGCTGGTACCCGGCGAAGTCGGGCTCCATGGCTTCCTTCAGGCAGACGGCCTTGGCGGCGATGATGTGCATCAGCGGCCCGCCCTGGATGCCCGGGAAGACCGCTCGATCGAGATCCTTCGTGTACCGGCTCCGGCACAGCACCAGGCCGCCCCGTGGGCCGCGCAGCGTCTTGTGGGTCGTGGTGGTCACGAAGTCGGCGTGCGGGATGGGACTGGGGTGGACCTGCGCCGCCACGAGCCCGGCGATGTGGGCCATGTCGGTGACGACCGGCACGCCGACGTCGCGCCCCACGCGTCCAATCCGCTCGAAGTCGATGACCCGGGGATACGCGCTCGCACCGATCATGATCATCTTCGGCGTGTGTTCGTGCGCCAGGCGCTCGAGCTCGTCGTAGTCGATCCGCTCGTCGTCGCGGCGCACGCCGTACGGGACGACCGTGTAGAGCTGCCCGGAGAAGTTGAGCGGATGGCCGTGCGTCAGGTGCCCGCCGTGGGCGAGATTCATGCCGAGCACGGTGTCGCCCGGCTTGAGCAGCGTGAAGTAGACGGCCATGTTCGCCTGCGCGCCCGAGTGCGGCTGCACGTTGGCGTGCTCGGCGCCGAAGAGCGTCTTCGCCCGCGCAATCGCGAGCGACTCCGCGACGTCGACGAACTCGCAGCCTCCGTAATACCGCTTCCCCGGGTAGCCTTCCGCATACTTGTTCGTCAGCACCGAGCCGGCGGCTTCGAGGACCGCCTGGCTGACGAAGTTCTCGGAGGCGATCAGCTCGAGGCCGCTGTTCTGGCGGTGGATCTCACCGGCGATCGCGTCGGCCACTTCGGGGTCGGTTTCGCTCAGCGCGCGCCAGCGGGAGGGTGTGTCGGTCCGGAGACTGGTCATCGTGTGCTCTCGATTGCGGAGATCTGGTCGATACGCCGCTGGTGACGACCCCCTTCGAAGCCGGTCGCCAGCCAGATGGTGACGATCTCGCCGGCCAGCTCGGGCGCGACGATGCGGCCCCCGAGCGCGAGCACGTTCGCGTCGTTGTGCAGCCGCGAGAGCCGGGCGGTGTGAACGTCGTTGCAGAGCGCGGCGCGGATCCCGCGCACCTTGTTGGCGGCGATCTGCTCGCCCTGTCCGCTGCCCCCGATGATCAGGCCGCGGTCCGCCGCGCCGCCTGCGACGAGGCCCGCGACATCGGCGCTGATCTCCGGGTAGTCGACGGGCTCCACCGAATGCGTGCCGCGATCGTGCACCTCGTGTCCGAGGCGGCGAACGGCCTCGAGCAGGTACGTCTTGAGCGCGAACCCTGCATGGTCTGCGCCAATCGCTATGCGCATGGCATGAGATTATAAGGTCCCTTGGGGCCCTGCGTGCGCGGGGCCCGGGTTGCCAGCGTGCCCTGCCTGCTCGGGGTTGCCTGGGATCCATGAGCGGGGTGTGCCAGGGGCACGAAGGAGGACGATTCTGCCCGCGACGGTTGACTCGACTGTCGTGATTTCTGCGCGTGGTGAGGAGCGCCTGCGCTCCGGCCATCCCTGGGTGTATCGGAGCGATGTCAGGCAGGTCGGAGCGCAGGGCGGCACGATGGTGCGAATCATCGGGCCGCGAAGCCGCCAGCTCGGGTACGGGCTTTACAGCGATCGATCCGAGATCGCCCTCCGGCTCTTCACGCGCGAGGCGCAGGCGCCCGATCTCGCTACCTGGCGTTCGCGGCTGGCAGCGGCCATCGCTTTCCGCGAGGCGCTCGCGATCGACGCCAGCGCCTGCCGGCTCGTCCACGGAGAGGCGGATCGGCTGCCGGGCCTCGTCGTGGACCGCTACGGCGAGTACCTCGTCGTTCAGGCGCTGGCCCAGGCCGTCGACCGGCTGCTTCCGGATCTGGTACCGGTGCTCGTCGATCTGGTCCATCCCGCAGGCATCCTGGCCCGGAACGATCCCCGTGTCCGCCGGCTCGAAGGGCTCGACCAGCGCGTGGACGTCCTCTACGGCACGGTTCCAGACACGATCGACGTGAAGGAGGGAGCCATTTCGCTGGCCGTCGACCCCTACCGCGGCCAGAAGACGGGACTCTTCCTCGATCAGCGGGAGAACCGCGAAGCGGCGGCGCGCTACGCCCGCGGCCGCCTGCTGGACGCGTTCAGCTACACCGGCGGCTTCGCGATGGCATTGTCGCGCCGCTGCTCCGACGTGCTGGCGGTCGATATCTCCGACGAAGCGGTTGCGCGCATCCGGGCCAATGCCGTCCGCAACGGCCTGTCGAACATCACCGCGCGCGCGGGGAATGTCTTCGACGAGCTGCGCGAGCTGGAGCGGCGCGCCGGGCGCTTCGACACCATCGTCCTCGATCCGCCCGCGTTCGCCCGGAACAAGGCCGCGGTGCCGAACGCGCTCTCGGGCTACAAAGAGATCAACCTCCGCGCGCTCAAGCTCCTCCAGCCCGACGGCTACCTGATCACCTGCAGCTGTTCCTACAACGTCGGCGAAGCGGCGTTCGCAGACGTCCTCGCGAACGCGGCCGTCGACGCGCACGCCGAGGTGCAGGTCGTCGAGAAGCGCATGCAGGCGCGCGATCATCCTGTGCTGATGACCGTGCCCGAGACCTACTACCTCAAGTGTTTCATCCTGAGAAAGCTGTGATCATTCCCGGCCGAGCGTTCCGCTTCGCCAGCCCCCGGGTTTCCTTTAGAGGCAGGCCCAACGCAGCCAAGCCGGGCCGCGCCCGCGAATTGTGTCGCGTCCAGCCGTCCGCGACACTAGACTCGCCGCTATGGCGCGGGCTGGCGTGCACTCCGCGTGGAGGTGCTCACGGATCGTCCGGCGCGCAGCCGGCGGCGCCTCCGCCCTGGCGCTCGTCGCCCTCGCGGCAGTCACCGTGCAGGCGCCCCTCCCGCCGCGGCCGTCCCTGTGGACCGATCCCGAAACCGGGATGCAGTTCGTCCTGATACGTCCAGGATCGTTCCGGATGGGCACGCCGGCTGACGAACCGCAGCGCGAGGCCGGCGAGGTCCCGCATACGGTCCGGATCACGCGGGCGTTCTACCTTGGCCGCTACGAGGTGACCCAGGGTGAGTGGATGAGCGTGATGGGAGAAAACCCAGCGGCCTTCGGCGATTGCGGTGCCCGCTGCCCGGTCGAGACGGTCAGCTGGCAGGCGGTCAAGGAGTTCATCCATCGGCTGAACGAGGGCAGCGTTCGAGGTTTCCGGCTGCCCACCGAGGCCGAGTGGGAGTTCGCGTGCCGGGCCGGCGATTCCGAGGCCTTCGGCCGTTCGTCCACGCTCAGCAGCCGCGAGGCAAACATCCACGGAGAGTTCCCCTACCACGCGCCGAAGGGGACCTTCCGGGGCAGACCGGTGCCGGTCGGCTATTTTCAGCCCAGCGGTTGGGGTCTCTACGACATGGCCGGCAACGTGTGGGAGTGGGTCGAGGATGCGTACTGCCCGTACCCCGACGGGCCGGTGAGCGATCCCCGCGGCGCGTGCGGCAGCCCGCTGAAGGTGATCCGCGGAGGCAGCTGGGCTTTCAACGGCGCCAGCGCCCGTTGCGGCCTGCGCTATACCCATCGTCCCGAGGACGCAGGCCACAGCCTGGGATTCCGGCTGGCCCACGACTGACCGTGCGGCGGCGCTCCCCACGAGGCGCCGGGCGTCTTCCTCGAGGCGTACAATACGCCATGGCCATACGCACCTCGCTCCCCCCGCTCGCGCCGTCGGACTTCGAGACCGCCTTCCCGAATTCACGGAAGGTCCACGTCGAGTCAGGAGGCGTCCGGGTTCCGATGCGGGAAATCACGCTCAGCGGGGGAGAGCCGCCGTTCCGCGTGTACGACACCAGTGGACCTCAGGGGACCGACGTCCGCGAAGGGCTTCCGCTCCACCGCCTGCCGTGGATCCGCGCCCGCGGGGACGTCGTCGAAGCGGCGCGCCGCATCACGGTTCCGGCCGGTTCGGGCGCGGCGCTCTCACCGACGCTGGCGGCCCGCGCCAGCCAGGCACTGCGCGGCACCGGCGCCGTGACGCAGCTGCATTACGCGCGGCGTGGCGAGATCACCACGGAAATGGAGTTCGTGGCGGTCCGCGAGGGTTTCGACCCCGCGTTCGTCAGGGACGAGGTCGCCCGCGGACGCGCCATCATCCCCGCCAACATCAATCATCCCGAGCTGGAGCCGATGATCATCGGCCGCCACTTCGCCGTGAAGGTGAACGCCAACATCGGCAATTCGGCGGTCACCTCCTCGATCGAGGAAGAGGTCGACAAGCTCCGGTGGGCCACGCTGTGGGGCGCGGATACGGTGATGGACCTCTCGACGGGCCGCGACATCCATCTCACCCGTGAGTGGATCCTCCGCAACTCGGCGGTCCCGATTGGCACCGTGCCGATCTACCAGGCGCTCGAGAAGGTCGGCGGCCGTCCCGAGGATCTGACGTGGGAGGTCTATCGCGACACGCTCGTGGAGCAGGCCGAGCAGGGAGTGGACTACTTCACCGTACATGCGGGCGTGCTGCTCCGCTACATCCCCCTGACGGCGCGGCGCGTGACAGGGATCGTCTCGCGCGGGGGCTCCATCATGGCGCGGTGGTGCCTGGCGCATCACCGGGAGAATTTCACGTACACCCGTTTCCGCGAGATCTGCGACATCATGCGTGCCTACGACGTCTCGTTCTCGCTAGGCGACGGCCTTCGGCCCGGATCCATCGCCGACGCCAACGACGAGGCGCAGTTCGCCGAGCTGAAGACGCAGGGGGAGCTGACCCGGACCGCGTGGAGCCACGGCGTCCAGGTCATGAACGAAGGCCCCGGGCACGTGCCCATGCACCTGATCAAGGAGAACATGGAAAAGCAGCTCGAGTGGTGCGACGAGGCGCCGTTCTACACCCTCGGTCCGCTCACCACCGACATCGCTCCCGGCTACGACCACATCACGTCGGCCATCGGCGCCGCGCAGATCGGCTGGTACGGCACCGCGATGCTCTGCTACGTCACGCCAAAGGAACATCTCGGGCTGCCGAACCGCGACGATGTGAAGACGGGCGTGATCGCCTACAAGATCGCCGCCCATGCGGCGGATCTCGCCAAGGGCCACCCGCGCGCGCAGGCCTGGGACGACGCGCTGTCGAGGGCGCGGTTCGAGTTCCGCTGGGAGGACCAGTTCAACCTGTCGCTCGATCCTGTGACGGCCCGGGCCTTCCACGATGCCACGCTGCCGGCCGAAGGTGCGAAGATCGCGCACTTCTGTTCGATGTGCGGCCCGAAGTTCTGCTCCATGGAGCTGACGCAGCAGGTGCGGAAGATGGCCGCCGAGGGGATGGCCGAGAAGTCCCGCGAGTTCAGGGAAAAGGGCGGGGCGATCTACCTCGAGCAG